>CAUQJW010000058.1:0-9925 GCA_963518485.1 uncultured Campylobacter sp.
TAGTATCTTGCAATAGTTAGTCTAAGCGCCTCTTTGTCGTCGATAGGCATGATAACTTGAACGCTTCCTTTGCCGAAAGTATTTTCTCCCACGACTATCGCCCGTTTTAAGTCCTGCAACGCTCCGCTTACGATTTCGCTTGCGCTTGCGCTTCCGCCGTTTACTAAAACGGCTAACGGTAGTTTGGTTACGGTATTGTTTTTGTCGGCCTTGTATTCGCTATTTTCATTGGCGTTTCTGCCTCTTTGCGACACGATAACGCCGTTATCTACGAACAAATTCGTAAGTCCTACGGCCTGATTTAAAAGTCCGCCCGGATTGTTTCGTAAATCCAAAATAATTCCGTCTGCTTTGGGATATTTTTTGATAAAGTCTCTAGCCTTAGCCGTTACGTGTTTATCGAAATTCGTAACGCGAAGATATAAAATATTTTCATTTTCTATCATTTTTGCGTAAACGGACTCGACTTTGATAATATCGCGTACCAGCTTAACGTCGAAAGGCTTAGGCTCGCCTTTGCGGCTAATCGTAATTTCTATCGGCGTTTTAGGTTTGCCGCGCATTTTGCCGACCGCATCGTCTATCGTTGTTCCGATGGTAGAGTTGCCGTCGATTCGTAAAATTATATCCCCCGATTTAACGCCGGCTTTATCGGCGGGAGTGCCTTCTATAGGCGATATAACCGTTAGCGCGCCGTCTTTCATGCCGACCGTTATACCTAATCCGCCGAATTCGCCTTCGGTTTGTACTTGCATATCTTTAAACGATTTCTCGTTTAGAAATCCCGAATGCGCGTCGAGGTTATTCATAAGTCCTTCGATGGCCTTATCTACTATTTGTTTAAATTTTAGATCGTCTACGTAGTATTTTTCTATGGTCGAAATAGTTTTAGTAAGTTTGTTGAGCGAATCCAGCTTCGCCTCGGTATCGTTTTCGTTATCTTTTGCTTGCAAATTCGTCCCGAGTATTATAGCGCTAAGAACTACGCTAACTCCGCAAGCAAGAATTTTTTTAACCAAAATAGTTCTCCTTTTTTAAAAATGCGTTATTTTAGTCTAATTTGCCTAAAAATAGACTAAAATTTAATAAAAATTAGCCGTCATATTTTACATAGTTGATAAAAATCATATAAGAAACATTGACAAATATAGACTAAAGTTGTATAATACGCTCATTATAAACTAAAGGAGAAAAAATGGCGAATTTAGGCGAAAATTTAACCGCACAAATGCAAGAGCTGGTAGAAAAGGGCGTCGCGCTAGCGATACACGCGAAAAATCCGCAAACGTTTCCGCTTCATTTGCTTTGGGCGCTGGTCGCAGATAGCGGCTCGCTACTCAACCAAGTCTTTAACAAAATGAACGTGAGCAAAGACGCAGTGGAGCTTGAAGTAAAAAGCAAAGCCGCACAGCTACCCACAAACTCAAACGTGAGCAAAGAAAACGTGCAAATTTCAAAAGAGCTCATAAACTCTCTTGAAAGCGCAAAAGCTCTGATGGTGAGTTTGGGGGATAGCTATATCGCGGTGGATACATGGGTTATCTCAGCGTTTGAGCTGCCTGAGATCAAACAAATTTTAGGCAAATTTACCGACGTTTTAGAAATCCGCAAAAATTTAGAAAGCATCAGGGCAGGGCGCAAGATAGATAGTCAAACCAGCGACGAGACGCTAGATAGTCTTGAGAAATACGGTATCGATCTAACCGCAAAGGCGCTAAATAAGGAGCTTGATCCGGTTATCGGGCGTGACGAAGAGATCACGCGCATGATGCAAATTTTAATAAGAAAAAGCAAGAATAATCCTATTTTATTAGGCGAGCCGGGCGTGGGTAAAACCGCTATCGTCGAGGGCTTAGCGCAAAAAATCGTGGCAAAAGACGTGCCAACTAGCCTAGCAAACAAGCGAGTAATCGCGCTTGATATGAGCGCGCTGATCGCGGGCGCGAAGTACCGCGGCGAATTTGAAGACAGGCTAAAAGCCGTCATTAACGAGGTAAAAAGCGCGGGAAATATCATTCTTTTTATCGACGAGATCCACACTATCGTTGGCGCGGGAGCTAGCGAAGGCAGCATGGATGCGGCAAATATCCTAAAACCCGCGCTTGCTAGAGGCGAGCTACACGCCGTGGGCGCAACGACGCTAAAAGAGTACCGCAAGTATTTTGAAAAAGATGCTGCGTTGCAACGCCGCTTTCAGCCCATCGACGTCAAAGAGCCTAGCGTAAACGAAGCGCTTCAAATTTTACGCGGTATAAAAGAGCGCCTCGAGGTGCATCACGGCGTGACGATCACCGATAGCGCGCTGGTAGCGGCAGCAAAGCTGAGCGACCGCTATATCTCAAACCGCTTTTTGCCCGATAAAGCGATCGATCTCATCGACGAGGCCGCAGCCGAGCTCAAAATGCAGATAGAAAGCGAGCCGTACGAACTAGCCCGCATCAAGCGCGAGATCGTAACGCTACAAGTCGAAAAAGAGGCGCTAAAAATGGAAGACGAGGCTAAAAACGCCGCTCGCCTAAGCGAAATCGAAAAAGAAATCGCCGATCTAAACGAGCAAAAACACGCCCTTGACGGCAGATTTGAAAACGAAAAGGCGGTTTTCGGCGGCATCACAAAAGCTAAAAAAGAGATAGATAGCCTAAAAAGCGAGGCTGAGATAGCGCGCAGAAACGGCGATTTGCAGCGCGCTGCCGAGATAGAATACGGCAAAATTTTAGAAGCGGCCAACCGCCAAAAAGAGCTCGAAAAAAAATGGGACGAGATGAAAAAAAGCGGCGTGCTACTCAAAAATCAGGTCGATGAGGAGCTGGTGGCTGAAATACTAAGCAAATGGACGGGAATTTCGGTCAGCAAAATGCTAACTAGCGAAAAGCAAAAATATCTGATGATCGAGGAGCATTTGCGCGAAAGCGTCGTCGGTCAGGATGCCGCTCTGCACGCTCTAGCAAGAGCTATCAAGCGAAACAAAGCCGGCCTAAACGAGGGCGCGCGTCCGATCGGATCGTTTTTGTTTTTAGGGCCTACGGGCGTGGGTAAAACGCAGTCGGCGAAGGCTTTGGCTAAATTTTTATTTGACGACGAGCGCGCGCTCATACGCTTTGATATGAGCGAATACATGGAAAAGCACAGCGTCTCCCGCCTGCTCGGAGCGCCTCCGGGATACGTGGGCTACGACGAGGGCGGACAGCTGACCGAAGCCGTGCGCAGACGTCCGTATAGCGTCATACTTTTTGACGAGATAGAAAAGGCTCACAAGGACGTGTTTAACGTGCTTTTAGGCATCCTAGACGACGGAAGGGCGACTGATAATAAGGGCGTGACGGTCGATTTTAAAAACACGATCATCATCCTCACGTCCAACATCGCGTCAAATTTCATCATGGATCTAAAAGGCGAGGAACGCGAGCAAGCGGTCAAAAACGAGCTTAAAAACTACTTTAAACCCGAGTTTTTAAACCGTCTCGACGACACGATAATCTTTAATCCGCTCGATGAAGACGGGCTAATAAAAATCGTAGATATAATGTTTAAAGAGCTTGAAAAAACTCTACAAAATCGCGGTATCAAGGCGAGCCTAAGCGAAGAGGCGAAGAAATTTATCGCGGGCGCGGGCTTTGACATCGTTTACGGCGCTAGACCTTTGCGCCGCGCGCTTTATGAGCTAGTCGAAGATCCGCTAGCCGATATGATCCTGCGAGACGAGCTTGAAAGCGGAGATGAAATCGTAGTCGGCGCGGATGCGGAAAAGATAAATATAAGCGTTAAAAAGTAATAAAAATAAGGCTATCCGCTCGGATAGCCTTTATATCTTAATAGAATATTAAAGAAAATACCTAAATTAATATTATAAAATTATGTTGACAAATAATACCTAAAAATATATAATCTCACCAAGTAATACTAAAATGTATTTAGTATTATCAAAAGGATATAAAATGCTAAAGTCGTTAGCTTTGTTAATATTTTTCGCAATCGCGCAAGCAAGCGAACTAAGTATCGCCGTTTCAAAAAACGTCGGGGAGCTAAATCCGCACCTTTACTCTCCAAATGAAATGTTTGCTCAAGATATGGTTTACGAAGGACTCGTAAAATTCGGCGAAGACGGTAAAATTCATCCGCTTTTGGCGAAGTCTTGGAACGTAAGCGAAGACGGTAGATTTTATAATTTTACGCTACGCGAAGACGTAAATTTCTCAAACGGCGAGAAGTTTGACGCCGCCGCCGCTAAAGCGAATTTCGACGCGATTTTAGCCAATAGAAAACGTCATGCGTGGCTAGAATCGGCAAATTTAATACGAAACGTCGTCGTAACGGATAAATTCGGTATTCAGATCGAGATAGAACATGCATATAACGCTATGCTAAAAGAACTTAGCCTAATTCGCCCTTTTAGATTTATAGCCCCTAGTTCGATGATAGAGGGCGGCACTAAAGACGGTATAAAGGCTCCGGTCGGTACCGGCGCTTGGAAACTCGTAAAAAGCGAGCGCGGCGTTTACGATAGGTTTGAAATAAATGAAAATTTTCGCGGCCGAAAACCGGTTCTGCAAGCGGTAACGGCTAAAATTATTCCCGAACCGGCGATAAAAGTCATAGCCTTAAAGACCGGCGAAATAGATATGATATACGGCGGCGAGCAAGTAGGCGAGCAAATATCTTTCGATACTTTTAACGAGCTTAAAAAACAGTTTGATTCAAGTATTTCAAAGCCGCTTTTTACCTTGGTTTTAGCTTTAAATTCCAACAAATTCCCGACCGACTCTTTAGCCGTCAGAAAGGCTTTAAACTCGGCCGTGGATAAAGATTTAATAGTAAAAGAGGTGTTTTTTGATACTCAGCCTAAGGCTGATTTTTTATTCGATAAAAATTTTGAAAATACCGACGTAAATGTAAGCGAATATAAATTCGATATAGCTGCGGCAAATAAAATCCTAGACGACGACGGCTGGATAAAAGACGAGAAAAATATCAGATATAAAGACGGCAAAGCCTTAAAATTCGAGCTTGTTTACGTAGGGGCCAACGCCGTACAAAAATCGATCGCCGAAATTTTACAATCGGAATTTTTAAAAATAGGCGCGATAGTCGAGTTAAAAGCCGACGAGAGTTCGATATTTTACAAAAGGCAAAGAAGCGGCGATTTCGGCGCGATATTTAACTCCACTTGGGGCGCGCCTTACGATCCTCAGGGTTTTTTAGCCTCGATGAGATTACCGGCTCACGCGGACTATCAGGCACAGCTAGGCTTAAAAGATAAGGCCGAAATCGATAAAAAAATAAGCGAAATTTTAAAAACTACGGACGAGAATTTAAGGCGTAAATTAACTCGCGAAACGCTCGTAAAGTTACACGAAGAGGCGATTTATATACCTATAACTTATGAAACCAATAAAGCTCTTTATAATAAAAAAGTAAAAAACGTTAAAATGAGTATAATAAAAAATCATATTCCGTTTGACGAGATGAGCGTTCGGTGATATTAAAATTTATAGCAAAGCGCGTTTTTTTAGCGGTGCCGACGATGTTTGCCGTTAGTTTGCTGATATTTGCGCTTTTGCGGTTAAACGGCACCGACGCGGCGATGAGTTATCTAAATGCTTCGGGCATCTCGCCTACCGACGAAGCTTTGGCGCACGCTAGAACGGAGCTAAATTTAGATAAACCGATTTTATCGCAATATAAGATTTGGCTAGAAAACGCCCTAAAACTAGATTTGGGTAACTCGTATATAACCGGTAGAGCCGTTAGCGAGGATGCGGCTTATTACTTTCCGGCTACGCTTAAACTCGCCGGTTTCGCTCTATTTTTAACGATGCTTTTTTCTATTCCGCTCGGAATTTTTTCGGCTATTTATAAGGATAAATTTATAGATAGAGTCGCTAGGTTTATATCTTTTATAGGAGTTTTTTTTGCTAATTTCTGGCTCGGGCTTTTTGTAATTTTGGTTTTTTAGGTTAAATTAAGACTTTTGCCGCCTTTGGGCGCGGGCGGGATTAGTCATATGATTTTGCCGGCGATTACGATTTGCTTTATGAGCGTAGCCGTCAATGCTAGACTAATTAGGGCAAATATTATTGAAGCGCAAAATCAAAGGCACGCGATATACGCTAAAATGCGCGGCGTGAAGGGATTTGGGCTATTTTTTAGACATATTTTTAAAAACGCGTCGCTTCCTATCGTAACCGCGCTTGGGATGCATCTTGGCGAAATAATAGGCGCGGCGATGGTGGTAGAAAACGTTTTTGCGTATCCCGGTATCGGTAGATACGCGGTGGAGGCCATACTTAACAACGATTATCCGGCCGTTCAATGTTTTATTTTGATTACGGCGTTTGCCTTTATCGTTTGTAATATCGTCGTAGACGCGCTTTACGCCTGTATAGATCCTAGGATTAGAGCTAACGCGAAATGAAAAAATTTACTCTTTTTTCAGCGATCTTTATAGTCGTTTCTTTGCTAGTTATATCCGTAGGCGCGCCCTTTTTTGCGCCTCAAAGCGTAAATAACGTCGATTTATCGATGAGATTCGCGCCGTCCGGCGAGGTTTTTTGGTTAGGGGCGGATCATTTAGGCAGGAGCGAGCTGGCGAGACTTTCTTTAGCTATCGGAGTCTCTTTGGGTTCGGCGTTTGCTACTTTGGCTCTTATACTTATTTTAGGCGTTTTGGTAGGCGGTTTGGCGGGATTTGCCGGAGGGCGAACCGATCAAATTTTAATGCGCGTTTGCGACGTATTTTTTAGCGTTCCGACGGTGATTCTGGCGCTATTTTTGGTAGGGATTTTCGGTACCGGACTTTTTAATATCGTTACGGCTATCGCGCTTTCGCATTGGGCTTGGTACGCTAGGATGGTACGAAGCGTTGTTTTTAGCCTTAAAAATAACGAATACGTGATGATTAGCGTTACTTCGGGCGCTAGTTTTTTAGGAAATTTTAAACGAAATATGCTAAAGCCGATCTTGTCGCAGTGCTTGGTTTTGGCGACGTTAGACGTAGGGCATATAGTTTTGCATATTTGCGGACTTAGCTTTTTAGGGCTAGGCGTAAAAGCCCCGACCCCCGAACTCGGCGTTATGATAAACGACGCCAAAGAATACGTTTTTAGCCGCCCCGAATTTGCTATTTATCCCGGAATCGTTATATTTTTATGCGTAGCCAGCTTTAACGTTATAGGCGAGTATTTGCGCGATAAGCTCGGCGATTCGAGGTATTTGTGAGCGTTTTAAGCGTTAGAAATCTTTGCGTAAGAAACGGTGAAGCTTTACTCGTAAAAGATTTAAATTTCGACTTAATAAGCGGAGAGATAACGGCGTTAGTCGGTAAAAGCGGTAGCGGCAAGACCTTAAGCGCTTTAGCTCTACTTGGTTTTACGCCGCATAATTTAAAAAGCGAGGCGCGAATTTTAATAGACGGGGTCGAATCGTCAAACGAATTTGCGGTCGTAATGCAAAATCCTAGAACGGCTTTTAATCCGATAGTTACTTTAAAAAATCATTTTACCGAGACGATAGAAGCAAGCGGTAAAAAACTAGAACGAGAGCGCGTGGAAAAAATTTTAAACGAGGTAGGGCTTAACGCGGCGTTATTAAAAAAATATCCGTTCGAGCTAAGCGGCGGTCAGCTTCAACGTTTAATGATAGCCTTAGCGCTCGTTTCGCAAAAAAAATTTATCGTCGCCGACGAACCGACTACGGATTTAGACTCGGTATCTCAGGCCATCGTCTTAAGGCTTTTTAAAAAGGCGGCGGAGCTAAACGACGTGGGAATTTTGTTAATAACTCACGATTTTAGCGCGGCGGCTAGCGTAGCGACTAACGCGCTGGTGATGCACGAAGGCGAGATAGTAGAAAGCGGCTTGGCGAGAGAGGTTTTTAAAACGCCTAAAAGCAAGATTTCAAAAGAGCTTTTAGGCGCGCATCTGTCGCTATATAAGGAGAAAATATGAGCTTTTTCGAGGTTAAAAATTTAAATTACGAATTTGAAAAATACTCGTTTTTTAGTAAAAAAAGCGGCGAATTTTCCCTGAAAGATATCAATTTAGATGTAAAAGAGGACGAGATTTTAGGCTTACTCGGACGCTCCGGATGCGGTAAAAGTACGCTAGCTAAAAATTTAATCGGACTTTTAAAATCAAAAAGCGCGCAAATATATTTAAACGGCAATAGAGCGCGACTAAACGGCATAAAACGAAGAAGGGAATTTTATAGGCAAGTTCAAATAGTTTTTCAAGATAGCTTAAGTGCCGTAAATCCTAGCGCAAGCGTCTATGAGGTTATAGAAGAGCCTTTAAAAAATTTAAGCGGTCTAAGTAAAAGCGAGCGAGCCGTAAGAATAAAAGAATTACTAAAATCTTTAAAAATAGACGAGAAATTTTTATATGAAAAAGCTAGATCGCTAAGCGGAGGGCAGTTACAGCGCGTTTGTGTAGCTAGGGCAATGGCCGTAAAACCCAAGCTTTTGATACTAGACGAGGCTCTTAGCTCGCTAGACGCGACGCTGGCGGTCGAATTTTTAAAGCTTTTAAAAGACATCAAAAAACAGACTTCGATCTTGCTTATAACTCACGATTTAAGGCTAGTTAGGCTCGTTTGCGATAGAGTGGTTTTGATGGACGACGGTAGGATAGTCGAACGCGCTAGCGGCGGCGATAAATTTACCAGCAAAATAGGCAAAGAGCTAGAAAACGCGGTTTTATTACCGCCGGCTTAACTTCGGCCGTTTAGCTCCTCGGCTACCTGCGCGGCGAGCTTTAGCTTTTCGCTATCAAAATGCGTGTAAATGCGCGAAGTATTTAGGCTGGCGTGTCCGAGCGCTTCTTGTACTAAAACCAGGTCTTTTTGCTTTTTGTAAAGCATCGTGGCAAAGGTATGTCGCAGCATGTGAGCGCCGTTTTTTTCCTTTCGGATACCTGCTTTAAAGAGTATCTGCTCGACGATGCGGCTCACGTAGGCCTGCGTTAGGCGCGTGCTTTTTTTATTGATAAAAAGATAGCCTTCTTTATTTATATAGTTTATCGCGATCGCGTCTAGGTGGGCTTCGATGAGGCGGCGCTTGATCATCACGACGCGGTATTTGTTGCCTTTGCCGCGGATTCTTATGACGTAGAGCTCGCCGTCCTCGGTTATATCTTTGCGCTTTAGGCTTAGCGCCTCGCTCACGCGGATACCGGTGAAAATGATAATTTTGATGATGAGCTTGTTGCGATTGGCGTTGCTTTTAAAGTCGGCGTTTTCTATCGCTTCCAAAAATCTCTTGACCTCATCCTCGCTCATAAACTCAGGCAGCTTTTGCCCGCGCGCTCCGCCCACGCCGCCCCAGTTTTTTAGCTCGATATCAAAGACGTGCGCCTTGCCGTCCTCTTCGTTTTGCTTATCCAAAAATGCGAAAAAATTTATCGCGCTTATGCGGTAGTTTTTCTTACTCGCATCGCTTAGCCCGCCCGTGACGCTAGCTAGTACTTCGCTTAGCAGCTCCTCGTCGATCTGCTTTAAGCTCTCCAGCTCGTAAAATTTGAGCGTCTCGAATATCTTTTTAAGCGGATTAAAGTATGTATTTATACCCGTTAGCCCCGCGTTTCTAGCCGATTTTACGAGGCCGTCTAGCTGGTCGATGTTTTTTATCTCGCGGCTAAGGGCGAAATTTACGCTTGCTAGCGCCTTTGGATCGCGAAGCTCTTTGTTTGAGAGAGAGCTAAGCTTAAATTTGACGTAACGAGTGAGCCAAAATATAAACGAGTTTTCAAAACTATCTTTCGCATCGATCGGGTATTTCATCGTTTTCCTTTTTTTGAAAACGAATTATAGCTAAAATCTAAAAAATAAAAAGAGGCTTTAAATTCGCCGCTTAAGATAAACGGCGAATTTATTTAATGATTAAAATTTATTCTTCCTAACGTCGGCTACTATAGTCTTAGCCATATCGTCTATT
>CAUQJW010000059.1:0-9846 GCA_963518485.1 uncultured Campylobacter sp.
GCCGTATACTAAAAGCCTAAAAGGCGGACTGTTTGAGATACGCATAAAGTCTGATGAAGGTATAGCTAGAAGTATATATTGTTATGAAATGGGTAAAAGGATAATAATCCTGTTAACTTTTGTTAAAAAACGCAAAAGACGCCAAAAAGCATACTAAATTTGGCGGAACGAAGATTAAAGGAGTTTAAAGATGGGAACCGTTAATTTTAGAGAAGTTTTAAAAGAAGAGCTAAAAAATCCGGAATTTAAAGCGCAATACGATGCGCCAGAGGACGAATATAAAGCCATAGAAGCCTTAATAGACGCTAGAAACGAGGCGGGTCTAACTCAAAGCGAGGTAGCTAAAAGGATGGGCATAACCCAATCAGCCGTAGCTAGAATAGAAAGCGGAGCGTATAATATCAAGTATAAAACATTCTTTAACTACATAAAAGCTTGCGGCAAAAGAGTGGCGATAGTTTGAGTGAGGCTAATTATCTAACAAATTTGCGTGTAATCCGAACAATGAATAAAAAATTGATTAAGAATATTTTTAACATTAAAATTTTAAATGATTAAATATCCACTAGAGGTACGACAAAGTTTATTTCTCAAAAAGGCGATTTCCTTTACTCAAACCGATACGGAAGAAAAAATACCGGACAGGAATTTAGAAAAAATCTTAAGTTTTGCCGGTTCTCAAAGCGGAGTTTTTAAGGATATGAGAAAAACAAGGCTCTTGGGATATAAATGTATTTTTGATACCGTTATAATATAGCCGCAAAAATAAATACGGCTATATTATAACGATACTTGATTTATTAAACAATATTAATCCAATCCGATAAACATATGTAGACCATACGATATTTTATAATCCAATACTATATTCTATTTTTATTTCTTACCCAAAAAGCAAATCTTTACTTGAATCTTTATTTAGGTTGTAAAAATCGACAACATCTTAATTTTTAAAATTTGTGATAAAATACCAAATAAAAAATAAAAGTAAATTTCCATATAAATCAAAATTTACTTTAACTTAATAAAAAACAATCCTTACATAGGACAATATGTTAATACTTACTTAGCAAACTCAAATGGGTTTGCTGTAAGGTCTTGACAGACGGCCTATATTTTTCTTTGGTCAGGCAAAAAAGAAAAATATAAAAACTTAGACGAAACTTTATCGCTCGAGAATGATTTTTCATCGGCGAAATGTCTAAGTTTTCATATAAAAAGCCCTTAATGAATATAATTAAGGGCTTTTTATATACGGTCGGCGTGTTTGAGTCATACACGGGCCATATAACAGTAAAATACGGCTTGATAAAAATTAGTTTTTTTAATTTGACTCTATAATATAAATTTCCTTCTCGGTCTTACGTCAGGCCGCAAATTATATTTATGATTTTTCAAGATTTAATCTACATATGCAGCAAGTTATGTTCGATCTCATTCTAGCCTTATACTATTTTTAGTATTCCTTTATTTCTTATACAAATAATATATAATGATAAAATCTTAGTCAAAAAATATCTTAAGATATATGCTAAATTCGCATATATAAATCATCATCAGATACCGATAAAAACGCACTAAAAAGCGTTTAAGTTTTTGCTTGATTTAAGCAAGATTTCACTACAATCAAATCTTAAATTTAGATTTTCAAGCTATCATTTCGCAAAAATTAAGGAAAATCATGCAACCTATTTTTACGACCCAAATCACCAAATTTAAGGGCGCGCAAAAAAGCGCCGTTGATGATATTTTGGTGCGCGAGATCAAGCTTGAGATCTACATAAACGGCAAGCGTTTCGGCGCGGTGATGGCAACTCCGACCGATCAGGAGGCACTAGCTGCAGGCTATCTCATCAGCGAAAATTTGATCGCAAGCCCTGAGGATATCGAGAGTATTGAGCTCTCAGACGACGCTTTAAGCGTGCGGGTAAAGGCTAAAATCAACGAAAAACGCCTCGAGCAGTTTGATGAGGAAAAGGTGATAATCAGTGGGTGTGGACGCAGCTCGACGGCAAATATCGACCCGGGGGCTATGGCGGCGCGCTCCGTAAAGGCCGACGTCAAATTTAACACCGACGAAATTTTGCGCCAGATGGGGCAGTTTTACACGCAGTGCGAGCTTTACGAGATGACTGGCTGCGTGCACACGGCCAAGCTTTTTGTTAGCGGCGAGCAGTTTTTTATCGGCGAGGATATCGCTCAGCACAACACCATAGATAAAGCCGTCGGCAAAGCTATACTGGCAGGCTCGCAGCTGCAAAATTCGTTTTTGATGGTGAGCGGCAGGCTCAGTTCCGAGATGGTTGCAAAAGCCGTCATGCACGGCATCCCAGTGCTCGTCTCGCGCACGGCTCCGACTAGTCTTGGCGTAGTGATAGCGCGTAAATTTAACCTAACGCTGTGCGGCTTTGCGCGCGGCGAAAACATAAACGTATATAGCGGCGCGGAGAGAATCCGTGAGTGAGCAAATCCGAGAACTGATAACAAAACTGCTAAATCCAAAGGGCAGGCTGGACTGCGGAGCGGCGTTTAAGATCGCTGCAAAGCTAGGCGTAGAGATCGGCGAGGTTAGCGACGAGGCCGAAAAAATGGGCGTAAAGATCGACAACTGCGAGCTGGGGCAGTTTGGCGGGCTAGAAAACGGACGCGGCAAATACACCGTGATGACGCAGCTAAAACAGATGACCGACGAAAATGGCAGAATACTCTGCAAAGACGCTAGAGACGCGGCTGCGGGCGTGGGGCTAAAGACGATCCGCTCGACGCTAAAAGACTATAAAATCGACGTAAAATACTGCCAGCTGGGGTGTTTTAAGGAGAAGAAAGGAAAAAAGATGAGAGTAAAAACCAAAACTTGGATAGAAAACGAAGAGGGCGAGCTGATATTCGGTAAGGGCAAAACCGAAGTCCTAGACGTCATCGCCGAGGTCGGCTCGATCTCAAAGGCCGCCGAAATCCTAGGAATGAACTATAAAAAATGTTGGAATCATCTGCAAATTTTGCAAAAAAATCTAAAAGAGGAGCTTTTTACGACTAGGCAAGGCGGCGGCGAAAACGCCGGCACGACGCTAAACGAGCGCGCGCATGAGCTGATAAACGCCTATAGGCAGCTACAAAACGATATCGAGGATTTTGCCGATAAGCGCTTTAAGGAGCTGTTTTTGAAAAAAGACGGCGAGAAAAAGGACTCGACCAAAGACGACGCAAAAGATAAAAAGAAATAAAACCACATCAAATTTAAGGGAGAAAAAATGTACGTAAAACTAAACGATAGGGTCTATCTAAACAAAGACAAGATCACTAGAGTAAAGGTAGATAGCGTCCAAGACGGTATCAGGATTCGCTTCTACGAGGGGCAAAACCAGGTCGCTAAAAGCGGACGCTTCGAAACTGAGGCAAAAGCTATCGAATGGCTAGAGAAAAATTTTATAAATAAATAAAATTTCTACCTCTCGCAAAGGGTCGCGAGCCTCTTCGGCTAGCGTCTCTTTGCCTTAAAAACTCGCAACAAATAGCTAAATTTAATCTCCAGATTTTCTAATCATTTCCACCGCAAAAGCCCTAAATTTGCGAAAATTTACTATAATTACCGCATCAAATTTAAAGAGTAAAAAATGGCAAATTTAGACGAAATACGAAAAAATATCATACTAAAGCGTGACGTGCATTATTTTGACTACACCGCTTCGGGGCTTGCTTATGAGCCCGTAGAGCGCGAGATAGTGCAGACCCTCAAAACCTACGCCAACACCCACTCCGACAGCAGCTCCAGCGCTATCATCACGCAGCGACGCTACGAGGGCGCGAGAGAGAGCTTAAAAAAGCTACTTGGGCTTGACGAGCGGTTTTATATCATCGCTTGCGGGCAGGGCGCGACGGCCGCGATCAAGAAATTTCAGGAGCTGCTCGGCATCTATCTGCCGCCTGCGACCAGAAGCGCGATCGGCGAGGCAAATTTACGCGCCGCGCAGCTTCCGCTCGTGCTCGTTTCGCCCTACGAACACCACTCAAACGAGCTTAGCTTTCGCGAGGGGCTTTGCGACTACCTGCGCGTACCTCTTAGTGAATCAGGCGAGATCGATCTGCTCGCGCTTGAGCGCATCTTGAAGATTAATACAGGACGCCGTATCATCGGCTCGTTTAGCGCAGCCTCAAACGTCACGGGCGTCGTCAGTGATTATAAAAAGATCAGCGAGCTAATCAGGGCTGCGGGCGGCATCATCGCCTTTGACTGCGCGGCGCTGAGCTCACACGCAAATTTAGACTGCGATTACTTCGACGCTATTTTCCTCTCGCCGCATAAGTTACTCGGCGGACCTGCTAGCTGCGGGCTTTTGGCGATCAAAAAGGAGCTACTTAACAGCGATGTGCCGACCTTTGCCGCGGGCGGAACGGTCGCCTACGCTAGCCGTGAAGGGCACATGTTTTTAAAAAATCCCGAGCAGCTAGAAGAAGGCGGTACGCCGCCTATCACCGGGCTTATGCGGGCAAATTTGGCATATGCGCTGCGAAACAAAGTGGGCTTCGAACAAATAAAAAGCGCCGAGGACGAGCTCGCGCGGCTTTTTGAGCGCGAGCTAGCAGGCATAGACGAGATCATAAACTACGCTCCAAAGGGCGCGCCGCGGCTGCCGATAATCTCCTTTAACGTGCGCGGCGTCTCGGCGTATGATTTCGCCGCGAGCCTTAGCAACGACTTCGGTATCCAGACGCGCGCGGGCGTGATGTGCGCGGGGCCGTACGCTCACGATCTGCTGGGTATCAAGGAAGGACGCATGCCGGAAAGTAAGCCCGGCTTCGTGCGCGTGAGCCTGCACTACACGCACACCGAGCAAGACGTGCTCTATCTAGTTGGCGCGATAAAATCCTGTATCAAAAAGCACCGCGAAATTTGGGGCGAGGAAAAGGCGATGTACGAGATGTTCGGCGGGAAAATTTAAATTTTAGCGGGTTAAATTTGACTCGCGAAAAGGTCAAATTTGAGCAAATCAAAAATGCACGGTCAAATTTGAAAATTTACGCCGTCAAGATATGGGTCTCGGCGCTAAAATTTGATCAAATTTAAAAAATAAAAAGAGTAAATTTAAGTAAAGAAAAGGGCGCAAAGCGCGCCCGTATCACGCAAATTTAAGCTCTAAATTCGACTCAAATTTGCGCGTAAATAAAGTTAGTTCTTGCGAGTATTCGCGTCAGGCGTAAAAAGCGGCTTATCTAGCAGCTTAAAGTCGCCGATAAATTTCTGACCCTCTTCGCTCGTCGCCCACTCGATAAATTTATTCGCATTTTCGATGTCGGCCTTAGCGCAGTGCTTCGGATTTACCGCGATTAGCGAGTAGAAGTTCTTTAGGTCGTTGTCGCCCTCGTTGATGATGACCATCTCAGGCGCGCCTTTTTTAGTGTCCTCGTACTTGATGTAGGTGCCGCGGTCGGTGAACGTCACGCCCTTTTGCTCGGCTGCAGCGTTGATAGTAGCTAGCATGCCTTGGCCTGTTTGCATATACCAGCCGTCTTTTTCAGGCACTTCGCCGACGATTTTCTTCCAGATACCTTTTTCTTTGTTGTCGGTGCCTGATTTATCGCCGCGAGAGAAAAATTTGATATTTTCTTTTTTGATCAGCTCAAAGCTCTCTTTTATGTCTTTGCCTTTAAATTTATCTGCGATCGATTTATCGGCGATGACGACGAAGTCATTGTACATTACGGCTTTTCTCTCGACGCCAAAGCCCTTTTCTACAAATTCTTTCTCAACTTTTGGCGAATGCACGAAAAGTATGTCCGCATCGCAGTTTTCGCCTAATTTTAGAGCTGCTCCCGTGCCTACGGCAGTCCATTTGATATCGACGCCGGTTTTTGCCTTATACGCAGGATAGATCGCGTCTAGTAGCCCCGTATTATCGGTGCTGGTAGTGGTAGCCATGATGAGTTCGCTATCGCCCGCAAACGCCAAAACGCTCGCAACTAGCGAGCCTAATATTACTTTTTTCATTTTTCTCCTTTTTTAAAAAGTATGCTATTATAGCACATTAAATTAATACTTAAGAAATATACAAGGAAGAAATATTTGGATTTTTTACTAAACGGATTTTTGGAGGCCTTTAGACTGCTTTTTAGCGGCGACGAGGAGACGTATTCGGCGATCAGGGCGACGCTTTACACTTCGAGCGTTTCGATATTTTTTGCGATTTTAGTCGGCTTTCCGCTTGGATTTACGCTGGGATTTTACGATTTTCGCGGACGGCGAGTATTACGATTGCTTAGCGATACGGCGCTTGCGATGCCCACCGTTGCTATCGGGCTTATTTTGTATGCCTTTATCACGCGAAACGGCCCGTTTGGCGAGTTTGGGCTGCTTTTTACGCTAAAGGCCGTGATGCTGGGGCAGTTTGTACTGGCGCTACCCATCATCGTCTCGCTAAGCGCTAGCGTCGTTGAAAATATGGACAAAAAGCACTATCTAACCATCCTAAATTTACGCCTGAGCGCGCCAAGGCTCGTTGGCTGCGTGCTTTACGAGCTAAGATATGCTTTGATGGTAGTCGTAGCGACGGCGTACGGGCGTATCGTGGCCGAGGTCGGCGTGGCGATGATGATCGGCGGAAATATCAAATATTTTACCCGCACGATCACGACTGCGGTATCGCTGGAGACGAATAAAGGCGAGTTTGCGATGGGTATAGCGCTGGCTTTAGTGCTCATCTTTATCGCATTTGCCGTAAATTTAGCGATACACGCGCTAAAAAGGCTTGATCGATGAAATTTGATAAATTTAGAAATTTTACGCTCGCAAAATGCGGGCTAGGCGCGTCAAATTTGAGCTTTTTTGTAAATTTAACGAGAAAGGCGCAAAGTGATAAACGTTAGAAATTTACGCCTAAACTACGGCGCAAGCGAGATTTTAAACATCCCGCGCCTTGATATCGACGTCACCAAAATCACCGCGCTAACGGGCAGCAACGGCAGCGGCAAAAGCACGCTTATGCGAGTGATGTCGTTTTTACAAAAGCCAACTAGCGGCGAGGTGCGGCTGTGGGGAAGCAGCGCGCCGAGTCTAAATTTACTGCGCGACGTTAGCGTTTTGCTACCAGAACCCGCGCTTTTAAAACGCTCCGTGAGGGAAAACTTTAGGGCCGTTTTAAAAAGCCGCGCAGTGCTAGCGGAATTTGACGAGCGAGCGAGCGAGGCGTTAAATTTGGTCGGGCTTGACGAAAGTTTTTTAAACAAGCGCCACTTTGAGCTAAGCTCGGGACAGACGCAGCGCGTTAGCTTTGCGTTAAATTTGGCGCTTAGATCGCGGCTTTATCTACTCGACGAGCCGACAAATAGCGTGGACGCGGGTACGTCAAAGCTTTTCGGCAAGGCGGTGCTTTACATGCGGCAAAGATACGGCTGCGGCTTTGTGATCGCTAGTCATGACGATAAATGGCTAAGCGCGGTCGCCGAAGAAAACGTCTTTTTGCACAAGGGGCGCGTGTGCGAATTTGAATACAAAAATATATTCGACGCGCGGGACGGGGTTTTAAAATTTGACGAAAACGCTATCGTAAATTTACCGCAAAATTTACGCAACGCCGTAAAGATCGCCGTAAATCCAAGCAAAATAATGCTAAGCAAAACGCCGATAGAAGGCTATCTTGAAGGTATCTTGCACTCGGTTTCGCTCTATCTTGGCAAAGAGCTTTTGGTAAAAATCAAAATCGGCGACTTTTTGATTAAAACGCTGGTGCCTAATTCGCAAAATTTTAATATCGGCGAAAATATTTATTTTAAATTTGACGAAGGAGCGTTTTTTGGGCTTGAATGAGCCTCAAATTTTGCAAATTTCGCTCCAGGTTTTAAATTTAGGCTCGTTTAACGCCCGTTAAAATAGCCGAGTTAAAAGTAAATATCAAAATGAAGCGTAAATGCAAGATATATGCGTAAATTTCATATTTCTTTTATCCCCTAAAATTCGCTACAAGCAATATGCAATTAAGGCATATTTAAGCGTATATTAATTTTTTTAATTTATTTTTTTTTAAGTATAAGAAATAAGCCAAAAAGTAGTATAGTTTCACAATCGAGAAAAATCTCAAAAAATAGATAAAAATGATAAAGGAAGGCGATGACTAGCAAGGGCGAATTTGCGGCGGGACGCGGGCTTTACTACTCGCTATTTTCGCGTTTTTTCGTTTTTAGCCAAGGCGCCGATAGATTTAGCGGCGTAAATGCGATGCTAGGCCTTGCCTCTGCGCACTCTCTAAACGAAGAATCGGCCGCCGCGATAATGCGCATACAGGCAAGATTCGACGAGAAAAGTCCGCAAAATTTAGCGGATGAATTCGATGAAATTTTCCACGCTCCGCCAAGTCCGCTTAGAAACTCGCTATCGTACTACGACGAGGGCTACGAGGTCGGACACGCCTGCGCTAAAGTGCGTAAAATTTTAGCCCGCACCGACCTTAGGCGCGACGAAGCTAAATTTAAAGAAAGCGAAGACAACGTGGGTTTCGTGTTTGCGCTAATGAGCGAATTTATCGCGCGAGAGAGCGAGCTGGAGCTATACGGCGAGCTTGAGGAGCAGCTTTTTAAAGAGATCATAAACCCAAACATCGACGAGTTTATAAATGATCTTTTTAACCACGAAAGCAGCGAAATTTACAAAGACGTCGCAGTGCTTTTGCAAGGATTCATAGAGTTTGAGCGCGTAGTTTTAAGCGCGCCGCGTCCTATAAATCAAGGCGAAAATAAAAAGACTTTGGACGGAGTTTCAAGATCCGAAGCCATAAGAAGACAAAAAAACCGAGTGAGAAAGCTAAAAGCTATGGAGGAAGAAAATGCAAAAAAATAGACGAGAATTTTTAAAAAAGGCTGGACTAGTCGGCGCGGTAGCGGCTACGGCCGGAGTAGCGACGGCAGCGGCGTCAAACCTAAAATACGGTAAAAGCAAAAAGACCGAAGTGCTTTATAAAAGAAGCAAAAACTGGGATCTATACTACGAACAAGCGAAATAATAAAAATTTAAGAAAGGATAAATATGTCTGAGGCAAATTTACGTCTTATGCCCCACTCAAACGCAGTCGGGCGAAGATCGTTTTTAAAAATGGCCGCGCTAGCAGGCGTAGCGGGCGGCATGAGCGGGCTGGCCGCTAGCGGCGTAACTAGAAGCGCCACAAAAGAAGAAATGGCAAATCCGTTTCCAAACTCTAAAATCGTAAAAACCGTTTGTACGGTTTGCTCCGTTGGATGCGGAGTGCGCGCCGAGGTAGAAAACGGCGTTTGGGTACGCCAAGAAGTAGCCCAAGATCACCCGGTAAGCGCTGGCGGCCACTGCTGTAAGGGTAGCGACGTCATCGATATGGTGCGCTCTCATTGCCGCGTAAAATACCCGATGAAAAAAGTAGGCGGCAAATGGAAACGCATCAGCTACAAAGAGGCTCTTGATGAAATCGGCGCCAAACTAAAAGCGTATCGCGAAAAAAATCCAGAGCAAGTAATGTTTCTAGGCTCTGCAAAAGATTGCAACGAACAAAGCTATTATATAAGCAAATTCGTAGCGATGTTCGGGACTAATAATCTAGATCACCAAGCACGTCTTTGACACAGCTCTACAGTCGCCGGTGTGGCGAATACTTGGGGTTACGGAGCTATGACCAATCATCTTGGAGATATCCAAAACGCGAAGTCTATCTTTATAGTGGGCGCAAATCCGGCGGTAAATCACCCGGTCGGCTTTAGACATTTTCTAAAAGCGAAGGAAAATAACGGCGCAAAGCTAATCGTAGTCGATCCAAGATACACGAGAACTGCGGCTAAGGCTGATTATTTTGCTCAAATTCGAACCGGCACGGATATACCTTTTATGTACGG
>CAUQJW010000060.1:0-9753 GCA_963518485.1 uncultured Campylobacter sp.
GTCTCTATCACGGCCTTTTCATCTTTTAGGAACTCTATCAAATTTAAAATTTCATCATCCTCTCTAGCCTCGATACCTAGCGCCCCCTGCCCCATCGCAGGTATCATTTGATCTAGCTCAAACGGCACGATATGCGCAACCTCGGAGCGTAAATTTAATCGGTTCACGCCCGCCATCGCTAGTATGATCGCGTCAAATTCGCCCTCTTTTAGCTTGCGCAAGCGGGTTTGGACGTTGCCTCGCAGCGAGATTATCTCAAGATCCGGACGCATCGCTAAAAGCTGCATTTTGCGGCGCAGACTCGTAGTGCCTACTCGCGCGCCCCCTGGCAGATCTTCAAATTTAGAGTATTTTTCGCTTAGCATCGCGTCTCTAACATCCTCGCGCGAGCAGATCGCGGCCAGCACCAGCCCCTCCGGAAATACGACAGGCACGTCTTTTAGGCTATGCACGGCGATGTGCGTTTCGCCGCTTAGCATGCTGTCTTCTAGCTCTTTTGTAAAAAGCCCCTTACCGCCGATTTTAGCCAGCGGCGTGTCGAGTATCACGTCGCCTTTGGTTTTCATGCCCGTTAGCTCGACTGCAAGCTCCGGGTAGCGCGATAAAATTTTATCCCTGATATGCTCGCTTTGCCACATAGCCAGCACGCTTTTTCTCGTTGCGATTTTTAGTTTTTCCATATTTGCCTCTTTTCTTCTACGACTTCGACGTCGATGATCTCGCCGTCATCGCGCGGTTTACTCTGTCCGCTCTCAAATTTTTCGCGGTAAAATTCGCTCGCTCTCGCCCGCTCGCCGCCGTTTTTTAAATTTGCAAAAAATGCGACCGCTACGATCGCCGCGCCCAAAACGTCTGTAATGAGCCCCGGGATAAACATAAAAAATCCCCCGATCGCCATACCTACGCTACTAAAGACGTCTGCTGGCTTAAAAAACGCGATATTGCTAGTTAGCTGAAAAAATCCGACGCGAAATATAAAAAACAGCCCCAAAACGGCCGATGCGATAACCTCTAGGACCAAATTTAAAAATCCGTACGCGTGGATAAAAAAATACGCCGCCGCGATCTCCAAAACGACGTAGGGCGTAAAAAAATGCCTTATCATAAGCTCTTTAGGCGCGCTAAAATTTCGCTCGCTTTGACCGTTTCTTTAACTAGGCCGCCCCGCGTGACGAGCTCGACCGTGCCTTCTGCTAGCCCCTTACCCACGATCACGGCATAAGGAAATCCCATCAGCTCAAATTCGCTCATTTTTACGCCAAAGCGCTCGTTTCTATCGTCAAGTAGCACCGAAACGCCCGCCGCGCGCAAGCTCTCGTAAAGCTCCTGCGCAAATTTAACGCCCTCTTCGTCCTTTAAATTTGAGACGATGATTTCAAATTTAAACGGAGCTAGGGTTTCGTTCCAGATTATGCCTTTTTCGTCGTGGCTAGCCTCCACGGCGACGGCGACCAGACGGCTAACGCCGATACCGTAGCAGCCCATGATAAACGGTTTTGCTTTGCCGTTTTCATCCAAAAACGTAGCACCCATAGGCTCCGAGTACTTGGTGCCTAGCTTAAATATATGTCCGACCTCGATACCTTTGCTAACGCTTAAATTTCCGCCGCAGCAAGGGCATTTATCGCCCGCTTTGACCGCGGTTAGGTCTTTAAAGCGCTCCGCGTTAAAGCTGCTAACGCTAACGCCCACGAAGTGATAATCCCGCTCGTTTGCGCCGCAGATCATCTGCGACTCGCCCTCAAGCTCCTTATCGATGTAAAACTCAATGCCCTTTAGCCCGACCGGCCCGCAAAATCCGCCCACAAGCCCGGCCGCCGCGATCTCGACTTCAGTCGCATCCGCTAGCTCGAGCGCCCCGCACGCGTTTTGCGCTTTGACCTCTTGTAGCTCATCCTCGCCGCGCACGAAAAATACCACGATTTTCTCGCTCTTTTCGCCTTTATCGCCGATAAAAATCGCCTTTTTTATCACCGCTTTTATGCAGTAAAACTCATCGACTCTAAAAAACTTCGCCACCTCTTTGATGGTTTTGGCATCAGGCGTTAAAAATTTAGCCGCATCGGCCTCAGGCCTTTCTGCCTGCGTCGTTCGTTTTATGCGGGTTGCGGCCTCTATGTTTGCGGCGTAGTCGCAGTTCTCGCAGACGATGATATCATCCTCGCCGCTATTAGCTAACACCATAAATTCTTTGCTTCCGCTGCCGCCTATCGCGCCGCTATCGGCTCTAACCGCGCGGAAATTTAACCCGAGGCGAGTAAAAATTTTGCTATAAATTTTTTCCATCAGGTCAAATTCGCGGTCCAGATCCTCAGCGTTTGCGTGGAAGCTATATCCGTCCTTCATCAAAAACTCGCGCCCTCTAAGCAGCCCGAACCTCGGCCTCGCCTCATCTCTAAATTTGATATTTATCTGATACAAATTTAGCGGCAACTGCTTATATGACGTCACTTTGCCTCGCACGAGCGCGACGACGCTCTCTTCGTTGGTCGGGCTTAGCACGAAGTCGTTTTCTTTGCGGTCCTTAAAGCGCAAAAGCTCCTTGCCGTAGACGTCAAAGCGTCCGCTCTCGCGCCAAAGATCGGCGGAGGTGACGAAGCTCATCGAGATCTCCTGCGCGCCCGCCTCGTCAAGCTCCTCTTTGACGATATTTTTTATATTTTCAAGCACTCGTTTGCCAAGCGGCAAAAAGTTGTAAAGTCCGCTACCTACCTGCTCAGCATAGCCCGCTCGGAGCAAAAATTTATGACTTGCCAGACTCGCGTCTTTTGGCGCTTCTTTTGCCGTCGGCGCGTAAAGTTTGCTAAATTTCATTCGTTCTCCCATTCAAATTCGTTATTTTCTTCTTGCAGCGTTTGCTCCGCGACGTTAAAGATTTCTCCGATCACCCTTAGCTGCGCTTCGCTTCCCGCAGCTCCGGCGAGGTTTTTTAGATTTACCGTCGGCGCGTGCAAAAACGCCTTAAAAACCTGATGTATGAGGCGATACGCCTCCTCTTTGTCGCTATGTTTTAGATAGCCCTTTTTTAGGGCTTTTGCTAGCTCTCTTTGGGCGCACTCTTTGGCCTGCTCTCTTATGCCTTTTATTAGCGGCGTGACGGCTAGTTCGCGCAGCATTTGGAAAAACGCCGCCGTATTTCGCCCGACGATACCGTACGCGATCTGAGCTTGCTCCTCGCGCAGGGCGAGGTTTTTATTTACGATCTCTTGCAGGTCGTCCACGGCGTAAATTTTGATATTTTCGCTCTGCGTGATCGCGATATCGCGCGGCACGGCTATATCAAAAAAGTAACGCTTAAACTCCTTTGGCTCTACCATCGCGTCGATCAAAACCGGATGCGGCGCGGCGGTCGCGGAAAATATTATTTGATATTTATTTATGTACTGCGCTACGTTTGAAAGCGAGTCGTATTCGTTATTATCCCCCAGCGTCAGAGCCAAATTTTTAGCGCGCTCTTTGTTTCGGCTGACGATTATCGTTCTCGCGCCGCTTGCGATTAGATGCTTTGCGGCTAGCTCCGCCATCTCGCCAGCGCCTACTATCACGGCGACCATGCCGTTTAGCGTGCCGAAAATTTCTTTTGCCTTCGCCACCGCGACGCTTGAGACCGAGATCGGATTTTTGGAGATTTCGGTTTTGTTTCGTACCTCTGCCGCGCACTTAAAGGCAAACTCCATCGCCCTGCCGAGCTTCGCACCGCATTTACCGTTAGCGCGGGCAAATTTATACGCCTCTTTTAGCTGGCCCGCGATCTGCGTTTCGCCGATAACAAGACTATCTAGCGAGCTAGCTACGGCAAAGAGATGGTGCACGGCACCGTTATCCTCGTA
The DNA here is from genome assembly GCA_963518485.1 of uncultured Campylobacter sp. Taxonomy (GTDB): domain Bacteria; phylum Campylobacterota; class Campylobacteria; order Campylobacterales; family Campylobacteraceae; genus Campylobacter_A. The sequence goes on from CAUQJW010000060.1 coordinate 3,831, forward strand.
GATGTCGGCTCTGCTTTGCAACTCCTCAAAAGGGATGCCGCAGATGAGCGACATGCAGGCGATGATGTGCTTGCTAGCGCCTTCGACCGTCTTTACGCTAGCGATGATCTCGACGCGGTTGCAGGTACTTAGTACCATACACTCGTTGATGTTTTGGCTGGAGCTAATGAGGCGTAAAATTTCGTTTTTGCGCTCGATGTTAGAAAAAGAAAGCTTTTCGCGCACGGATATATCGGTGTTTTTATGCGTAAAGCTCACGCTTGCGTAATGCATCAAAATTCCCTGTCTATCATTGATTTTACGATACTTTCTAGGCCGTATACGTTAAATTTTTCTACCGATTTTATCGCCTGCTCGCCTAAATTTTTAGCCGCTTCTATGCTTTTTTTTATCGCCCCCGTTTCGTTCATCTTCGCCCTTACCCAGCCTCGCTCGGCATCGCTCAGATCTTTTTTAAACAGGCTTTTTAGTTTCTCTTTGTCTACTTCGCTTAAGCTTTCGTAAAGATAAATGTAAGGTAGCGTCGTTTTGCCCTCTTTAAAGTCGCTAAAATTCGGCTTTCCAAGCGTCGCAGCGTCTTGCGTGACGTCTAGGATGTCGTCGATTATCTGAAAAGCTAGACCTAAATTTTTACCGTAAATTTTAAAATTACGCGCATCAAGTCCCGCTAACATCGCTCCGACCGCGGCGGCAGCCTCGATCAAAACGGCGGTTTTATAGTAGATCATCGTTTCGTATGCAAACTTGTCTTCGTTAAATTTAGCCGAGAGATCCACGTCCATCATCTCGCCTATGCTTAGTTTGCTAACCGCGCCAGATATCTCGCCCGCGATCTCGTGCGGGAATTTCGACAGCTCGTAAAAGCCCTTCGAGTAGAGGATATCGCCTAGCATAACGGCATTTTTGGTGCCGAAGCTCGCGTTTATACTCGGGCTTCCGCGCCTAGTGTCGGCATCGTCTATCACGTCGTCGTGAAGCAAGCTAGCTAGGTGAATAAGCTCGGTAATCGCGCAAATTTTGAGGCTCTGTTCGCTTTCGCCCGCTATTTTTAAAAGTAGCTTAGAGCGCAGCTTTTTGCCCGAATTTATCCGAGCAAACATCTCATTTGCGGGCTTATAACCAAGCTCTGCGATAAAATTTTTCATTATCAGATCGATTTTTTCCATTTATGCTCACTTAAATTTTGCTTTTATCTGGCGTTTTGCGCGCTATTTTGAGCGCCGCTCTGCTTTTTGGGCGGATCTAAAAACTCAACGTCTACGCGCTGTTCGTCGTCGTTTATCAGCACGCGAAATTTCGCGACGCCTTGCTTAAAATCCTCAAAAACGAGATAAAGCGCGACGCGGTCGCTAGGCGGAAACTTGAGGTCCGGTATCAAAGTCTGCTTGTAAGTCTCAAGGCCGCGCCTTAGCGACATAACAAGCTGGCGAGGATAGTTTCGGTAGCGCGAATGCACGATGATGTTCGTGTTATCAAAAAGCGTCCAGCGAAAGTCGAAGCTCTCGCGCTCGTCCGTGCCCTTTTTAGTGACGAAAACCCGCGCCCACTCGTCTTTTTTGAGCTCAAAAAGGTGCTCTTCCTCGAAATTTACCGCACCGAAAGCCAGCGATAAAAACAACGAAAATATAACGGCTATTTTACTCATTTTGACTTAAAATATCCCCACTAAGCCCGATATAAATGTCGTTTAGACGCTCATTTATCAGGGTTTGATTTTGAGAAATAAACGAATTTTGCGCCGTTTCGTCAAAGCCGTTTTTTTCACAAAATTCGCTCATCGCGATAAATTTTTCAAAGGTCTTTTCAAGCTCGTTTTCGACTAAGTTTTTGTTCGCGTTAAATAAAATTTCGAAGAATTTTTCTCTCGGACTCTGAGAAAATATATCATAATCCATAAATTTTAAAACCTTTCGCAAATCTTAAAATACATACTACTTTTTATAAAATCTTACCTAAAATCATACGCACTATAATACGCTAAATTTTTATAACTTCTCGATATATAGGGCTGCTTCGGCAACAGTAAAGATATTGTCGCAGCTTGGACTTTGACTACCGAAGCCCCAACAAACGTTTAGGTATTTCATACCTGTATTGCGTGCGGCAAGCTCATCTTTTTTACTATCTCCGACAAATATCGCTTTATCAAATTCGCCTGATTTTAATATCAAATTTAGCATCGCTGGATCGGGTTTTTGAGGTACGTTTTCGTCCGCTCCGACTATAAGATCGAAAAATTTAAATATCCCGCTTCTTTGCAAAATCTCATCCAAAGTATATCGCGGCGCATTGCTAGCTAGAGCGATAAAATGCCCGGCCTCTTTTAGCCCGGCTAGCAGTCCATCGACGCCCTCGTATGCCGCGGCGTATTCGCGGTAGTTTTTCTTAAATTTAGCTTCAAAGTTATCCCGCAGTTTCATATCCGGCTTATCGATACCGTAAAAGTCAAGCCCCAAATTTCGCCCCGGCTCGTTTATGGCCTTTACGATAAACTCCGCGGCCAGATCGCCATCAAGCCCTAGCTCTCGCCGCACCTCGTTTACCGTCTCGCAGATCGCTTTTGCGCTATCTATGAGCGTGCCGTCCATGTCAAATATCACGCATTTCACTCTTCGTCCTTATATTTTTTTCTATGTTTTTCTTTTTTATACGTTTTTTGATTTTTTAGCTTTTCTAGCGCGTTGGCGCAGGATATTAGTTCGCCTCTCTCGCCGCCTTTTACGACTAAATTTACGAAATTTTCAAGAGATTTCGAGTAGGCGTTATCTAAAAAAACCGGCTCGATCTTGCGTAAAATTTCGGCGTTTTTGCCGACTCTAGCGCGAAATTCGTCCTCGTTAAAATCCTCTCTTTTTAGCGCGCTAATCGCCGCTTTTGCGAATTTTTCCAAGCCGCGCAGGTATTTTACGCGCTTAAATTTGTCGTTTTGTTCAGCCATTTTTTCCTTTCAAAAGCCCAATTATACCAATTTAAACTTTTAGCGGTTATAATGCGCGCAAATTTTACAAGGAGAAAAAATGCAAAAAGAGACGATCGCCACGCACTACGGCTACGACACAAAGGCAGGTCCCGGCGCCATGGCGGTGCCGATTTATCAGACTACGGCTTATGATTTCGGCAGCGCCGAGGCGGCTGCGGCGAGGTTCGCGCTAGAAGACCCTGGCCACATCTACACGAGACTGGGCAACCCGACGACGGACGTGCTAGAGAGCCGTATAGCGGCACTCGAGGAGGGCTCGGCCTCTATCGTGACGGCCAGCGGTCAGGCGGCGATTTTCTACTCGATCGCAAATTTGGCCGTAGTCGGCGACAACATCATCGTGGCAAAGAAAATTTACGGCGGCACGATGGTTCTTTTTATGCACACGCTTAAGCGTTTTGGCATCGAGGCGCGGGTGTTTGACAGCGACACGGCGGACGATCTTGAAAATTTGATAGACGACAAAACGCGCGCGATATTTTTTGAGACGCTATCAAACCCGCAAATCGCAATCCCGAATTTTAAAAAGATCGTAGAGATAGCAGACAAGCACGGCGTCGTAACGATCGCAGATAACACCGTGCCTACGCCGATCATTTTTCAGCCGCTAAATCACGGCGTAGACGTCGTCGTGCATAGCGCTAGCAAATATATCTGCGGCCAGGGCCTAAGCCTAGCGGGCGCGGTCGTATCTAGTAAAAATTTAAACGCCAAACTAGTCGGCAACGCCAGATACGCGCACTTTAACGAACCTGACGAGAGCTATCACGGACTGATTTACGCTCAGATGGCAGATAAATTCGACATATACACGCTACGCATGAGGGTGGCTTTGGTACGCGATATAGGCGCTACGATCTCACCTTTTAACTCTTGGCAGCTCATCCAGGGGCTTGAGACTTTGAGCGTTCGTATCGAGAGACACTCGCAAAATGCGCGCAAGATCGCCGAGTTTTTAAACTCGCATAAACACGTAAAACGCGTGACCTACCCTGCGCTAAAAAGCGATCCCGAGCACGAAAAGGCGCAAAAATACTTCAAGGACGGTATGGCTAGCGGGCTAATGTGCTTTGAAACCGATAGCTATGAACGCGCCGTAAAGATGCTCGGAAAGGTTAAGCTCTTTAAAATCGTCGTAAATATCGGCGACTCAAAGTCGCTCATCACGCATCCGGCCTCCACTACGCATCAGCAGCTCTCTGCCGAGGAGCTAACGAAAGCCGGCATAACAAAGGAGCTAATCAGAATAAGCGTCGGCCTAGAAAACGCAGACGACCTCATCGCCGATCTCGCGCAGGCTTTGGAGTAGATTTAAGGTAAATTTGCGCTTGATTCGGTTAAATTTTAAGTTATATTTAAGAATATCGCTTGAGCGGAAAGTTCCGCTCAAGAGCTAAGCGCTAGATTATCAAATTTAATCAAGAGGGCTTCCCTCTTGATCCTAAGCTTATCAAAGCTCAAATTTGAGCAGGCTACTTGTCCTTTTTCCTTTATCTCTTCTGCCGCTTCGAGATCGCGCTGCGCTTTCTCAAAAGCCTTGCGCGCCTTATCTACGCGGCGGGAATTTTTAACGCTAGCGTCGTCCTCGTAAGCCTCTTCTGCGTCTTTTAACGTTTGCTGCGCTTTACCGAAATTCATCTGCGCCGTTTCCAAATTCATCGTCGCATTATCCGCGCCCGCCAGCTCCGCTTTCGACGTTACTTTGCCCGTTACTGGGTTGCGTCCGATAGTGCCGTCAAGTTCTTTCCCTCCTCTATTCATCATACACTCTTTTTTGCCGCTTACCATTATCCCGCCAATATAATTAGGTCTATTTTTTGGGTCATCACAATCAACTTTTCCTTTTGCATAACTAAATGTAATACCTAAAGCGGCTATTAAAAATAAATTAATAAACTTCATTTTTATTTCTCCTCTTTAACGTTTTTATCTTTATTTTTATTAAGTCCTTTTTTATTTCTTATTCTACGAAACGCGCTTGAAAACGTAGATAAAGTCATTTCCTCAAATTTCATTTCTTTTTCCTTTCTTTAAATTTTACGTAAACGGCGGCAAATTTACGCCGTAAACGTCTTTATGGTTTCATTGTATCTACTCTCGTTCTCGCACTGCACGAGTAGCAAATCTCCGTCCTCGAACACCGACGAGCCGGTCGGCTTAACGTATTCGCCTTTGCGCTTTATAAGGATAACTAAAAAATCCTCGGGAAGCTCCAACTCGGCTAGGTTCTTACCGATAACGCTCGAGCCGAAATGTATAGTATATTGACGTAAAGTATGATAAAAAATCGGCAAATTCGACGCTTCGACTTCGTTTTTCGCTTCCTCTTCTCTCACGCCGCACTTATCTGCCACGAACTCTAAACTAGTTCCTTGAAGCGAAACGGAGATCAAAACCATAAAAAATATCGTATTAAAAATCAGCTCGGAGTGCGGAATTTTGCTCGCGTAAGGATAGGTGGCGAGTACGATAGGAACGACTCCGCGAAGCCCTACCCAAGACACGAAAAGCTTCTCTTTAAAATTATACTTAGAAAAGGCCAGCGAAATAAAAACGCCTATCGGGCGAGCGACGAAGGTAAGCCAAAGAGCTATAGCAAGCCCCATAAGCGCGACGGAAGGAAGCTCCGAAGGAAACACCAAAAGCCCTAGCGTGATAAAAACCGCTATCTGCATCGTCCACGCGATACCGTCGTGAAAACCGATCAAATTTTTCTTGTGAGCGAATTCTTTTTTATTGACGAACATTCCGGCTATATAGACGGCGATATAGCCGTTGCCGCCGACTTTAACGGCTAGAGCGTATAGAAGTAGAACCCATGCCATCGAAAATACGGGATATAGTCCCCAGTACTCGAGCCTCAAGCGGTTAAAGATAGCCGGAAGCGTAACGCCGAAAAGATAGCCCATAAGACCGCCTAGAAAAAACTGCTCGACTATAATT
>CAUQJW010000061.1:0-9609 GCA_963518485.1 uncultured Campylobacter sp.
GATTTGCCCTTATCATGCTAGCAATCTCGTCGCCTAGCAAGTCGATACCGGCGGCTATTTTACCGTCGTCGTTTGTTCTAGCGCTAAAATCTTGAGCCTTAAATTGCTCTATCGTATCGAATATGATTTTAGAGTTTTGAGCTATACTATGCTGAAGGCTGGAACTAAGATTTATAAACGCCTCTTTTAGTCTATTAAGCGCTGGATTAGTCGTATTGGCGTTTATACTGGCGGTAAAATCTCCGTCCTGTATTTTTCCGACTAATTTATTGGCAGATTCGATAAATTCGTTTTGCTCGTTTAAGTTATGTTCTACCTGGGTAATATTTGAGTTAATTAGCGCGCTCATTTGCCCCAACTCGTCATCGCCTTGCAAATTTATAAGCTTAGCTTTTGAAGTCTTGTTGTTTAAGAAATCGAAAAATTCTCCTAAGCCGTTTTTTACGACTTCTATATTTTTAATCAAATTCTTACCTATAACGGCGGAAACTAAAAGCAAAATAAATACCGTAACAAAAATAGAAACCGCTAGAACGACTAAGGTATTTTGAGCTCCGGCCTCCGTCTTAGTCGCAGAGTCCTTAATCTCGCCTAATATAAACAGCTCATACTCTCTAAGCTCGTCGATTAAACCCGTAGCGTTTTTGAACCAGTCTTCGGGCTTAACGTCTTCGACCGTAGCTTGCGGTTGACTAACGATACGCTCCACGATTCCGTTGGTATTTTTATAGAAATCGGTATTTATAATCATGCTATCGAATTTGTCGCCGTACCGTTTGTCGTTAAAGTCATAAAAGTTGGATATAAATTTTTTAATGGAACTATTTATGGCGACTACGTTATTAAGATCGGTTTGAGAGATAGCGTTTTTACTAAAAATAGCATTTAAAGTAGCCCTTAACCTACCGTAATCTTCTTTTACTTGAGTTACGAGAAGTAATCTTTGCAAATCGTTTATTAGATTCGGGTCGATAATAGCGCTGTATCCGTTTGTTCTAATAATACTATTTCTTATGAGTTTGGTATAGTCTAGCAAAATTTCCGCGCCGACTTGCTTTTCGTCTATTTTAGAACGCATATCGGATAGCTTAGCTAGTACCTCGTCGCGTTCTCTAAGCTTACTTAACGCCGAATCTACCGCTTCGCGCTGACTTTTTAAAGCCGCTACGTTAGTTCCGCCGCCTATTATTCCCGAGCTCAGGCCGCGTTCTTTTTGAAGTTCGTGTATAAAGTTGTTTTGATTTATAACTCTTTCCACGACGCTTACGCCGCTGCTAGCCTTTTGCTTAAGAGACCAGATATCGTTTATAATATACGCTCCGGCCGCTAAAAACGACAATAGCCCGATAACGGCGATAGCCGTTATTTTAAATTTAATTTTAATATTGTTCAAATTTTACTCCTTAAATTATTTACCCACGATTATACTCGCGATACCATAAGCTTTTACTTAAATTATTCGTAAATAAGCTAACCTATTTTCTCGGCTCGCTTATAAAATGCGCTAATTAAAGTAGGCAGAAGCACTAACGCTCCTAGTAGCATCATGATCATAACCAAATCGGTTAAAAGTCCGAAATAAATCGTAGGGATAAAATTACTCGTTACCATTATACTAAAACCCATAATTATCGCGAACGACGTATAGTACATAGCATAACCTATACTAGCGTGAGAGGCCTTAATCGCTTCGGTTACGCTTTTACCGCCGCGAAGCTCGATTTTTAGACGATGTATATAGTGGATAATGTCGTCCACGCCGATACCTATGCTGATAGCCGCTATCGTGATACTCATGATATCAAGCGGGATTCCCAGCACTCCCATCACGCCGAAAACCGCGCAAAGCGGGATTAAATTCGAAACGATAGCTACTGCGGCCAGTTTAACGCTTTTAAAAATAACGCAAAAAACGATAAAAAGCGCCAAAACGACGAATCCGAAAGAATCGACCTGCGAGGCGACTAAGCTTTGAAGCAGATTATTGTAAAGTACCATCGCGCCGCTTATTTGCACCGTTACGTTATCGTTTGCGGTCAAATGTATAAGATCGGCGCGAAGCTCTTTTAAGAACTCGTCCCTATGTAAATTTTTATCGCTATCTAGCGTCCTGGCCGAAAACCTAAGTTCGTTATCCTTGACGCTAACGTAAGGACTTAGAACTATATCTTTGTACTTGCCGGGGATTTTTTCGTATAAGATGGAGAGCATAAGCCCGTCCACTGGTTTTTTAGAGATATTTTCTACTATTTTTACGGCGGTAGCTAAGCTGCTTACGTGACCGACGAATTTTTTATTTTCTAAGTAATTATGGACTTTCGTAGCGACGTCGATTTTGTGTTGCGAGAACCAGTATTTATCGTCGTTTTCGTTTTGCGAAAACTCCGCGTCGAAATCGTCCGCTGGTACCGAATTATCAGTTTTGGGCGCGTTAAATTTAACTATAACGTCCACCGGAATAGTGCCGCCCAGTTTGGTATCGATTACCTGCATGCCTTTGCGTATTTCGGTCGTATCTTTAAAATATTCTATGAAACTATTTTCTACGTTTAATTTAGAAATACCGTAAATACCGAAAACTAAGACCGCGGCGCTAACGGCGAATACGGCAAATTTATAGTTTAGCGCGAAACCGGCGCAATGCTTAGTAAATTTAAAACTATCTTCAAAGCTTTTAACCGGAGCTTTTTTGCTTAATATCGCGGCTACCGAGCCGAAAAGTAAAAATGCTAGGGCTAGGGAAATCGAGATCGACGTACTCATCATAACGCCCAGCATTATGATAGGTTTGATATCGGAAAACGCGAGAGATAAAAAGCCGATAACGGTCGTAAAAATCGCGAAAAACGACGGACTAGCCTTGTCGCGAAGCGTAAGATAAACCAGCTGAGCGTTACTAAAATGCGGCTTTAAAAGGTAAAATTCTCGGTAGCTAACGATTAAGTGTATCACTACCGAAATCGTGATAATAAGCTGTAGCGCGACGTAGTTTGAGCTAATAACCGTAATCTCCCAGCCGAAAAAGCCGAAAATCCCGCTAGCCCAAATAACGCTAACGATACAAATAAAAATAGGCATCGCGATATAACGAATTTGCCTAAAAAATAGCCATAAACAAAATATTAAAAGCAAAACGACGCTAACGCCGTAGGTCGACAAATCGGACTTAACGAATCCGACCATATCGTCGGCTATCATATTTGCGCCGCCCAAAAATAAGCTATCGTCGTCGTTAAATTTAGCTATCGTAGATTTTATGCGTCCTAACGCTTCATGCTCTTTTACGCGAATTTCGTCGCGGTATGCTTTAAATTCGCCGGTTACCGATTTTAGCTTATCTTTTCGCTCTTTATTTAAAGTACCGTTAAGTTCGTGGTTTAAAAGTAAATTTCGCTCGTTTAAAATCCGCGAGAATTTATCGTCGTTTTTTAAATTTAAAACTATCGCGGTAGTTTTTAAATCTTTACTAATTATATTATTCGTATAAAGCGGACTGTTTGAGAATTCGGCTCTAGCCAAGTTTTTATCGGTATTTCCATCGCTTAAACTAGGAATGTTTTTAACTAGTTCGCTAATATCGCCCGAACCGCTTTGCAAAAGCGGAACGTTTAAAATAGAAACAACGCTAGAAACTAGCTCGTTTCTTGCTAACTCGTCGCTTAAATTTTTTATCTTCTCAAGCGTAGAAGGCGCAAAAATATCGTCTTTGGGGGTATATGCTACTACGAGATAATTTTGTGCGGCGTACCTAGCGGCCACGTCTCTAAAAATAGCTAAATCCTTGTCGTTTTCAAGCAAAAGAGTTTCCGTGGATGCATCTACCTCGAGTTTGGTCGAATAATACCCTAGGAGCAAAGTAAGCGCTAAAACGGCCGACAATACGCTTTTTGGATAAAAAACTATAAATTTAAAAATAGCCTTCATCAGTCTATTTAGTCGTTCCGGATTGATTTAGCTTACTGAGTAAACTCTCGAAACTCTCGTTTTCCATTAAGCTATCGAATTGGCTACGATACGTTTGTAAAATACTGACGCCTAAAATCTCCACGTCGTAAATGAGCCAACCGCGTTCTTTGGCATCGTAAAATTTATATACGAAACCGTAAGTTTCGCCGCCGCTTAAAAGTTCGCCGTTTAGCCAGTATCTGCCGGCATTAGGTTTTGAAGCGTCTTTAAAGATTATTTCTTGATCCGTATAACCCAAAAGCTTATCTACGTAGCTAGCCTTCAATCTTCGCTCAAAAGCCTCGCCAAACGCCGTTCTCTGCTCGTCCGTTAAATTTTTATATCGTTTACTTAACGCTATTTTGGCCATTTGATTAAAATCGAAAAACGGATCGAATACGGCAAAAATTTTATCTATCTTATCGTTATCGCTTAAAGACTTATCTTTTAAAACCGCTATTACGCTTTGCGTAGCTTCTTGCATACCGGGTTTTATTCGGTCTTCGCTTAGAGCCGCAAGTAGCGAAACTACGGCAAACATCGCGGCTAAAATTATTTTAAAAATTTTCATAATTATCGTCCTATTTGATAGTTTCTATTTTGTTCGTAAGCGTCGCGTAAAAACGGATATAAATCCACCGCGTCTTTTTTTAGATTTTCGTATCCATCGGGATCCAATGAAACGTTGTTTAGGCGATTATAACTCTTTAGTCCTATCGATAAAAGCGCAGGGTCTAAGTAACTTACCGGATCGGCGAAATAATCGCCTCCAAAGCCGACGACGTCGCGTAAATTCGAAGGCCCTAAAAACGGCAATACTATGTGAAATCCGCCTCCTACGCCCCAATACCCAAGCGTCTGTCCGAAGTCCTCGTCGTGACGCTGCAAGTCGTAATACTTCGCGCCGTCGGTTAGTCCGCCGAACCCTATAATCGTATTTGCGATAAATCTTAGCGTCTCTTCGCCCGCGGCTTTAAATTTAAACTGAAGCAAATTGTTTATAAATCTAATCGGAAACATCAGGTTATCGAAGAAATTATCTATCGCCGTTCTAGCCGGTTTAGGCACGACGTAGGCATATCCTCTGGCGACGGGATTAAAAACGTTTACGTAGAAAAAATCGTTAAATCCGGTCATAGCTCTATTGTATCCCGAAAGCGGATCTAAAATTTCTTTTTTTGAACCGAACTCCTCGTCGAATTCGTTAATATCTTGAGCGAAAGTTACCGAAAAAAACAGCAAAAAAGATAGTAAAAATTTCATAAAATCCCCGATTTTTTTTAAAGTTAAATAGTCGATTTTAGCCAAAATTTTCTTTTGATTTTATAAATTTATAAGGTATTATTTTTAAGTTATTTTTCATATATTTTTCATTATACTTAACCAAATTATATTTTTATACTACAATGAGGAAATCGATAATCCATGAAAGCAGACGTCAGTTTAGAGTTATTTTTAGATAGCGGAGTTTCCGTATTAGAAAAACACATAAAGCTTTTAAAGGCCGTCGAACAGACCAAAAGTATAACTAAAGCCGCCGAAGTAGTAGGGATTTCTTACAAAAACGCATGGGATAGCCTAGATAGCCTAAACAACCGCTCCGACGAAGCTCTAATCGTAAGGGCCGAAGGTAACAAAAAAAATAGCGGCTCGGAGCTTACCGAGTACGGTAAAAAGATGATTACGATATACGATGTTATGCTTAAAAATCAAAAAACGTTCCTAGAAAAAGTATGCTCTAGTATAGACGTTAAGACGGACGAAATTTTAAATTTGCAGCGTATGGGAATGAATTTAAGCGCAAGAAATCAGCTAAACTGCGAAATAACCGAGATAAAAACCGGAGCTGTTAATTCCTACGTATCGGCGAAATTAACGGGCGGAGAAATTTTAAAAGCGAGTATTACGCTTGAATCCGAGAAAAATTTAGATTTAAAGGTCGGCAAAAAAGTCGTATTCGTATTTAAAGCGCCCAGCGTAATTTTAGCTCGCGGAGACGATCTTAAAGTAGACGTTCAAAATCAACTCAAAGGTCGCGTAATCGAAGCTAAAATCGGTTCGGTAAATGCCGAAATAACGCTAGAAATCAATAATCATCAAAATATAACTTCAATAATTACCAAAGAATCGGCGATGCAGATGCGAATCGGCGTCGGCGACGAATTAACGGCAATAATACAATCTAGTCAAATTATAATAGGAGCATAAAATGAAAAAAATATTTTTTTCGCTAGTCGTCGCGGCCCTCGCGGCTTTTCATCTAAACGCGGGCGAGATCAACGTATTTGCCGCAGCAAACGTCACATACGCGTTTGACGAACTAAAAGCGGAGTTTGCTAAAACAAATCCAGACACCAAAGTAACCGTCACTCTAGGAGCTAGCGGCGCGCTATCTACTCAGGTCAAAAACGGCGCTCCGGCCGACGTTTTCATGGCGGCGAATATGAAATTCGTCCAGGATCTATACGACGCCAAATTTGCCGTAACCGAGCCCGTAGTATACGCTCAGGGCGCGCTTGCTCTATTTACGATCAGAGATATCGATCTAGCTAAAGGCATAAACGCGGTAGAAGGCCTAAAAGCCATCGCGATCGCAAACCCCGAAACCGCTCCGTACGGCAAAGCTAGCGTCGAAGCTCTAAAAAAAGCGGGCATCTACGATAAAGTCGAGAAAAACGTCGTCCTAGCAAAATCTATCGGTGAGGCTCTAAGTCAAGCTCTAAGCGCTTCCGATGTCGGATTTATCGCAGCTTCTGCAATGCACGATAAAAAAATGGCCGAATACAAAGAGGGCAAAAACTTCATCCTTATAGATCCCGCGCTTTACACCCCGATCGACCAAGGCATGGTTATCCTAAAACACGGCGAAAACAATCCTGAAGCAAAAGCTTTCTACGACTTTATCAGAAGCGACCGCGCGAAGGAAATCTTTAGAAAATTCGGATACGTCGTCCCGTGATAAAGGCTAAAATTTCGGCGATAGAACAAAATGACCGCGTTAGCGTTTTTGAGTTTAGCGCAGAAAATTTAAGCCTAAAAATGCTCTCTTTGGAAAATCTGCAAAATTTAAAAATCGGCGACGAAGTTCGGCTAGGCTTTAAAAGCTCGGACGTCTTCGTCGCTACTTCCCCGCTTTTAAACTGCTCGGTCTCAAACGAGATAAAAGCCGAGATTTCAGACATCCAAAAAGGCGAGATCACGAGCTCGCTACATCTAAACGCGGGCAAATTTGAGTTTGAAAGCATCATCTCGACATCATCGCTAAAGCGGCTAAATTTAGCACCGGGCGATCAAATTTACGCCTACGTCAAGGCAACCTCGCTCTACATCGCATGATAGAACTAAACTGCATAAAAAGCCTAAACGGCGCAAACGGAAAATTTGATCTAGACGTAAATTTGAACGTAAAAAAGGGCGAATTCGTCGCTCTCTACGGCAAGAGCGGCAGCGGCAAAACGACGCTTTTGCGCCTGATCGCAGGATTTGAAACGCCTGATAGCGGAACGATAAAAGCAGGCGGTCGGACGCTTTTTGGCGGTAAGAACTTCGCTCCGCCGCAAAGCCGAAATATCGGGTTTTTATTTCAAGACTACGCGCTTTTTCCAAATATGAACGTGATGAAAAACCTGCTTTTTGCAAACGAAGACGTAAATTTAGCCCGCAAGCTGCTGGGTCTCGTCGAGATGAGCTCGCTAGAAAACGCCGCCATCTCGCAGCTCTCGGGCGGTCAAAAGCAGCGCGCCGCCCTAGCCCGCGCTCTCATGCGAAAGCCAGAAATTTTACTACTCGACGAGCCGCTCTCCGCGCTTGATAACGCCATGCGCGAAAAGCTGCAAGACTATCTTGCTAGGGTGCACGCCGAGTTTGATATGACGACGATTTTGGTTAGTCACGACGTCGCCGAGATCTACAAACTCGCGTCCAAAGTTTTCGTGCTAGACGGTGGTAAAATCTCGCAGAAAGGCAGCCCTGGCGAGATATTTTTGAGACACAAAGGCTCGCAGAAATTTAGCCTGCCGGCAAAAATTTTAGAGATCTCAAAGCGCGACGCCATCTACGTAGCCGTCGTTTCCGTCGGCGGGCAGCTTTGCGAAGTAGCTCTAAGCGCTGCGGAAGCCGCAAATTTAAAATCAGGCGACGAAGTGGCTATAAGCGCTAAGGCGTTTGGGCTAAATTTGCGAAAAAACGGTGGCGAAAACGACGAATTTTACGGCGCGAAATCGGGCAAATTTAACGAGCGAAACGCCGATATTTACGCACAAAGCGATACTAGATGAATATAGATTTTACGCCCTTTTACCTCTCGCTAAAGCTTGCTTTTATTTCAACTACAATCCTGTTTTTCCTCATGCTGCCGGTCGCGTTTTGGCTTAGCCGCGCGAGTTTTAAATTTAAACCCGTGCTAGAAGCCGTGATCTCGCTGCCTCTCGTGCTGCCGCCTTCGGTGCTCGGTTTTTACATGCTGGTTTTTCTCTCGCCTTACAACTTTTTGGGCAAATTTTTTGAGGAAACCTTTGATATCCGCTTGGTTTTTAACTTCTCAGGCCTCATCATCGCTAGCTGCATTTACTCGCTGCCTTTTATGTTTCAGCCGCTTCAGGCGGGCTTTGCGAGTCTGCCAAAGAGCCTTTTTGAGGCGAGCTACTCGCTGGGCAAGGGCAAATGGGAGACGCTTTTTAGAGTCGCTCTGCCAAACATCAAACCCTCGCTTCTAACCGCTCTCATAGTAAGTTTCGCGCACACTTTGGGCGAGTTTGGCGTCGTGCTGATGATAGGCGGTAGCGCCCCAGACAAGACTAAAGTCGCCAGTATCGCCATCTACGAGGCCGTCGAGCTCATGGATTATACAAAGGCGCACGTTTATTCGGCGATTATGCTGTTTATAAGCTTTGCGGTGCTATTTTTAGTCTATTTTTTTAACAATTCACACGCAAAGAGGACGCAATGAAAGACATAAACGCAAATCCGGTCAAATTTAGCGAGCTAACGGACGGCAAAAACTGCATAGTTTTTACCTATCCCAAAATGGGCGAGAGCGGGAAGTTTTTACCGGAAAATTTAAAGGATTTAAAGGGGCTAACCGGCTGCACGCTTCAGTGCAAAGCCTATCAAGAAAACCTTGCAAAGCTAGAATCCGCAGGCTTTACGCTAATAGCCGTCGGCTCTCAAAGCGTAGAAAAGATGAATGAATTTAAACAAAGCGTAGGCGCAAATTTTATCTTTTTGAGCGACGAAAACTTCGAGCTAGAATCCCCGCTAAATTTACAAACCTTTACCACGAACGACGGCAAGAAATTTTACCGCCGCCAAACGCTGATTATCAAAAACGGCGAAGTCGTAAAAAGATTTAACGACGTAGCCGAGCCTGCAAACGACGCGGCAAACGTGCTAGCTGCAATAAAAAGTTTATAAAATTTAATAAATCCACTTTACGACGTCGTTTATCTCGCGGCGATACTTTTTAGGTTGAGGCTTTAGGCGGTAACCAAACGGCACCACGATGGCTACGCGTTGTTTGCTCGTATCAAGACCCAAGATGCAGTTTAGCGCCGCCTCATCAAAGCCCTCGATCGGGCAGCTATCGATGCCTAGGCTAGCTGCGGCCGTCATCATATTTGCAGCAGCTATGTAGCACTGCTTGCTCGACCAATGATAGATTCTGTC
>CAUQJW010000062.1:0-9519 GCA_963518485.1 uncultured Campylobacter sp.
GACCTCATCCGCGAAGGACTAGGCTATACGCAAAAGATAAACTACGCTCACCTACCTATCATCCTAAACGTTGAGGGCAAAAAAATGAGCAAACGCGAGAACGAAAGTAGCGTAAAATGGCTACTCTCGCAAGGCTTTATGCCAGAAGCCATAGCAAACTACATCGTCTCGCTAGGCTACAAGGCGCCGGTTGAAATCTTTACGATAGAAGAAGCCGCGCAGTGGTTTGATATCTCGAAGGTTTCGGCGTCTCCGGCCAAATTTGACGTCAAGCAGCTTGAGCACATCAACCGCGAGCACATCAAAAGATCAAGCGATGCAAGGCTAGCCGCGCTAATGGGTATAAAGCCAGAATTTGCCGCGATAGCTAGATTTTACACTCAAGAAAGCAGCCTGCTAACCGAGATAAAAACTAAGGTCGATGCGATTTTTGCGACCAAATTTATCCCAGATGAGTTTAAGGCGGGTTGCGAGGCGATAAAAGCCGCTGTAAATTCGCTAAATTTGAGCGAATTTGGCGAATTTAACGAGCTAAAAAAAGCTCTCATGGACGCGACCGGTCTAAAAGGCAAAGGCTTTTTTATGCCGCTTAGGATTTTGCTCACGGGCGCCGAACACGGCCCTGAGCTTAGCGAGCTATATCCGCTCATCAAACCGTATCTAAAGGAAATTTTACGATGATATTTTCGGTATTTTTAGAAGCAGTCGGCAGTATTCTGCATATCGTTATCAGCGCCTACACGTGGATCATCATAGGCGCAGCGATCATAAGCTGGGTGCGCCCTGATCCTTATAATCCTATCGTGCAGCTGCTCTACCGCCTCACCGAGCCCGTCTATGCCGCTATCCGCCGCGTGATACCGACGGTTTTTGGCGGTATAGATATAGCGCCTATTATCGTGCTTTTGTCGCTTCAGTTTATAGATAGATTTTTCGTAAGGCTTATGTTTGCGTACGCTGCTTAAATTTATCCTGCTCGCGATTTTTGCGGCGGCGGCGTTTGGCGGAGTTAAGAGTTTTGAGGAGATAAAAGACGAGCCTAAGGGGCTTGCTAAGGATTACTACTGTTACCGCCTGTTAACCTAAGGCGACTACACCAAGGAGCAGGCGCAAATTTTAAACAAAGACGTCTTTCGCCGAGCGGGCGTACTAGCAAAGAAACTGGCCGAAATTTTGCCGCTCAAAAAAGTAAAAAGCGAGTGCGACGGCGTAAGCGCAAAAAATATCCTGGATGCAAACGTAACCTGCCAAAAACAGCGCCTGCGAGTGCCTTTTATGATGAAGCTAAAAAAGGAGACGAGGCAAAAGCTGGCGGATAAATTTAAAGACTCCGATCCGCTTCTTTATCGCCGCTTGAGCTCGCTAAACGAAAAGCATCCAGAGGATGAATTTGCCAAATTTAACGATACGGATGCGTTTTTGGTTTATTTTAATCAATCCTCGCATAAGGATAAATTTGACAAGATATTTGACGCAAATTTTATAAATTTACTCGCGGCTAAAAAAGAGTTTCACGCTCTAGCAAACGATTTGATAATCGATAAAAAATCGGCCAAATTTAGACAAAATTTTCTAGCGATAAAGGAAACCGAGCTTGAGGGCAAGGACGCTTTTATGCTCGGCGTTAACGCGGTTTTGTTAAATTCGCCAAAAGACGCGATGAGGTTTTTTGCTAGGGCCGAGGCAGTCTTTGAGAGGCAGGACCGCAAGGATAATGCCGTATTTTGGCTATATTTACTGAGTAAAGACAGAAGCTATCTTGAGAAGCTAAATCAAAGCCGCGACGTAAATATCTATATGCTATACGCAAACGAGCTAACGGGCGCAAGTTCGGCCGTAAACATCGTCTCGCCGACGCCTACGAAAGAAAAGGTAGCGGGCTACGACATAAAAGACCCGTTTTTGTGGCAAAAGACGTTTAAAATGATAAAAGAGATGAGTGCCGAGGACGCAGCAAAGCACTCTGAGACCTTTAATACCAAAGAGACGCTAGGTCAGTATGCCTACCTGATGGAGAAAGCAAGCGGCTACAAGGATAGTTACTTCGTCATGCCGTTTGTAGATGAGCTAGAGGATGTAAACGCGACTAGAAAGGCGCTCCTTTACGCGATCGGCAGACAAGAGAGCCGCTTTATCCCGGCTGTTATCTCGACCTCTTACGCGCTCGGTATGATGCAGTTTATGCCGTTTTTGGCTAACCATATCGGCAAAAAAGAGCTTGCGATCCCAAATTTTGACCAAGACGATATGTTTGATCCGCTTCTTGCGTTAAAATTTGCGGACCATCACTTAAATTATTTGGAGAAATACCTCTATCATCCGCTTTTTGTCGCTTACGCGTATAACGGCGGTATCGGCTTTACCAAAAAGATGCTTCAGCGAGGCGACCTTTTTAACGAAGGAAAATACGAGCCGTTTTTATCTATGGAGCTAGTGCCCTTTGCCGAGAGTCGCGACTACGGCAAAAAGGTACTCGCAAACTATGTTATCTACCTAGGGATTGTCCGTTCCAGTACATCGATTTCGACACTTTTTGAAAGCTTAAAGACGCCTTCTTTGACGGATAAATTTCGAAATTAATATTGATTTTATCGCTTTTGATCTCTGGGGTGCTGACCTCGAAATACTGAGCCCACGGCACTTCAAAGCTCACTTTTTCCAAAAGAGGATCGTTCGCGGCTAGGCGTTTAACCAAGATGCCTCGCTGCGAGCCGTTTGCGCTAAAGCTTTCATCTAAAATTTTAGCCTCTTTGGGATGCACGGCCACGACGAATTTTTCTCTTTTTTGCTCGCCCGCAAGCTCGCTATAGATCGGATTTAGATAAGTCGCGACGATTAGGATATTCGTATCGGCATCTATGATCTCAGATTTGCTAGTGTAGGCTAAAAGCTCGTTTTTTAGCGGTTCGTGGATATATTTTTTGTCCGCGCAACCGACTAACGCCAAAATAAAACTTAAGAAAAATACGCTCTTTTTCATTTTAAAACCTCTTTAAATTTGGCGCTATTTTAGATAAATTTTGCTTTTAAAAAGCCTAAATTTGCTATAATCGGCGTAAATTTTGAAAATTCGGAGAAAAATGAAGAAAGCGGCAATGGCTTTTTCGGGGCCTTCAAACAGCGGTAAAACTACGCTTATTTTAAAGGTCGCTAAAAAATTTATCGATGACGGGCTAAAAGTCGTTATCATCAAGCACGACCCGGGCGACAAGGCTAGATTTGACGTCGAGGGCAAGGATAGCTATAAATTTAGCCAAATAGGCGCCGAGGTAGCGGTTATGAGTCCGACGCGCACGACCTTTTTCTCGCAGGAGAGCAAGAGCGTGGACGACGTCGTGGCGATGGCTGGCGAGTTTGATTTGCTATTAGTCGAGGGGTTAAAGACTCTGCCGCTGCCGCGCATTAGCGTATTTAAGGACGAGATAAACGAGGATTATCTTAGCTTTTCAAACGCGATCGCAAGCTATAAAAAAGACTACGAGATCGATAAGCCAAACTTCGATCTAGACGACACGCAGGCTATCTGCGAGTGGATACTAAAAAACGCAAAGGTTTTAAAATGAACGAAATTTTCGAAACGATTAAAAAGATCGCCGTAAAAATCGGCGAAGAGATAAAGTACGCCGACCTTGGCTATACCGACCACGCCAACGCCACCGGCGATACGCAGCTAAAGCTAGACGTGAGAAGCGACGAGATCATCACGGCCGAGTTTGCGAATTTAGCCTGCGTAAAAGCGCTCGTTAGCGAAGAAAAAGAGGATATGCTGGCGCTAAACGAGAATGCGAAATTTATCGTTGCCTACGATCCGCTAGACGGCTCTAGCCTAGTGGACGTAAATTTTTCTATCGGCTCGATTTTCGGCATTTACGAAAACGAACTAACTCCGCAAAATCTAAAAGCAGCCGCCTACGTCGTTTACGGCCCGCGCCTCGAGTTCGTGCTTTGCGAGGGCGAGACGGCTCCCGCGCTTTACCGCCTGGGCAGGGACGGCGAGTTTAAATTTATCAAAAATCTAGCGCTCGCGCAAAAAGGCAAGCTAAATGCTACGGGCGCGACTCAAAAGGGTTGGAGCGAAACTCATGCTAAATTTATCCGTGAGCTGTTTTTACAGGGGTATCGCCTCAGATACTCGGGCGCCATGGTGAGCGACCTGCATCAAATTTTACTAAAAGGCGGCGGGCTTTTTAGCTATCCTGCCACGAGCGATGCGCCAAAGGGCAAGCTAAGATCGCTATTTGAGGTACTGCCTTTTGCATTTATCTATGAGCGCGCGGGCGGTGCTACTAGCGACGGATACTCGGCGACGCTTTTTGATATGAATGTAGAAAAAATCCACCAAACCACGCCTTGCTTTTTCGGCTCCAAAGACGAGATAAATTTACTGCATAAATTTTACGGAAGCGCGAAATGAGCGAGCATGTCGTGGAGCATGACGTAGCTCAGAAGGACGAATTTGAGCTGGAGCTTGATCGCCAAAGAGAAATTTTACAAGCCTGTCAGCGCGAAAAGGGGCTAAGCTCTTGCTTTGCCTGCGAGGCGATGTTTGAGTGCAAAACCCGCAAAAACTACGTGGACGCCGTATATAGCTCGATGTCTAAAGGCGACGGCGGCGGATTTGATTTTTAAATTTAAAAAGGAAAGATATGAACACGACTTATATTACGACTCCGATTTATTACGTAAACGACGTGCCGCACATCGGACACGCCTACACGACCGTGATAGCAGATACCATAGCGAGATTTGCGAGGCTAAAGGGCGATGATACGTACTTTATGACCGGCACCGACGAGCACGGGCAAAAGATCGAGCAAGCCGCAGCAAAAAAGGGCTACACGCCGCAAGTCTATGCCGATGAGATAAGCGCGAAATTTAGGGAGCTGTGGGATAAATTTGAGATCAGCTACGATCATTTTATCCGCACGACCGACGACTATCACAAGCTCACTGTACAAAACGCATTCGAAAAAATGTATAAAAAAGGCGATATCTACAAGGGCGAATACAAGGGATACTACTGCGTTAGCTGCGAGAGCTTTTTTACGCAGACTCAACTTTTAGAGGACGAGAGGTGTCCGGACTGCGGTAGACCGACGAATTTGGTAAAAGAGGAGAGCTATTTTTTCAAACTTTCAAAATACCAAGACGCGCTGCTAAAATGGTACGAGGAGAATGAGGACTGTATCGTGCCGCGCGGAAAGAAAAACGAGGTAGTGAGCTTCGTAAAAGGCGGCCTGCGCGATCTCTCGATCACTCGCACGAGCTTTGAGTGGGGTATCAAGCTGCCTGCGAGTTTAAACGAACCAAGACACGTTATGTACGTCTGGCTGGACGCGCTCATAAACTATCTCAGCACGCTTGGCTACACGCGCGGCGATGATAAGATGAACTACTGGAAGGGTGCTACGCATATCGTGGGTAAGGATATTTTGCGCTTTCACGCGGTGTACTGGCCGGCGTTTTTGATGAGCCTTGATCTGCCGCTGCCTCGCTGCGTCGCCGCTCACGGCTGGTGGACGAGAGACGGCGAAAAAATGAGTAAAAGCAAAGGCAACGTCATCAATCCAAGCGAGGTCGCAGACGCGTACGGGCTAGAAAATTTCCGCTACTTTATGCTACGCGAAGTGCCGTTTGGGCAGGACGGAGACTTTTCGCAAAAGGCGATGATCGAGCGTATAAACTCCGAGCTTAGCAACGATCTGGGTAATCTTTTAAGCCGTATAGTCGGTATGAGCGAAAAATACTCGGACTTTGAGATAAAGGGCGAAAATTTACGCAAATTTTACGGCGAGGTTTTAGATAGCGGTAACGAATACCTGCAAAACGCTATTAAAAATTTAGAGAGTTTCGCCACGAACCGCTACCTCGAGGAGCTCTTTAAGGCGCTAACGCTCGCAAACGCGAGCATAGCTAAATTTGAGCCGTGGAATCTAATGAAAAACGGCAAAAAAGATGAAGCAAACGCGCTCGTGTCGCTGTGTGCGAACCTGCTAGCTCGCGTGGCCGTCCTGCTAAGCCCCGCGATGCCAAGAACCTGCGAAAAGATCGCGCAGACGCTAGGTTTTGAGATCTCGACGGCTACTTATGAAAAAATTATCTTAAACAACGAAATTTTGGACTTTAAAGCGCAAAAAACGCAGCCGCTTTTCCCAAAAATCGAAAAAGAGCTGATGGCGACTGCGGTGCCGAGCGTAAGCGAACCGGCCAAAACCGCCGCCGCGCCGCAAGAAAAATCGGACGCGAAAATAAAAATCGACGACTTTAAAAAATGCGTCATAAAAGTAGGCACCGTGCTTGAGTGCTCAAATATCGAAGGTAGCGAGAAGTTGCTTAAATTTAAGATCGATCTGGGCGAAGAGCAGCCGCGTCAAATTTTATCGGGGATCGCCAAATTTTACGCTCCTGAGGGTCTCATCGGCAAGCAAATCTGCGTGCTGGCAAACCTAAAGCCGGCTAAAATTTTCGGTCACATATCAGAGGGTATGATCCTTAGCGCCGAGGACAGATCGCTGTGCCTTATTGCGCCGTTGGCTGCGGTCAAAAACGGATCAGAAATAGGCTAAAACGGCGTGAATATCGAAAACCTAAGGCGCCTCATCAACGGCGAAGCGCTAAATAAACCGAGCGTCAGCGCCGTAGAAGGCTTTAGCTTTGATGCAAAAACCGTCAAGAAGGGCTTTGCGTTTATCGGAGTCGATACGAATTTAGAAGAGATAAAAGCGGCCGTATTAAACGGCGCATACGCCGTCGTTACGGAAGAAGAATTCCAAATCGTCGATCCTGAGGTAGCTTTCATTAAGGTCGATAGTTTAAGCACGGCCCTAATGCGTCTTATACGTTTTGAAAGTAGCTATAAAAATCTAAAATTTTATCTCATTAACGCCGTTCAGAAGGCGATCCTAAGAAACTCGCATCTAGGTCAAAACGCAAGTCTTTTGCCTGGCGAAATGACCGAAACGTTTATAAAAATAATGAAGGCAAACGTCGGCGATACATTCTTCACGAACGAGTCTAAAATCCTATCTAAAATCGCTCCGCTTTTCGATGCCGTCGGTACCGATACGAATGCGACTTGCATAAATTCCGGTTCTATCTTCTCTACAAACGTCGTATGCGAAGAAATTTATTATCAAGGATTAAATTTTCCTAATGTTTTTATCGGCTATCTTTGCGGATTACTTAAATTTCTATCCAAAAACGATATAAAATTTAAATTGGGAGATTTAAGAAATTTAGGGCATTTTGAGCCTATTTTTGTAGATAGATCTTTCAAGGTAGCCCCTTTTGGAACTAGCCAAAGGGCCTTTATAGCGGAAAACGATGAAGAGCTTTTTGAGATAGAAGCGGCGTTTTTAAATAAAAAATTTAGCGACGGTATCGAAATATGCGCTCCGCAAAATAGCGGAATAAAAAATGCGACGTTCGCGTTTGAAGAACTCGCTGAACTAAAAAAGCTACGAAATTTCCACTACGCGTTAGTTAAATGTAAAAAAGCAGACCTAGAGGCCATGCTAAACGAAGCCCAAACAGAGCAAAAAAGCCTTTTTGATTAGCCTTTGATTCTATACCTTATCCTATCTTTTTCGCCCGCCAGCTCAAATCCTCGCAGTCTCAGGCGGCAGCTGTCGCATTCGCCGCAGGCCTCATCCTCGCGCTCGTAGCAGCTCCACGTTAGCTCCAGCGGAGAGCCAGCCTCTAGCGACTTTCGCACGATGTCGGCCTTGCTTAAATTTACTAGCGGCGTTACGATTCGCAGGCTAAAGTCCTTTGAGGTGCCGGCATTTACGGCGCTTTCTATCTTGGCGATAAAGTCCGCCGTGCAGTCGGGGTAGCCCGAGCCATCCTCCTCGACGATGCCGATGTATAGCGCCTGCGCGCCTTCTTTTTCGGCCAGCGCGGCGGCGATAGAGATAAAGATACCGTTGCGAAACGGCACGTAGGTGCTGGGGGCGTCGGGCTTGGCGCCGTCTTTGCGGATGGCTAGGCTCTCGTCCGTTAGCGCATTGCCGCCGATGTTTGCTATGAAACTAGCGTCTAAATTTACCTTTTT
Source organism: uncultured Campylobacter sp. (assembly GCA_963518485.1). Classification (GTDB taxonomy): domain Bacteria; phylum Campylobacterota; class Campylobacteria; order Campylobacterales; family Campylobacteraceae; genus Campylobacter_A. The sequence goes on from CAUQJW010000062.1 coordinate 8,054, forward strand.
TAGCGCGCCGATACACTCGCAGATCTGCTCAAACGCTAGTTTTTCGCGCTTCATCGTGCGCTGTCCGTAGTCAAAATGCAGCGCGATGATCTCGTAGCCTGCGCGTTTGGCGAGGACGGCGCACAGCGTGCTGTCCATGCCGCCGCTCATTATGCAAACCGCTTTCTTTACCATTTTTATCCTTTTCTTGCTTGCTCGTCTTTTTGGTTTATACTTCGTTGGATTTAAATTTTACTCGGTCACTACCGACTAGGTAGCTCCCATCGTAAAATTTAAATCCGTCTCGTCTAAACGCAAAATACTTCGCGTTTTACATTAAAATTTAGTATTCGCTATTGCCTTTATTTTTTAAAAACACTTTGCGTTTCACGTTAAATTTTGATGCCGTATCGGTCTTATAAATTTATCTGCGAAAGCATTGCCGCCGAAAATTGCTTTGAGCGAAGCGAAAAGAATGATTTTCGTGCTACATGTTCGGCACTCTGCTTGAGCGGGTAAAATTATGCGACCAAACTGCCCGTATCAGCAAATTTAACCCGATTTTTCGCTAAAATCATACTCAAATTTTACTAAAGGAAAGCCAAAAATGATACTTTGCGAGGACGATTATCCGAGGATTTTAGATCAAATTTGCGACTATTTGACCGCGGGCGAGGTGGAGCTTAGCTTTGTTGACGCCGAGGAGATGAAGGAGATAAACGTCCGCCAGCGCGGCATCTACGAGACTACGGACGTGCTGAGTTTCCCGCTTGAGATGCAGCTGCACGCGCCGCTTGGCTGTATAGTGATAAACACTGAGCTAGTCGCAGCCAAAGCCGCCGAGCTGGGTCACTGCGAGGACGATGAGACGGCGCTGCTTTTCACGCACGGGCTGCTTCACGTGCTAGGCTACGATCACGAAAACGACGCGGGCGAGATGAGGGCAAAGGAGTGCGAGGTGATCGAGAAATTTAGCCTGCCAAAGAGCCTAATAGTACGAGTAGAAGAAAGCGAGCAATAAGCCTAAAAAGCCGAATCGCCCTGATTTTGAGCCTCGGCATTTTTCGTCTGCGTTTGAGATTTTTTAAATTTAACGTCGATATAACCCATTTCAAATAATTTATCGAAAATTTTACTAGCCTTAGGACCCGCCGCCGATCCTCCGTGTCCGCCGTGTTCTACGATAATGCTAACTACGAATTCGGGATCCTCGTACGGCGCGTAAGCCGTTATCCATGCATGAGAACGCTGCAAATACTTCATATCCTCTTCCCTCATGCGTTTTTTTTCGGTCTGCGAGATGGTTACCACTTGAGCCGTTCCCGTTTTTGCGGCAACGTTTACTTTAGTCGCCGCAAAATGGCGAGAAGCCGTGCCTCTAGGACTATTGGCTACGTCGTACATCGCTTTTTGTACGTAAGGCAATTGTTTCTTTTCAAACTCGGTCAAAACATCCGCCGACTCAAATGAAATTATTTCGTTATCGA
>CAUQJW010000063.1:0-9463 GCA_963518485.1 uncultured Campylobacter sp.
GTCATACCTAGCGAGGTCGCCGCCTCCCACTGCCCCTTAGGTACCGATAGGATCGCCGCCCTCACCGACTCGGACGCATAGGCGCCGACGTTTAGGCTAAAAGCGATGATCGCCGCGCTCCACGTATCAAGCGTAACGCCGATAGAAGGAAGCCCGAAAAATACGATAAAAAGCTGCACTAAAAGCGGCGTGCCGCGAAATATCCAAACGTAGCCGCCAAACGTCCATCGTAAAATTTTCACGTTTGAAAGGCGCGCGATAGCGGTTATCGCGGCGATAATCAGCCCGCAGGCAAAAGACGCAAGCGTGAGCGGTATCGTGACCTTAGCTAGGGCTTCTAGCATCGGTAGCAGCGAGCTTGAGACAAGCTCGATTATTCGGTTTATGCGTTCCGTGTCCAAATTTACCTCCGTTTTTCACACCGAATTTAGGCTTAAATTTACTCGTCGCGAGCCTTTGAGCCGTTAAATTTCGCTTGCAGGATTTACCCGAATTTGCCGTTTAGTTTTGCAAGCGGCGTTTTTTGCTAAATTTAAAATACGCTGCTAAATTTAACCGCTTTTAAATTTAGCCTGCAAGCAAGCCCGCAAATGGGCCATCGCCATTAGCGTAAACGAGCGGCGAACCCATTTGAAATCTGCTAAATTTAACCTAGCAAATTTACTCCGAAACGTCCTTGCCGAAATATTTTTGCGAGATTTCTTTTAGCTTGCCCTCGGCCTTTAGCTCGGCTAGGGCTTTGTTTATCTGCTCGGTTAGCTCGGCGTTGCCCTTTTGCACGGCTACGCCGATGTAGTCTTTTTCGTTTCCGACGGCGGCGATTTTAACCGGAGCGGCGGGTTGATTCTTTGTAAAATCCAAAAATACGATATTATCGCGCAGCACGCTATCTACGCGGCCTGCGATTAGCAGCTCCATACTTTTAGCAAAGCTATCGACCGTGACGTTTTGAGCGCCGTAGCTGGCGGCAACCTTAGCCCAGTTACTGGTAGCCGAGTCGGCATTTTTCTTACCGTTTAAGTCGGCGAAGCTTTTTATCGAGTCGTCGTCCTTGCGAACGATGATAGCGCCGTAAGTAACGGTATACGGCTCGCTAAGTTCGTATTTTTTCTTTCGCTCCTCGGTGATGCTTACTTGGTTAAACGCCGCGTCTGCCTTGCCCGCATCAAAAGCCGCTAACATCGCATCCCAAGGCGCGGTTAAAAATTCGATTTTTAAATTTAGCTTCTTGGCCACGGCTCTTGCGACGTCCACGTCGTAGCCGCTTAGCTCGCCTTTTTCGTCATAGAACGAAAACGGCGCGTAAGTACCCTCGGTAGCGACGGTTAGCACGCCCTCTTTGATCGTTTTAGCGTGCAAATTTAGCCCCAGAGCCAGGATCGCCGCGGCTTTAAATAAATTTGAGATTTTCATGTTTTTTCCTTTTTTTGAATTTACTCGGGCGCGAATTTTACGGCAGGGCCGCTTCGCGCCTAAATTTATCATTCGGAGATATTTTTACCGAAATATTTTTCGGAGATTTCTTTTAGTTTACCGCTAGATTTTAGTTCTCCGAGAGCCTTATTTATCTGCGCGATTAGCTCGGCGTTATCCTTGTGCGCGAGCGCGGCGGTAGGTATCGCCTCTCCGGTAAATACGACCTTGATAGGCGCGTTAGGTCTTTGCTTGACGTAATCAAGAAAGGTCACGTCGTCGTTTATCGTAGCATCCGCGCGCTTTTGGGCGATTAGCTCTACGCCCTTGCTAAATCCGTCTACGACGACGACCTGCGCGCCGTGCTTCTCTGCTATCTGCGCCCAGTTGCTAGTGGCCGAATGCGCGCTTTTCTTGCCTTTTAGATCGTCAAAGCCTTTGATATCTTGCGTATCTTTGTGAGTTATCAAAACCGCGCGAGGAACGGTATAAGGCTCGCTAAATTCGTATTTTTTCTTTCGCTCGTCGGTGATGCTTACTTGGTTAAACACCGCGTCCGCCTTGCCCGCGTCAAAAGCCGCTAGCATCGCATCCCAAGGAGCTTCGATGAATTCGACTTTAAGCCCTAATTTATCGGCGACGGCTTTTGCGATATCTACATCGTAGCCGGTTAGTTCGCCCTTTTCGTCGTGGAAAGAATACGGCGAATACGTGCCTTCGGTCGCAACCTTTAAGACGCCTTCTTGAATGGTTTTTGCGTTTGCGTTAGTTAAAAGGGCTAAGCCTGCCAAAGTAAGTAGAGAAGATTTTAGTAAATTTTTCATTTTTCGTCCTTTTTAAATTTATCGTTAGCTATTCATTTAAAAAGGCTCGCGTATGCGGATTAAGTAAAATTCTTTTTAAATGTTTAGCGACTTGCTAAGCACTTAAAAAGAAATTCGTGCCTAGCGCCCTAGCTTTTCATTTCGCAACAACACATGTCGCACATATCGCTTTTCATGATGCACCTTTCGTTTTAAATTTTGGCGGTAATTTTATGCAAAAAACTTTAAGATAAGATAAATTTATAAAATTCTTCTAAGCTCGGGAGAAAATTAAATTTCACACGTAGACTTGGCGAACGATACGTCTAATTTATCGCTCCGCCGTAGCAAAATAAACAAAACTCGGCGCAAATTTTAGTAAATTATTTCTAGACGGGCTTAAAAATCGCGATGTAAAATTATGCGCAAGTATGGCCTTTGCTTACGGAGCTAAAATTTGCGCTCTTTCAAATACGCCCTCCGCGCAAGCCGCCGTATAAAACCGCTCTTACTCCGCCGCGCGCGCTTGCCGTGCCGCGCTTACGGTAGCAAAGCCGTATTTTTTGCAAGAACTAGGAAAATTACCTTGCGGTCGCGGGCAGGCTCTATTGCCGCGGCGAAATAAAACCAAAGGCGACGCAAAATCTAAATCGCTTTGCTAAATTTTGCGTCGCAGGCTCTTAGCCACAAGAAAAAAATCTAAGCAAGGGCAAGACACTGTCTAGCAGCTTTGCTTATCGCCTAGCTCGCACGCTTTTTTTCGCATTTGCTTTGCTCTTTTAGCGTCTTTTTTTACTTGCTCGTATCTGTTTTCGTTGAAATTTCCCTCGTACAGCCACGCCGCTCGCGCACAGCCGCCTACGTAGCCTAGCTTACACGAGCGCTCGTAATACTCCATCATCTCGCCTATATCGCCTCCCGTTCGCTCTATCATCCAGCCCACGTTGTAGCATCCGGGAGCGTATTTTTTATTGCATAGGGTATTGTTTATCGCAAACGACTGCACCTCGTCGCCCAGCTCTTCTTGCATGAAATTAGCTAGCGCCAAGCAACCGGGCAAATACTCGTAAAGGACGCAGCTAGCCTTGTAATACGCACTAATCTTGGTCTCGCGCTCGCTCTTATCCGCGGCTTTTACTAGGTTGTTTTTATAAAGTTCGCCCAGATAAAAGCAGCCCTCGCCGTCTCCTTTGGCGCAGGCTAGGCTAAATAGCCCCTCCGCCGCGCCGTAGTCTTGCTTGGAATTTGCGGCCACAATGCCCGCTTGCACGCACTCTTTGGTAGAGTTTAGGTCGGGATTTTTGCATTTTTTGACCTTTTCTAGCGTATCTGCGGCTAGCAATGGCGAAAGGCCCAGCTCGTTAGAAAATAAATTTAGTGTCGCAAGTAGCGCGATGATGAAGAATTTCATTCGTATCCTTTTTAAAAATTTACCTAACCCCTCGCTTTGGCGATGCAAGCGGCGATAGCCTGCATCAAAGCTCCGCGAAATCCGCCTTTTTCAAGCGCGGCAAGTCCCTCGATCGTGGTTCCCGCGGGCGAGCAGACCTCGTCTTTTAGCGCGGCCGGGTGCTTGCCGCTTTGGATCAGACGCGCCGTCCCTTCTACGGCTGCCGTAACGGCGTCGTAGCAAAGCTGCCTAGGCAGTCCGCCCCGCACGCCGGCATCGGCCGCAGCCTCGATAAAGGCGCACGCATATGCGGGCAGGCTGCCTGCGATGCCCGTAAATGCGGCAAAACCGGTCTCGTCTATCTCGTAAATTTTACCGATTTTAGCGATTATCTCGCGCACGGTCTCTTTCTTGGCCTCGCTAAATCCAGTGTCAAAGCAAAGAGCCGTGGCCGACGCGCCGATGCAAGCTGCTATATTTGGCATCGCGCGAGCGATATAAACGCCCTCGCCAGCGATTTGCCTAGCGCGATTTATGCCAAAACTCGGCGCCAAAAGAAGCAAAATTTTGCCCGCAAGCTCGGGCGCGATCAGGCGCAAGATAGCCTCGTAGCTAGCGGGCTTAGTAGCCAGCACGACCGCGTCCGCTTCGCGCGCTAGATCCGTTTCGTTCGCGGCTATTTTTACGCCGAATCTTTGCCGCAAGGCTTCGTTTTTACTTCTGGCGCAGGCTATGATTTCAAATTTCGTCTTTTTTTCGCATTCGCGCTGACTCGCGTTTTTATCCGTTTGCGCTAAATTTTCCGCCCTTTGCGCCTCGCTACCGCCGTCAAATTTTCGCTCGTCCTCGGCCGAGTTTTGCCCTGCATCCGCTTCGTTAGATTGCGCTCGCCAAAGCGCCTCTATCATCGCGCCGCCCATATTTCCGCCGCCGATGAAGCCGATTTTTACACTTTTCATTTAGCCGCCTTTTTTAGAGTGCCGATTTTGACCGCCTTGCCCGCGATCGCCGTATTTACCGCCGCGCTATCCGCCCAGATCGCCCCCGTAACCTGCCCCGGCGCCAAGGTATAAACGCCGCCCGTCTGCGCCTCGTCGCTAGCCTTAAAATCGTTTCCGACGACTAGCTCATAGACATCCTTCGTGTCGTTTTCAAATTTGATCGCCGCTTTTAGCGTCGGCTCCATTTTCTGCTTCGCCGCGCCCGCGTACTGCTCGAGCATGTTTTTGCTAAGCTTGCCGTAGACGTCGCCGTCTTGGCTTAGATATATCCGCACGGCGCGCTTATCCGAGTTTTTGCCGCCCTTTTCGCCCTTGCCTACGCTAACGCCCATATCGTAGGCGGTTTCTCCCGTCGGGAAGTCCTTAAATTTAGCGTCCGGGACGAAAACCCGCACGTTGTCCGTTACCGTTTTCGTCTCGTGCGTCTGCGGCGTTATACCCGTTAGCACGATCGTGGATTTCACGTCCGAGCCTTTATCAGAAATAAGCGCGGATATCGGCACCCGAGTAAGCAGCGTCGTTTCGTAGCAGCCGCTAAAAATAAACGCCGCGGCGAGAGCAAAGATAAATTTTAGTTTTTTCATCGGTTTCCTTTAAATTTACGCCGATTTTAGCATAAATTTCGCCTTTGCGCGCTTGCGCGCCGACTCGCGACGGGTCAAATTTCATCGCCGAAAAAGTCCCCGTCGATGTCGCAAATCTCGATATTTTGTCGCACCTGGACGCCTAGTTTGTATTTTATCATCAGCTCCGCCAGCCGCTCGCCGTCGATCAAAACGACCGTATGGCTTTGCACGTTTGCTGCGTATCTTTCGGCATCCTTGCTAAATTTCGACGTCGTGATAAATACGCCCTTTTTGGTCTGCTTATCTGAGATTGCGCCGACGAATTTTTGAATTTCAGGACGCGAAACCGCGCCTTGCCAGCTTTTAGCCTGGACGTAAATTTGCGACAACCCAAGCTCGTCCTCGTCTATAATACCGTCTATACCGCCATCCGCGCCGCTTTTGGTTAGTCTGCCTACTCCGTAGCCCATTTTTTCGAGCAGGCGCGCCACCAAATACTCAAAAAAGCTCGGCTTTTTCTGCGAAATTTCGTCTAATATTTGAGATTTTAGATTTTGTGCGAGCTCGTTTGCCGTCTCGGCGATGACGTCGCTAGGCGTCTTTTCTTGCGTCGCAGTTTGCGAGATTTCGGCGCTCGGCGAGCTTTTGTTTTTATAAATTTCATCGTACCAGGCTTCAAATTTAGCCTGCGCATCCTTACTTTTTAGTATTTGCTTGCCAAGATCCGTTATCTCGTACACGCCTCTGCCGGTTTTTTTGACCGGCTTTTTGGTACCGAGTAAATTTACGACTTCTTTATTACCTGCAAAATATGACAACGCCCAGCCTGCACGGTTAACGTATAAAAGCATGCCGCTAGGGATCCTTTGCGAGAGTTCGTCGTCGCTAAATTTATAGTACTCGGCGACAAATTTACAAACCTCTTTTCTGTCCACGCTGCCGCGCTCGCCGATAAATCTTAAAATCGGAAACATCATCTCTTTGTAGCTTGGTATCATCGTTTTCCTTTATCTATTAAATTTTATAAAATTGACTCCGAATTTGAACGCAAAACGATAAGGCGAAGTATTTTTGTCATAGACGAGGCGGATAAGCAAGGGCAAAGGAGCGTATATGCAATACGTGACTACAGCCCGCAGCGAAATCCAACGAAGCATATGACAAAAAGACGAGCCGCTAACGAATTTGTCCGCCTCCGCGAACGACGTATTTATAGGTCGTCAGCTCCCTCACTCCCATCGGCCCTCTGGCATGCAGCTTTTGCGTGCTGATGCCGATCTCGCCGCCAAAACCGAACTCGCTGCCGTCGCTAAAGCGCGTCGAGGCGTTGGCGTATACGACCGCGCTGCCGACTTCGTTTAAAAACCGCTCGACGTTTGCGTAGTTTTCGCTCAAAATCGCGTCCGAATGCCCGCTGGAATGCGCATTTATAAAGCTGATCGCCTCGCTTACGTCCCGCACGGCGCGCACGGCTAGCACGAGATCCAAAAACTCGGCGCCAAAGTCGCTCTCGCCTGCAAGTTTGACGTTTTTAGCGCCGCGCAGCTCCGACTCGCACGCATTCAAAAGCTCCGAACTCACGCGAAACTCGACTTCGGGCATTTCGCGCACAAGCCCCGGTAAAATTTCGTCCGCTATGCGCTCGTGCAAAAGCACGCACTCTACAGCGTTGCAGACGCTTGGACGCTGGGTTTTGGCGTTTTTGATTATCCTCGCGGCTTCGCTCAAATTTGCGCTCTCATCGACGAATATGTGACACACCCCCGCGCCCGTCATGATAATCGGCACGGTCGCGTTTTGCGCGATAAAATCTTTTAAACTCTTGCCGCCTCGCGGTATCAAAACGTCGATATACTCGCTCATTTTCGCCATTTGCGCCACTACTTCGCGATCTGCGCTCTCCACTAGCTGCACTGCGCCTTTTGGAAGGCCGAATTTAGCCCCCGCTTCGTTAAATAAATTTACTAAAAAAATGTTTGAATTTAGCGCGCTAGTACTGCCTCGTAGGATCGCTGCATTGCCGCTTTTTAGCGCCAGAGCCGCCGCGTCGATGCTGACGTTTGGGCGGCTCTCGTAGATGATACCAAGCACCCCCAGCGGTACGCGCACGCGGCTGATTTGCATGCCGTTTGGATGGCTCCAGCCGCCTAGATTTTCGCCTACGACCTCGGCAAAGCCCGCCACCTCGCGCACACCATGCGCCATAGCTTCTATGCGGGCGCCCGTTAGCCTTAGGCGGTCCAGCAGCGCCGCACTAAGCCCCGATTTCTCGCCGTTTGCAAGGTCTTTGGCGTTTGCCGCTTTTATAGCCTCTTTTTGTGCAAGCAGCTTGTCCGCTACGGCGTTTAAAATTTCAAATTTAGCCCTGCTATCAAGTCTTAAAAGCTCGCCGCAAGCGGCCTTTGCGCGCTTACAGATCTCTAAAATTTCGCTCATTTTTTCTCCTATTCGTATATTCCGTCTTAAATTTAGCAGCAAATCCGTCCGCGCTCATCGTAAATTTACGGGCGTATTTGCCTAAAAAATGATAACCAGAGCCGGCCTGCGCGATGACGTCTAAAAGCTCGTCCGCGCGCTGCGTATATACGCCTCCCGCGTAGCTAACGCCCCTATCAAAAAGCGGTGCTGGCGACATCGAGACGGTAGGCCCCACGACTACGGCCTTTGCGCCCTCTTTTTTTAGCGCTAGGATCCCTTCTAGCGTATCGTTTAACAGCGTAACGCCCGTGATTATGAGATTATCGGCCGCCCTAATCGCCTCAGCCGCCTTTTCTTGCGGGACGAAATACGCCGCCTCCTGCGGTTTTAGCACGCTTTTATCAAGCTCTAAAATGCGAAAATCCCTACCGTTTTTCATCATAAATTTGATATAAGGCACGAGCGCGCCCACGATAACGCTAAGCGAACCCTCGCGGATGTCAAGCTCATGAAACGGATCGGCGTCAAATTTAACCGCATGCGCGCCGGGGTTTTGCTCGTAACGAGTCTGCGAAAGCGCGTTTAAAGCCGCTACCGCGATGGTTTTTTTGATCGCGCCGTCGCTGTTTAAATCCCGCAAAAGAGTTCTGACGTTTTTGCCGCAGATATTGCCCGCATTTGGCATAGAAGCGGCTTGAGAGGGGCAGCAAACGGCCTGCGGGATGGCCTTTAGCGGAGTGTAGCTCACGCCGCAAACGCCGTTGCTTAGCTTCACGCCGGTAAAAAATAGCCCGACGACTACGCGCTGCACGCTTAAATTTTCGATTTCGCCTCCCAAAACGGCGTAAATTTCATCCAAAGTTTCGTTTAAAATTTGACCCATATAAGCTCCTTTTTTTATTAGCGCCTCGGCTAAATTTAGCAAAACAAACCCCGCGCTTTTACGGTGCGTCCGTTTTATAGGGCGCGAAGCTTAAATTTAACCGAACTAGCCGCCGCGCCCGTTTAAATTTCACCAGCCATGCAGCAAATTTGCTCTAAATTTAGCGTAAATTTGATGCGCTCACGACTAAATTTAGCCGCGGGCAAACCGCAAATTTAACCTAAATCAGCGCGATGTTGTCGATATGCAGCGCCTCGTCCTCGTATTTGTAGCCAAGAGTGGCCTCGATCTCCTCGCTCTTGCGCCCTTTTATGAGGGCTAGCTCGGCCGATGAGTAGTTTGTTATGCCGCGGGCTAGCGCTTGGCCGCTTGCGTCTTTGATAGCGAGCGTTTCGCCGCGCTCAAACTCGCCCGCTACCTCGCGGATGCCGACTGCTAGCAGGCTTTTGCCCTCTTTTAGCGCCTTTGCCGCGCCTGCGTCGATAGTGACCGAGCCCTTGTCAGCGGCCGAGTAGGCGAGCCAGTATTTGCGCGAATTTATCCTATTTTTGCCCGCCAAAAAGAGCGTCCCGACCTCGCTGCCTTGTGATGCTCGTACGATGTTTCGCGGGTCGGCACCGTTTGCGATGATGAGGTGAGTGCCGTTTTTGGTCGCCATTTCGGCTGCGGTTATTTTGGTGCGCATGCCGCCGGTGCCGAATTTACTGCCCTCCGCGCCCGCAGCCGCTCTAATGCTATCATCTAAATTTTCGACCAAATTTATAAATTTAGCGTCCGCAAAAACGCTTGGATTTTTATCGTATAGCCCGTCGATATCGGTCAAAATCACGAGCAAATCAGCCTCGATTAGCCCCGATACGAGCGCGCTTAGCGTGTCGTTATCGCCGACTTTCACGCCCTTGATGCCCTCGCCCACGACGGGGTCGTTTTGATTGTTGGCGGGGCTGATTTTTTTAGCGAGCAGTGTGCGCAGGGCGCGGCGCCTATTT
>CAUQJW010000064.1:0-9362 GCA_963518485.1 uncultured Campylobacter sp.
ATATTATGAACTACGATTTTAAATTTAAATTTCGCCCCGACTTCAAGCGGAATAATAGTTGTTTCTACATTTGCCGTTTTGTCATTAGTATTACTTTTTGCAATATCTTTATGCACTGCATATCGCTTAAAGCCCGATAATTTCGCATCTTTATCGTCATAAGTTATATATTTTTCGCTATTTTTATTTTGCTTTAAATAAATCGGGTAATACGACGCCTTTGGGGAGCCTAAAACAAGCTTTGTTTGTTGGCGTATTTTTATATTATTTATCGCTTTTGCATGAGATATAAAAACACGACCTTTTAGAGATTTTTGCTTATCATTAATTTTTTTGCTAAATCCAAAAATAAGCTCGGCCAAGTCTGGTCTATTTTCTCTTACTTGAGTATGCTCCAAAACCTCTTTTACGGATTTGCTAAAAGGAAATTTATATAGATATGAAAGTCCAAAATTTGTAACTTCACTACCGTTTGTATGAAAAAACACTGGCACTTCCTTGCTATTTTTTAATTTTTCTTTCCAAAAAGCCCAGTCAGTAGACTCCATAGGTTGCGTTACCCTACCATCAAAATAGGCAAATTTAAATACCTCAAACACATCTTTGCTTACATTAAAAATTTTAGCATTTTCCTTTTCTACGAAGACGAAATCATAGTTTTTGCCGCTTGGTTTTTCTTTATTATCTACTCTTGCAGATGGATGACCCGTTAATACTACCCTACCACGCAAGGGGCCGTTATCATCAAATTTAACTACAACTCTGTTATTTTTATTTTCGGTTTTTGAAAAATTATAAATTTTATCTACGTTTTCAAATTTTACGAGCTCGTATTTAGCGCAAGCATTCTTGAGGGGATCGTTTGTGTCATTAAATTTTCCCCTTAAAAAGTTACTTCTGTAGCCGTCTATCTTAAATTTATAGCCTATTTCTTGATATTTTATACGATGAATCCCGTCGCATTCTCTTACTTTAAGCCCGTCTTTTTCTTTGTAGAGCCAGCCGCATTTGATATCTGTGATTATTTTTTCTTTATAGCCTGATTTGCCACTCAAATCACGCATAGAGTATTTTTTATCATCTATAAAACTCATGGCCGAAAAGCTCATTATCTCAAGTACGTTTCTTATCATGCCTTTGATGCTGGTTGCTGGTATGTAGTACTCTTTATCGCCGTTTTCATTTATAAAGTGGCAAAATTCCCTAGGGTTCTTGCCGTCTTTAATGAAAATCGGATTTTTTGCCGTCACTTCGAGTTCTATCACGCCGCTTTCGCCATCCTCAAACGGCACGTCGTGGATATTTTTTAGGCTTTCCTCATTGATCCAAGGCGGATAGAAAATTTTATCGTTTAGCGGCACGAAATTATATGGAGCGGTTATCATTTTTCATCCTTTTTGTCTTTTGCAAATCCTACAAAAACTATCCTTTGCAGCTTTAATACCGGCAAGTTCTCGTGCGATTTATCGTCTTTGATTGTTTTGCAAAACTCGTCTTTTTCTTCTTTCCAAATTTGAGCCATTTTTATTTTGAAATCGCCAAATTTCGGATAGAAAGTTTTTACGTCGTTTTCTTCTAATTTTACGGCGTTTAAATCTGTTTCATCGATGAGCCAAGAGTCGTTTATTTGGCGCACAGTAACGCTTTTATTTTTACTTTCGTTAAAAAAATGCGCTTCGTAAATTAGATCGTTTTCGCCTAAAATTATGGCTTTTTCACCAGCTAAAAACAGATGCTTATTCTCGTCTATTTTTTCGCCCATTGGCTGGATATAGCCCTCGTAATCTTTTAAATATTCATTAACGTATTTAAAAACTTCATCTCTATTTTTTATCATTTTAACTCCATTTTCGTAAATTCGCCTTTGAAAAATCCATGACCCTTAGTAGTCGCTCCGCCAAGTGGCAAACGCCCTTCTACTACGTCTTTTAAAGCTGCCTCAAAAGCCTTTAATGCCTCATTAGATATGCCTTTTTTAAGCAAAATTTCTATGGTGAACTCGCTCTTTTTGGCAACGGTTTTTTCCTGGAACAAAGCCCCGTCTATCGCACCGCCCGTAAAGCGATCGATGCTAACGTGCTCAAAAATTTTCGTATCTTTTTCTTTATCGTAATCCAAAAAACAATCACTTAGTAAAATTTTACCTTTTGCGCCGTTATCCGTTTTACTCTTTTCATAGCCGAAAATTTCTTTTACCGCGTCATTTTCGTTGCCGACTTTAGCTTCTGCGCCGAAGTGATTTTTTGTTTTATTGTAATTAAACGCAGTTCTATGCGATAGCGCCCCTTTTATCGAGCTAGCTGGGATTAAAACTTTTTGTTTGCTAAGCTTTCTTGTTTTGTAGTTGATTACGCTCTCTATAATCGGCGTTTGATCGGCTTCATCGTCTCCAAATCCGCTTCCGAACATAAAAAAATCATCAGGCGAAATTTTTAGCTCATATTTTAAAAATTTATCATTCGTCGCGTTTTTTAAATCAAAATCCCTAAAGCCGTCGGGTTCTTTATTTAAGCTACTTGAAAATTGCTCAAATTCCCCGTATTTTATTTTATTGATCGCAAGCGAACCAAAGCCTTTTGAGCTTCCTCCGCCAAGCCTTAACGATGGGTCTGAAAGCAAATTTAAAATCTTTTCAAACTCATCTTTGTTTCCGTTAAGTTCAAGAGAAAATTTAAATCTAGCGCCTTTATATACGACCTCTTCGTCAAATTTACCCGCATCTTTTGCGGTACCGTTTGCGCCTATAGCGACGTGATCTCTAATCGGCAAAATATCAAAAAGTCGTAAAAATTCGCTTTTTTCTAAGAGTAATTCCTCGCAAACTTTGCCTTCTTCGTCTAGCAATAAGGCATTTGAGATCATTAGCCTTGAACCGATCAAATCTTCGCCCCCACTCTCTTTTTGGCCTTTATCGTTATCCTTATTTTTTTCTTTGCGTCTAGTGCCGAAAATTTCATTTGCGGTTTCTTTATCTGTGCTCTCTTCGAGCGCTCTACGCAAAATCCCTGCAACCGAAGTGCCTAAAATCATTGGTAAGCCGTTCCAGTCTCTTTGCGCCGGAGCATCGTAAAAAAGATCATTTTTACCGCCGCCGACTTTTAGCGGAGTCTTGGCTTCTATGATAACGTGCGCTAAAAATCTTTTCATCGCTTCTCTCCTTTGATTTTTGGCATTTGCATTGATAAAAGTAGGGCAAATTTTAGCGAATAGGGGGATATATCGATACTATTTTCTTTCGTATGAGCCCGTTTTTTTACAGCATCGAAAAGTATATCGCCCTTGCCGCCTTTTAAGAGCGTAATCTTATCTCCTTCTTTTTTACAGTCCCAATTTGCGTTTCTTACGCCCTTGCGTATAAATTTAGATATTTGATCCGCAATATTTGCGTTTTTTTCTGCATTAGTCTGATTTTTAATTTTAATGTTTTTGTCATCAAGTACTTCGTCGTTAACCGCGACATCCCTGCAAATCGCCCTTATAGCGCCCCACTGAGAGTTTGAAATTTCGCTAAATTTATCTTTATTGTCTTTTATAAAGTCGGCTACCTCTTGCGCTATCTTAATAGTTTGCGCATTGGCAATTTGCTTTTGTTCTAAAAATTTAGCCAAATCGCTTCGTGTCGGTATTTTCTCGGTCAGGTGTTTTTTATCCATCATATTTTTAAATTCTATCGGCTCGTCTTTTTTGCCGCCGCCGTTTAAAAAGCGCGGATTTATAAGCACTTCGCCAAAGCCTTCGCTAAGATACGCTCCTACACCGCTTTTTAGCGCGGCGATATGCTCGGCGCTTAAATTTTTTAAGACGATGACACTGCCTTTGTTTATGCATGCACGCTCATAGTCTTTGGTCGCTCTAGCGCCGTTATAAGGTGTAAAATTTGAAATTCTGATCTGCGTCTTTTCATAAGCGACATTATCCTCGCTCAAATTCGGTAAGATGTGTTTTACGTCGTAGCTTGGGTTGCCGTTTTCATCGATTAGAGCAAGGCGAGATTTAGCATAAACGAAGGTATATTGTTCAGGCGGTGTAAAGGTTTTGATTTCGCTAGCGTTTTTGCCGATAAATTTAATTTCTATCATCCCGTACTCGGCACTTTTTGACTTACCAAGTCTCGTCGAGCTTTCCAGCATTTCTTTTACTAGGTTTATATTGTTTTCGCTTACGTTTGTGCCAAATTTAACGCTAAATCGCCATTTCATTCCAGCTTTAAAAGCCTCGTAGCCATACATTTGACTATCCATAGAGCGCCTTTTATCTTTATCGTAGGCGCTTTTTTGAGAAAATTCGTAATCTAGGCTAAGCCTTTCGAATTCGTCGTTTATGTAACCGCTTCGCATCTGTTTTAGTTGTGTAAATTTTTCAAATTCTTTGTCGTTTAGTAAATGATGATTGTAAATTTTATCGCCGTCAAGCTTTTCATGAAAATACGAAAGCGGGATCTTAAAAAACTCATCGCCGTCTTTTATAGGCGAAGCATCGCCGAATTTTACCGCACCGCTATGAAAAATTTTAAACGGATCGTCAAATTCATCGTATCTGCTAGCTACCATACCCAAAAATGCGCTACCTGGGATAAAATCAAGCGAGCTCATCTTGCCCTGTGTGTTTGAGGTCGCCTGTAATATGACGGGACTTTTAAAAGTTATCTCGAATTTTAGCTCTCTCACAATAGCTCCTTAATCACGAATTCGCATCTACCAAGCCCTCGGTTGCGGTTTAGCCCCATTCGCCTTACTGATTTTAAAGCTTGCTCTAAATTTTGGGTAAATTTTTTATCTACATTTTCTATCTTGCCACTCAAACTTATAGGAAGCACGACCTCTATATCTCTTAGCGATCCATCTTCTGCGATACCATTTTCATCGATTTTAGTCGCTGAAATGACATCAAAAAGATTATGCGTCAAGCCGTTTGAGATTATCTCGTCGGCAATTTGTTTATCTACCGTAGCACTACTAAAATAGCACTTTGCCTGCGTCGTATCATCGTCGCTCCCTCGTTTGCCGAAGCACTCATTTATATCATCCTTACTCCAAAATAGCTCCGCCGCCTCTCGCACAAGTCCTTTTATGGTTTTGCCAGGGACGTAAGGAAGCCCCGCTATATCTTTTACAGCATAGCTATCAAGCGCTGCTCCGCCGCTAAGTCCGCTACTAATATGCCAATAATCATAAAATTTAAGCTCATAGTTTATAGTCATCATTTGTCTCCCGCATTAGAAGTAACCGACAAAATTTGTAACATGTCGTAAATCGGCGTTTTTTTCGCCCCGTCTTTTTCTAATATCAAATTTTCACACTTTAGTCTAGAGTAGAGGTTGTTTAAAGCCTTGTCAAATTCGCCCTTGTTTTCAAGCATATCATTTATCCTATCTAGCATACTTTGAGCTAATTTGTCGTTTATGCCAAGCTCCTTTATCCACTCTCTTAGCTTGCCTTTTGGACTTTTTTCACCGCTATAAATTTTTGCTAAATTTATAAAAGCATCTATATTTGCTTCGCCATCCTTATTTAGATAGTATGGACCAAAGTCGCACCTGATGTTATTGCCTTTGTTTTTTATCGTAAGCTCATCTTTTATGAAATTATCCCAGCTTTGAAAATTTGAGCTTTGGATGTTGTGAAACATCAGGCAACTTGGCGCAATATCTTTTTCTTGGTCTTTTACGTATTTGCTTTTGGAGTGCTTTTTAGCCGCTGCGCAAAGCTCCTCGGCTAGAGCCACGGCATAGTGAAACGGAAATTTTTCATTGCAGTAAGCTATGCCTGCGCACATCGTTAGTTTTTGTTCTATATCAGGTTTTTTATTGTCTGTTTGGTTTTCAAATTCCTCTATAAAATTTTTAGTAAATTCCAGCGCAATATCTGCGTCGCACACCGCCGTCATATCGTCGCCGCTTAGAATAAGCTCTTTTATTTTTAAGCTATTTTTGCCAAGAGCGGCTTTAGTTTTTTCTTTGGCTTTAGCAAACGCATTCTTTGTAGCTTTGTCAAGCGACTCTGAAAATCTAGCTATAGCCCCAGTATCGTTGCTCTTTTTTACGACTTCGACCAAATTTTTAACCAAAACGCCAAGCCCGTTACCGTCGGCATGGATTATCGCTAGCTTGTTTTTATCGTTTGAAATTTGGCTAAATTCTTTTAATTCTATAAATTTTACGTCTTTTTTATCTTCCTTATCTTTTTCGCGGCGCTTATTAAACCACCTTGTATGCGCCTCTCTTTTTTGAGCAGATGAGATATCTAGTAAAATTTTTTCGTCGTTTTTATTTTCTATTTTATAAACGGCTCTTGCGGTTTTAGGCGCTAGGAGCATAAAATTTATACTCATATCAAGCGGCAGACTTGGGCGGTTACGCTGTGTTTTGAGCCTTTGCTCTAGTATTTTTGAGGCTGTTTCGTAGTCGCCGTTATATGGAGCGGTAGCCTGGGAAACCGTGATGCCGTAGGCATTTTGCATTATCTTTTTAGGCAAGTTATAAACGATCTTTTTTAGATTTTCCTCGCCATTTACGATCGCTCTAAAATTTCCAGCCGCATTTAGTAAAATTTGCTCTACTAAGCCATTTTGTTTTAGCTCGTCAAACATACCAAATATCTCGCCGTCGTCTTTCTTTTTGTCTTTCAAATTTCGTCCAAGCGAGTCGATTATCTCGCTAGCGCCGATGATTTCTTGCAAATCGTTAGTAGCGTAAATATACTCTTGTATGCCCTGGATGCTTGCGCCGTATAGGTATTTAGCCATCTAGCCTCCTTTTTGATATTATTTCTTGATATTTTAGCGTAATTGATTTTTTGCCTACTTAAAATAAGGCTCTTATGGCAATTTTTTATATCAAAAGCTCGTTTTGAAACAAATTTCGCCAAAATATCGGCTAGCCGGAATCAAAGTCCGCGCTAGCCTTTTGAGTTTAGTGGTTCATTTCTGTTTTTTGGTGATTTTAGAATTTAACCGTTACGCCTAAAGATACGACGGGTTGGCTCTTTTTTATATTGCTATCGTCGATTTTTTGTGTTTGATATCCGCCGTAGATATTGAGGTTGCCGGTTTTGGTTATGCTGATCGATAGCGGAACTCCAAAACCGTATGTCGAACCTTTGATACCTTTTACGGCATACAAATCATAATTGGTTTTATCGTAAAAGCCGCTCACGCCCATCGTAAACCAGTCGGCAAATTTGTATCCGTATGTAGCCGTTACGCCGTATTCGCTCCAATTTTTAAGGTCGGTGAGCTTGCCGCCTGTAGCTACGCCGTATTTATAGTTGGCTTCTAATGCTACGAATTGATTTTCTGATAGTTTTTGAGACCACCCTAAACCGCCGCTACCGGAAATATACCTTTGCGCACTAGCTCCTTTATATCCGCCTTGTGCGGCTACTCGAAGATATAGCTCGCCGCTAAGAGCCTGAATTAGGCCAAATTTGCCGTCAATACCTATCCCAAACGACGCATCGCCGAATATATCTTTGCCTTTGGCATGCAAATCGATCGTAGGGACAAATTTGCCGTAATTGTCCGGCGCGACATTGGCTAGGTTGGGTGTTTCGCTTGCTAAAGCCCCGCTCATAACTCCCGCTACTGCTAGCGATAACGCAATCTTTTTCATAAAAACTCCTTTGATTTATTTTGTCGAGGGTTTAATCTCGACTTCGGACGTAATTATAAAGAGTTATAGTGTCAAATACTGTCAACGAAAGAGGAGTTTTGGGGAAATTATGATTTTTGTCGTAAATTATAAATTTTTGATTTAATTTACGCGCATTAACTACGCAAGCCCAGTAATATAAAAGAGGATTTCAATCCTCTAGAACGGGGAAATTCGAATCAAATTCCCCCACCGCTTAGTGCCTCTCCTTGCAAGAGCTAAAGCCATTCTACGTCGTTCGTCTATTTTAATTCGTTATTTTCAAACGCTTTTTTCGGAATTTTACCCAAAATAGCGTTTAGCTTGGCTCCGGTGTAAGTCGCGGTATGGATGATAATCTTTACGGGAGCGAAATTATCTTGATAGTTATTGAAAGTCGCTTTTATCTCGACGAAATTTATCATCATCGAAGCCATATCGCCTTCTACGTCCGTTTCGCTCAGCACGGGAAATTCGTCGAACAAGCATAGCGAAGTACCGTCAAAGCAATCCTTTTGCAATTTTATAAATTGAGTATCGAAAGGAACGAGAGAAATAATCTCGGCATTAAGTTTACCCGAATACCTTTTAAATTGATTCTTACCGCTGCTTTTAACCGCACGCTCATACACGCGAAAAGGCGTAGCTCCTTTTGAAGCCAAGAAGCTTTTAACTTCCGAAAGCTTTACGCCGTTTTCGTAATCGGCTAACTTGAAAGCGTTATCGAAAAAGTCTTTTCCATGCTGAGATCGCTCGCCCATATCGTATAAAATGATAAGTTCGTTCGCTAGCCTTCTACTCTCAAAGTTCCACACAAAATCGTCTTTTCTATCGACTTTGTCGTAGTAGCTCTCCGGTACGGGCTCTAAGCAACCTGTTAAAAGTAGCGTAATTAATGCTAAAAATAGTATTTTCATATTTTTCCTTTGCCTACTTTTTGTTTTTAAGTTCTTCGGTATAAGCCTGATAACCCGCAAAATCATAAGTTCTTCTATCGATTTCTTTCCTTGTCTCATAATCTATAAAAATAAAATCAAGGCTAGAGCCAAGTTCCATCAGCTCTACTATCTCCTTAGAAGAATAAAGAGATTTTGCCATTCCGTTTTTCATATTAGCTATCCAAGTATAAGCATCATCGCTTACCTTATCTTTTTCATTTTGAGATTTAACTTTATGTGGGGTAATTTCTACAACCAAATTAATCTTTTTGTTTTCTCTATCGCAAATAGCAGGTCTATAAACTAACCCATATTCACGCCAATATAGTCCAGGTCGATTGCTGTCATTAAAGGTTTTGTCAAACATTGAAACGCTATATTCGCCCCTTGGAGCAATCTGAACTTTATCTCCATATTTTGTTTTATCTTTAAAAATTTCTGCTTTATGAATGGCGTCCTCATATTTTTCCTTATCTTTTACCTCTCTACGAATACACCAAACATCTAGTTGTTGAGCCATTACGGTTTCTTTGCTTGGAGGCATTATAATAAAGCAACCCGAAAACACAACTCCGATTAGACCGAGCAATAGCACCTTAAATAACATTTTCATATATTCTCCTTTTGGTTTGGATTTTTCCCTTAATTTTTACTTACAACTTAGGGCGTGATTATAGGGGATTTGGTTGTCAAACTTTGTCAATTTGCGAGACGCTTTTAAAAAATAAGTTAAATTTTTTAATCGCACATCTTGAAATTTAATCAAATCGAAGCAATCACGCGACGTCGTATAGCAT
>CAUQJW010000065.1:0-9094 GCA_963518485.1 uncultured Campylobacter sp.
ACTACCTTAGTTCTCCACTGGCCGGAGCGATTCGTAGAGCTTAAATGTCCCTCGTTTTCAAATGCGGTAGCGACAGGCAATACGTAGATTCCGTCTTTTCTATCGCTTAAAATCGCGACTTCGTTGACGAAAGGTTCGGCTACGACTAGTAAGTCTAATTTATCGACGGCTTGTTGAATTTTTGTAAGATGCGCCATAGACGTAATACCGGTTCCTTGTACCCAAAGCACGCGAAGCTTGCCGCTAGTATATGTTTTTTCCTCTTTTAAGACGCCTTGCCACCATTTCGATAACGACCAGCCCTTTTCGTTGCGCCAGTTGCGATCTTCCGGATTTTTCGGATCGTGATAATAATACTCTTCAAATACGGTATTTTTTACCGGGGCACCGCCTTGTTTAGGTTCTTTCGTAGAAACCGCAAATCTTTTAATAAATTCGTCGTAATCGACGCCCCAACCTTTGCAGTAGTATTTCCATGAAGCATCGGTTAGTCCGTAATACATCGGCAAACTATCCGAAAGATTACACATATCGGTAGAGCCTTGGACGTTGTCGTGACCTCGTAGGATATTACAGCCGCCGCCGGCTTTTCCCATATTACCTAAAATTAACTGCATAATAGGCAAGATTCTCGTATTTGACGTACCTACGGAGTGCTGAGTGATACCTAGCGCCCAGATAACGCAGCCCGGCTTGTTGTGAGCCATTATATAGGCGGCCTGTTCTAGCTTTTCTACCGGTACGCCCGTAACGTCTGCCGTAACTTGCGGCGTCCAGTGCTCGGCCTCTTTTCTAATCTCGTCTATACCGTAAGTTCTATGCTCCAAAAATTCCTTATCTTCCCAGCCGTTTTTAAGAATGATGTGGATTAGTCCGTAGATTAACGCAACGTCCGTTCCCGAACGATGCCTTAGATAAAGGTCTGCTTTTGCGGCAGATTTCGTAAAATTCGGATCAGCCACGATTAGCTTCGCATTGTTTCTGTCTTTAGCCTGAAGGGCATGCTTCATACCGCCGACCGGATTTGCGACGGCCGAATTTGCGCCTATCATAAAGATGGCTTTCGAGTTTGCAGCCATATCTCCGCAATGGTTAGTCATAGCGCCGTAACCCCAAGTATTCGCCACACCGGCGACTGTTGCGCTATGTCAAATGCGTGCTACGTGATCGTTGCTGTTTGTACCCCAAAAAGCCGCAAATTTGCGGAAATAATAGCTCTGCTCATTGTTAAATTTAGCCGAGCCCAAGAAAACTACGCTATCGGGACCGTCTTCTTTACGGATTTGCAGCATCTTATCGCCGATTTCGTTTACGGCTTGCTCCCAGCTTATTCTCTCCCATTTTCCGTTTACTTTTTTCATAGGAAATTTGATACGTTGCTTGCTCTTAGTTAAATCGATTTGATCGATACCTTTTGAACAGTGAGAGCCTTGGGATATAGGATGAAACATCGCCATATCTTGACGAACCCATACGCCGTCTTTTACTTCGGCCTCGATACCGCAGCCCGCCGAACATATAGAACAGATGGTTCTAACCGTTTTGGAACCCTCGTAAGGATTTTTGATTTCATCGCTCGTAGCCTTTCTAACCGTCTCGTTTTTGCCGAACGCCATAGTACTACCGGCGCCCAACGCTGCGAGTTTTAGAAACGAGCGTCTTCCGATTTGCGCTTCGCTCATAGTTAGCTCCTTAATACGCTATTTTATAGTAGTAAGCCCACTCTTTGCTTTTTCTATAAAGCACCTCTTTTTTGCTCGATTTACCGACGACTACGCCGTTACCGTCCGGCTCAAGCTCGTCGCTGGTAGGCTTAGCCATCGCCGCGATCGATAAAACCGCTCCGCCTACGGCTCCGACTTTTAAAGATTTTCTTAGAAAATCTCGTCTAGATCCTTGCATGCCACTCTCCTTTCCTCAAAATTTTTAAATTTCGATAAACGAAATATTTAAATTTTGCATATTTCTAAATTCTAAAAATCCCGTAAAATAGGCATTCTAGAAAAACGTTAATCTAAAAACATTACTATGCAAATTTAGCATATATTGCTGATAAAAACATTAAAAATAAAAGATTAATAAAAGTTATTAAGAATAGCGAACCTAGCGCATTTTGTAGTATATATAAGTTATCAAGTTGTATTTTTATATTTAGCGAAATAATCGAATACGACTATATTTTAAGCCGTATTCGATTATCAAAAACTATTTTTGTAAATCGCTTAAGTTTACTACGGTCGGTACGGAGCGAACGCCCGCGGCAAAATATTTTTTACGCAAATCATCTATCTTTTGAGCCTCGGCATCGCTTACGGCGCCGCCTTCTACCGTATAGTTTTCGTCGAAATACTTGCGTAAAATTTTAATCTTCTCGCTGTCGCTTTTAGCCGTCTTTATCTCTTTATACGCCAAAAAGCTTTTTTGCAAAGACGATTTATCGTGAACGGGAGTTAGAACGATTTGCACGTTAGAGCCTTTTAAAGTCGTTTCTATCCTTTCTAGCTCGGCTCTGCAGTACGGACATTCGGGATCCGAAAACATAACGATAGTAGGCTTATTTTTATCGTTTCCGATAGTTATTATATTACTCTTATCTTCGCCTTTATAAACGTTTGAAATACCTTTTGCGACCAGATCTTTTTTTATTTCGCTAAGGTAAGATTTTTGCTCTTTTAAATTTATTACGTCCGGAAACAACAAATCGCCTTTTGAAAATACTATTTCATTTTGACTATTCTCGCCGTTACTTAGTTTTACGACTACGGCTTCGATATCTTCGGCTATTTGTTTTCTTTCGGTTACGCTTATCTTAACGCCGTCGCCGACCATGCCGCCGTAGAAATTTACGATCTGATCGTCGCTTGCCGCAAATATCGCGCTAGCGGCGATTAAAGAAGTTAGAATAGCTTTTTTCATTTTTATCCTTTTTTAAAAAATTTGCTTGATTATAATAGCTTTTTATAAACGCTTTTTAACCGTTTCTTAGTTTTCTGTCGTTGCCGTCTTTTACGACATCCGATTTCGTGTCTAGATACTCAAGATAAGCTATGAGGTATTTTCTACTCAAATTTAATTTATCTTTGGCGTTTACGACGTTCACGAATCCGCTAGTTTTAATAATTTCCCTTAGTCTACTTTCTGCTTCGTTCAGCGCCCGTTGCGTTACGAAAAGATTATGCGCTAGACGCACGACTCTGCGCATAGCCGTTAGTTTTTTTAGCGCGTTATCGCCGCTAACCCTATCTATCTCGAGTTCGTCGTAGATATTATACGGGGCATCCGGAGCAAGGTCGGCGTCGTCTAGAATCTTATAAATTCTCTCTTCAAGCTTCTCTTTTAGCTCGCTTAAATCGACTCCGAATTTAGTATAAACGCCGTCGTTTTTGGATATTAGCTTTGCGCTTTCTAATTCGTCTAATGCCTTTTGACACAGTCGCTCGCTAGCCCAGCTTAGCTTCAAAGAAACGCTTGAGGCCGAAAACATAGCGTAGGCATTTTTTTCTACGATAAATTTTACGATTTCCTTAACGCGCGACGCGGCGCTAGCATCGTAAATATTTAAGGCCTTTTCGTCTACGAATACGCCGGGAAGCGCTTTTGCTATCCCGACGGCTTCTTCGTGGGCTATACCGAACCTTTGATAACTTGAAATAATGCCGAAGCCGTTTTTATGACTATCTTTTAAAAGCGCAAACGCCGCCGGAAAATCTCTTTTTAAAAGCGCGCTTAAAAAAGAGATTTTAGTATTCTTTTTTAACGGCTCCATTATCGGATTTAGCACGCGTCCGCCGCCGATAACGCGACCGCCCGATATCAATACGAACGGCTCGTCGAATTTTAAAAACATATCGCTTTGGAATTTAAAACTAACGAATAAACTATCTGCTTTTTGGCTTAAGATTAGCGCCTTTGCCGGAACGGCTTTCGCCCCGACGCAAAACGTTACGCTCTGGCCGTGGCTTAAAGCTTTAGCGAATACGACCGCATCTATCTCGCGAAAACCCCTAAAAAAGCCTTTTTTGCTAAGCAGTTGTCCCTTTTTTAACTCGCTTAAATCTACGCCGGTCAAATTTAACGCGACGCGGCTGCTAACTCCGGCGCGATCTACGAATTTGTCGTGGCTTTGTACGCTTCTGACTTGCACTTCCTTGCCGGCGTCGTAGTTATATAATTTCTCATTTTTAGTAACGGCGCCTTCTAGCACGGTTCCGGTTACCACGTTACCGATGCCTTTTAGGCTAAAAACGCGGTCGATATAGTACCTAAAAACACCCTCTGTACCGCGATTTTTAGGCCTTAACGTAAAAAGATAATTTCTTAAATCGTCGATACTTTCTTTATCTTTTACGCTAACGGCAAAAATTTCTAAAATACTTAAATTTTCGTATCCCGAAACGGCGTTTATAATCTCTTTTTTTCTAACTTCTATCGTTTTGGTATCGGCCAAATCGCATTTAGTAAGAGCAACGACTAGCGAGCGCACGCCTAGTAAATTCAAAACTTCTAAATGCTCTAAAGACTGCGGCATAAGTCCGTCGTTAGCCGCTACGACGAAAAGGCACGCATCAAATCCGTACGCCCCGCTTATCATCGTTTTTACTAAATTTTCATGTCCGGGAACGTCGATAAAAGCGATATTTTGTTCGTTTTTGGAGAGATTAGAAAAACTAAGATCAATCGTTATGCCGCGCTTTTTTTCTTCCTCTAACTTGTCGCCTTCAAAGCCGTTTAATTCTTTTATTAACGCCGTTTTGCCGTGGTCGATATGTCCGGCCGTTCCTATTATTAAGTTCATTTTTCGCCTATTTCGTTTATGATTTTTATTAGCTTCTGCGCGTCGCTATCTAAAACGCTGCGTAAATCCAGTATAAATTTGTCGTTTTCTATCCTGCCTACGACGTTTGCGTTTCTAAATTTCGCCTCCGTAGCTTCCGCATCGCCGCTAAAAGCCAAAGCAACGCTCGGTATGCGTTTATTAGGCATCGTACCGCCGCCCACAAATGTCGTAGTTCGAGCTATTTCTAGCGGATTTTTTAAATTTTCGTTTATACGCTTAGCGAAATCGAAAAGCTCGGCTTCGCTTCTGTTTATTAATTTTAGAGTAGTTATTAGCTCAAATTCGCCGTTTGCATAGGCTTTTAAACTTTGGATTAAAATCGAAATTATAACCTTATCTACGCGAAGCATTCTTAAAAGCTGGTTTTTCCTAAGCTTTGCGATTAACTCTTTTTTACCTAAAATTATACCGCACTGAGCCGATCCCAAAAGCTTGTCCCCGCTTAAGCTAACCAAACTAACGCCCGCTTCGCTTAGACTTTGCAAGCTATCTTCGCCGCGCTCCAATCCATAAGGCAAGCGTCCGTAAAATCCGCTACCCAAATCGTAATAATCTATCAAATTTCTCTTTCTTGCTAGGGCCGCTATTTCAGACATTTTAACGTCTTGCGTAAAACCTACGATATCGAAGTTAGAGCGGTGAATCTTAGCCAGTATGGCGGTGTTTTCGCCGATAGCGTTTTCGTAATCGCTAAAATTCGTTTTATTCGTCGTACCGATTTCTTTTAAAAGGGCTCCAGAATCGGCCATAACCTCGGGTATGCGAAAGCTGCCGCCGATCTCGACTAACTCGCCGCGGCTAACTACTACCTCGCGGCCTTTGGCGAAAGTATTTAACGTTAAAAATACGGCGCCGGCATTGTTATTTACGATAAGCGCGTCTTCAAACCCGAAAAGCTCCGCCGCCAAAGAGCCGACGTAATCGTATCTGTTCGATCTAGCGCCGTTTTCTAGGCTATATTCTAGGTTCGAATACCCGGTTATAACCTCGGCGGCTCGGGATAAAATTTCTTCCGAAATCACGCTTCTGCCTAGATTGGTATGAATCGCTACTCCGGTGGCGTTTACGACTCTTTGTAATGATTTTTTATTAAATTTTTCATATTTTTTCGCGATATTTTGCACTATTTGGCTTACGCTTGGACAGTTGCCGCCCGCTAAAATATCGCCTCTTAAACATTCAATCTCGGCTCTTGCGATTTTAGTTAGGAAATTTAATTCAAATCCCTTAAAAATCTCGTCTTTTAGTACTTTATCTATTTGCGGAAGCTTGCGTAGCTCATTCATTTTCGCTCCTAGTAAATCGGTTTTACCAAACTTCGGATTGTAGCATATTTTTATATAAATTTAAACTTACGTTAAAAAATAACTAACAAAATTCAGAGCCGATTAACTACTTTAATATTAAAATACGGCATATTTTGATAATTGGAGCGAGTTATGAAAGAGTTTGGATTTTACAACGATTTCGACCCGAGTTTAATGCTAAACGATCAAATCGAAATAAACGAAAGCGGCGAATACTTAGTCGCAAATTCGCCTAAATTAAAAGCTAGCGTATATGCTCCGGAAATAAATTTTTATCTAAAAAATACGACCGATAGCGTCCTAGATAAAGCCAAAAATGCGCTTTTGCTTTACGAAGCTAGAGCAATTTGCTTCGATACGGCAAAGGATATCGACTACGAAAAACAAGTCGGCAAAAACGTCGTAATCGTAAGCAACGCCGGACGAGAAAATTTGGCTAATTCGCTTAGAGAAAAAGGCTTTAAAGTTATAGAGCTTACGCATTTTGAGATTAAATTCATTTACGGGGCGGTCGGAGAACTAAGCGTTTTGATACTTCGCGAGAACGAAGAATTAGAAGTCGATTGCGACTTTTTCCTAGTAGAAAACGCCAGAGAATACATGCTAAAACAAAGCGGCTGCTACGAGATAGCGACGATGGACGACGATAGCGTAGTAAAGCTGTTAGAACGTAAAAGTCCGACTTTCAACTATAAAAGCTACGTTTACTACGACTCGACGATCTGTCAGTATCACGAAAGGCGAAGCGAAATTTGCGGCAAGTGTTCCGACGTTTGTCCGACGGTAGCGATTCTAAAAGAAGACGAAACCAAACATCTAGTCTTTTCGCACGTAGACTGCATTAACTGCGGCGAGTGCGTAAGCGTCTGTCCTAGCGGCGCGCTCGATTATTCACGCATGCCTAAAAATACATTTTTGGACATAGCCAAAACGTATAAAGGTAAAAATATTTTAATCGTTCCTAAGAAAATGGATTTAGAAAATCTAAATTTAGAGCTTCCTCAAAATTTACTGCCTTTTGCGATAGAGGGCGAAAAATTTTTAAGCGAAGCGCATTTGCTTACGCTTTTACAAGAAAGCGGTTCGAATCTTATAATCTACTGCGACAAGATGAGTCGCGGTACCAAAGACGCCGTATCTATCTTAAATCAAATTTATGAGCTTAAGTTTAATACTCAAGCCGTTTTGATAGCCAAAAGCAAGTCCGAACTAGAAGAAGCGCTAAAAAAAGCGCGTCTAATAGAAGGTTCTCTACAAAGCCTAGTCGAATACGCGATGCCTAAAAGAGAAGTGTTCGCCAAGCGTCTAGAAAAATTCGTCGGCGACGAGAATTTGGGAGTCGTAAAAACAGGAGAAAATATAAGCTACGGCACGGTAGAAATAAACCGCGATAGCTGTACGCTATGTCTATCTTGCGTCGGAGCTTGCAACGTAAGTGCGCTAGTAGCGGATAAAAAAACGAATTCTATTTTATTTAATCCTAGCATCTGTACCGCTTGCGGATACTGCGAAGTTAGCTGCGCAGAAAAAGATACCATTTTCCTACACAGGGGTAAAATCGAATTAAAACCGCAATATTTCACCTACAATGAACTAGCTAGAGACGAGCTTTTCGCCTGTATAGAGTGCGGAAAAGAATTCGCCACTAAAAAAGCCGTCGAAAAAATAGCGTCCATAATGAGGCCGCGCTTTAACGGCGACGAGTCCAAAATCAAAGCCCTTTACTGCTGTTCCGACTGCAAAGCTAAGGTAATGATAACGGCACAACTAAAACAATCTAGAGAGGAAATTTTAAATGGACGCTAATATCGTCAAAGCAAGGGCGTATTTTTATGAATTTTTAGCTTTCCCGCTATTTTTTAATCAAGACGAAAGTAAATTCGAAAAGTGGAAAGAACAACTGGATTACCTGGCTCAAAATCCTATTTCGCAAGAAGCGGCGGAGGCCTTTGAAGCGCTTAAAAAATTCGACTTTGCCAAATTTTATAGAGAACAAAACGACGTACTTTTTGATTTTTCGTATTCTAATATCCCGCTAAACGCATCGTTTTACGAAGACGGCCGAGACGACGGAGCGGCGCGTCTTAGAGTTATAGAATGTCTAAAACTTAGTCCGTATAGAAGGAATAAGGAGATTTGCAAAGACAGCGAAGACTACGTAGGATTCGTCCTTTTAGCAATGTCTACTTTTTTAAACGACGAGCTAAACGGAGCCAATAACATTAGCGATAAGCTTTTTAAAGAGGTTTTGAATAAATTCGTAGATGAATTTCGTTCGCTTTTACAAAAACATAAAAACTCGGATTTTTTTCTCGCTTACGCTAAAATTTTAGAAATTTTTATACAAATCGAAAGAGCCGTTTTGGTCGTAGAAGCTCCGCCTAAACCTCAAGGCGAAAGCGTGGCCGAAGCCGCCATGAAAAAAGAGCCGTTCCAAAGCAAAATGCCGACGGCTAAAACAAAAATCGGCTGGGACGAATTCACTCCGGTTATAAGAGGCGGCGAGGCTTAAGCGTTTCGCCCGCTTTTAAAATTCTTACTTCTTTAGCGAATTTAGACGAAGCCTTTTTCTCTTTCTCGCCTATTTTATAGCTAATTAATTTTAAATATCGCTTTATATTCTCCGGCGAAATGCCGCGCGTTATAGAGTATCGCTTTAAAATATATCCGGGAATTTTTACGTTTTTACGACTAAAATTCTCGATAAGCTTTTTATAAAAGCCGCTATGCTTTACGCACGAAAATCGTCCGAAAACAAAGGGTAAATTAGTTTTTTCGTTCCATATTTTAGCAAGATCGTAAAATTTATCGTCGCCCTCGTCCAAAAACGCCTTTAGCGCCCTATCTCCGATTATAACCTCGCCGCGAACGCCAAGCACCTTAGAAAGCGCGTTAGACGTAGCCGAAGCGGCGTCTAGACTAGGAGCGGAGTTTTTACGCACTAAGACGC
>CAUQJW010000066.1:0-9093 GCA_963518485.1 uncultured Campylobacter sp.
CCTAAATATAAAAGACAGAAATATAGTGTTAAGAAATATATCCAAATTTCTACTAAAAACCTCTCGTAGAAGCGATATTTTAGCTCACTACGGCGAGGGAACTTTCGCTATGCTTATGAGACATACCGATATGGCGGGCGCGAAAAAGGCATGCGACAGAATAGCGGATATGTTTTACTCCGCTACTTTCGTTATCGGAGACGGCGAGCTGGATATGAATATGGAAATATGCGTCGCGGATTTAGAAGAGACTAAAAGCATAGAAGGTATGATTTCGGCAATGTTGGATCTTTTGCCTCAAAGCGGTAAAAATACGGATAGATTCGTCGTGGCTAAGGATAAAACCAAATGATCTTAGAGGTGGTTACGTATCCAGATAAAAGGCTGTATCAGCGCTCCAAAGAAGTCTGCGAATTTGATGCCGAGCTACATAATTTTCTAGACGATATGTATGAGACCATGATCGCTAAAAACGGTATCGGACTAGCCGCCATCCAGACGGGCGAGGCTAAGCGGGTTTTGATCGTAAATTTAGTAGACGAAGAGAGTAAAGAACAGCGCAAAGAGGATCTGCTAGAAATCATAAATCCCAAAATTTTACGCAAAGAGGGCGAGATAATCTACCAAGAAGGCTGCCTTAGCGTACCCGGATACTACGAGGACGTAAAAAGAGCCGAGTTTATAACGCTGGAGTATCAAGACCGCTTCGGACAGCGCCGAGAGCTCGAGGCCGACGGACTTTTATCGGTTGCGATCCAGCACGAGATGGATCATCTCGACGGGCACCTTTTTATCGAGCGAATCGGCTACAACAAACGCAAAAAATTCGACAAAGAGTATAAAAAGCAAAAAAACGCATGAAAGCCCTAAAATGCGCCACTTATAACGACGAATTGCGGCTTGTGGACGTCGAGTCCAGTTTTAATCGCGGTTTGCCCGCACTTAATATCGTAGGGCTTGCGGGAGCTTCGATCAAAGAGAGCGCCGAACGCGTAAAATCAGCGCTTTTGTCGTTAAATTTCTCTTTTCCCGCGCAAAAAATCATCATAAATTTATCCCCGTCCGATATGCCAAAATCAGGCAGCCACTTCGACCTACCCATCGCGCTTTTAATCGCCTTACAAAAAGAGCGCGACTTTGAGCCTATTTTCGTATTCGGCGAGCTGGGGCTCGACGGCGGCGTCAAAAGCACGGCGAGCCTTTTTTCTATCTTGCTTTTTTTGAGCGCGAAAGCGCCGGGTTCTCGCGTGCTGATCCCGCAAGAGATAGCGCAAAAAGCGGGCGCGATACCGAATTTAGAAATTTACTCCGTTTCAAATTTAGCCGAGGCGATCAAATTTTTCCTCGAGCCCGAATTTGCCGCCTCGCGTAGAGTAGGCAGCGTTCATCCGCTTTTTTCGAATTTGATCAAAATCGGCGAAAAAAGCTTCGTAAAAAATCAAAATTTCGAGCTAAATTTTAGCGACGTAAAAGGCCAAAGTAGAGCAAAAAGAGCCTGCCTGGTGGCCGCTTGCGGTATGCACAACGTTATCTTTGAGGGCAGCCCCGGATGCGGAAAGAGTATGAGCGCCAAGCGCCTGCGCTACATTTTGCCGCCGCAAAGCTTGGACGAGATTTTGCTTAGCTGCGCTTATAGCTCGCTAAATCAGCAGGAGAGCGAATTTTCCGCCCTGCGAGCCTTTCGTTCGCCTCATCACACGAGCACGCGCAGCTCGATATTTGGAGGCGGATCGAGCTCGGCTAGGATCGGCGAGGTCGGGCTAGCTAACGGCGGGATTTTATTTTTTGACGAGCTTCCGCACTTTGCACCCCAAATTTTAGAGAGTCTGCGCGAGCCGCTGGAGGACTATAAAATCAACATCTCGCGCGTAAATTCAAAAATTACGTACGAGACTAAATTTATGTTCGTAGCCGCGATGAACCCGTGTCCTTGCGGTAATCTCCTCTCTAAAAATCTAGAGTGCAAATGCTCGGAGCTTGAGATCAAGCGCTATAAATCGCGCATCTCGGCGCCCGTGCTAGACCGCATCGACCTTCACGTACAGATGGACGAGGTTAGCGCCGATGATAGAAGCGACGTCACGAGTGAATCTATGCAAGATACCGTGCTGCGCGTGTTTGAGATGCAAATCTCGCGCGCCCAAAGCGAGCTAAACGGTAAACTAAGCGATGAAGATATCTCTAAATTTTGCATTTGCGACGACGAGGCGAGCGGGGCGCTAGATCACGCGACGCAGAGATTTTCGCTCAGCCGCCGCGCCGTAAATAAAACCCTAAAAGTCGCCCGCACGGTCGCCGACATCGAGGGCTCGCGCATCATCAAAAAGCCGCACATTTTAGAGGCTTTGAGCTACCGAGTGAAGCAGGAGGGCGCATGAAAAAGCTATTTTGGGATACGGCGGAGCTTGACGCTAGAGCCGTGAGCGAGTTTGGGCTGAGTACCGAAGCGCTGATGCAAAACGCCGCTAACGCGTTAGCTAACGCAGTGCGAAGCAAGTTTAAAAAATCATCAACCAAACGCCGTAAAATTTTAGGCGTCATCGGCAGCGGAAACAACGGCGCAGACGTGCTCGTAGCGCTTAGGCTTTTGGGCGATAAATTTGATTGTTTCGCGTTTTTAGCGAGCGATAAACAAAACGAAACCTCAAAAACCGAGCTAACCAGAGCGCTAAAATGCGGCGTAAATTTGATCCCAAATTTAACGGAAATCGGCGAATTTGACTGCATCATCGACGGGATTTTCGGAACAGGACTTAGCCGCAAGCTAGACGAGCGGACGATAAATTTGATAAATCTGCTAAACGCAAAACCCGCCTACAAGCTCGCTTGCGATACCCCGAGCGGTCTTGATAAAAACGGCGTGCCGCAAGGCGCGGTCTTTAAGGCCGATACGACCGTGACGATGGGCGCGTTAAAGCTAGCGCTTTATAGCGACTTTGCAAAGGATTTCGTAGGGCGCGTAAAGGTCGCAAATTTGGGCCTTCCACGCGAGCTTTACGAGACGGGGACGAGCTTTTATAAACTCGGTAAGAGCGATTTAAATTTGCCCTTTCGCGTAAAGCAAAACGCTAACAAGGGCGACTTTGGGCACGTGTTTGTCGTTAGCGGCGAAAAGTGCGGAGCGGCGCGTATAGCGGGACTTGCCGCGCTAACTATCGGTGCGGGACTCGTTAGCGTCGTGGGCGAAAATTTAAGCGTTGAGCCCGTTTTGATGCAAAGCGCGCGCATAACGCCCAAAATGCGAGTCGGAGCCGTCGGCATGGGGCTTGGCGAGCTTGACGAGGCGCAAAAAGACGAGCTTTTTAGCGAGCTAAAAACAAAAGATGCGCTCGTTATCGACGCCGATCTTTGCTACGATCCGCGCACGCTTGAGCTTTTAAATAATAAAAACGTCGTGGTAACGCCGCATCCAAAGGAGTTTGCGAGCTTACTAGAGCTTGCGAATCTAGGTAAATTCGACGCCGGCGAAGTACAAAAAAATCGCTTCAATCTCGCTCAAATTTTTAGCCGAAATTTTAAATGCGTGCTTGTGTTAAAGGGCGCAAATACGCTAATCGCGCAAGGCGGCGAGGTCTACGTCATGACGTACGGCAGTGCCGCGCTCGCAAAAGGCGGTAGCGGAGACGCGCTAAGCGGTATCGTCGCGGGACTACTCGCGCAGGGTTACGACCCGCTAAACGCCGCGATCTCTGGCACGTTAGCTCACGCGTTAGCCGCCTGCGAAATCAAAATCAACGACTACGCGCTCACGGCCGCGGACGTCATCAAAGGACTCAAATGCTTACGAAAAAAATAGCGGTTTTATTTAGCGGCGGCGGCTCGAATTTGGAGGCGATTTTGCAGAGGCTGCACGGCAAAGTTTTTGGCGAAACCAAGATCGAAGTCGTGCTAACGCTAACAAACAAAGCCGATGCAGGCGGCATAGTAAAGGCGGCAAAATACGGCCTGCAAAGCGTCGTTACCGAGCACGTTAATTTTGCCTCGCGTGAGGAATTCGACGCCGAAGTCGTAGCGCAGATAAAGCGCGCTAACGTCGATCTAACGGTGCTTGCGGGCTTTATGCGCATCCTTACGCCCGTTTTTACGAGGCAGATTCGCGCGATAAATTTGCATCCGTCGCTACTGCCGCTTTTTAAGGGCGCGCACGCGATAAAAGAGAGCTTTGATAGCGATATGAAGGTAGGTGGCGTGAGCGTGCACTGGGTTAGCGAGGAGCTAGATGGCGGCAAGATCATCGCTCAGCGCGCGTTTGAAAAGGGAGCGGGAATGAGCTTTGAAGCTTACGAGGCCAAAATCCACGAGATAGAGCATGAAATTTTGCCCGAAACTATCGTACAAATTTTAACGAGAGAGGTATAAATTTTTAGCTAAGCTCTACCGAGCCTAGCTAACTTAAGTTATTTTCGAGCGGTAAATCCGCCGCCGAAAGCTTTGTAGATATTAACGACCGAGTCGATTAAATTTAGTTTTGCATTGATTTGCGAAAGCTTGGTCGATAGTAGATTCCTTTGAGCGTCTAAAAGTTCTAAATGACTACTGTATCCTTCATCGAATCTATTTTTGGATAGCTCGTATATTTTTTCTTGCGATATTAAAAGTTCATCGGCTAGTTTTAGCGTATCTTGAGCGAATCGGCGCGAATTTAGCGCGTCTCTAACTTCGCCTAGGGCTTTTTTTATCGTAGCTTCGTAGGTTACGGCAGCTATTTGTTCGTTGGTTTTAGCTATTTTTACGTTATTTTTAGTCTTGCCGAAGTCGAATATTTTCTGTGCTAAACTACCGCTTAAGCTCCATAGATTAGCGTTATTTACGAAAAGCCGATTAAAATCTTCGCTCGCATACCCTAAAATCCCCGTTAGCGAAATCGTCGGAAAATAATCGGCCCTAGCAACGCCGACTAGCGCATTAGTAGCGTTTAAATCGGCGTAGGCTCTCGCCACGTCGCTCCTGCGAAGCAAGACATCCGAACTTATGCCCGCGTGTACCGTCGGTTCGCTCGGCAAGCTATCTTTAACGGCTACTATGCCTTTTAAAATTTCGTCGTTGCTTTTGCCGGTTAAAATCGCTAGCGACGTAAGAGCCGACGAAAGCGAGCTTTGAGCCTCTAATAAACTTACTTCGGCGCTTTGCGCGGCGGCTTTACTTTGCATATAGGTCGTTTCGTCGATACTGCCTAATTCAAATTGCGTTTTCCTAAAAGCTAGCGTTTCGTCATAGCTTTTGAGCGTATCTTTTAGTACGGCTTCGCGCATTTTTAGGGCGACTAACGCAAAATAGCCTTTAGCGACGCTCGAACTAACGCTGAGTCTCGCGGTTTGATAGTCGAATTTCGTGGCGTTTAGGGAAGCCTCCGCGGCTAATACGCTATTTCTAACGCGTCCCCATAAATCAAGCTCGTAATTTAGGCCTAAATTTATTTCGTAGTTTTTAGTAACGGTTTGGGGCTGATGCGAAGCCATCTCCGCGCTATTTCTAGATCTGGTCGCCGAACCGCTTAGATTTAGGCTAGGTAATAGGTCGGCTTCTGCTACGCCTAGGCTTGCGGCGGCTTTTTGTAAATTTAAATAAGCCGTACGAAGGTCGGTGTTTTTCTCTAGCGCGCTAGCTACGAGGGCGTTTAGATTTTCGTCGCCGAATTCCTTCCACCACTCGTCTTTGATGTCGCTAGTTTCAAATTTATACGTGGATTCAAATTTCGTATCGACCTCGGGAATCTCGGGTCGAAACGAGCAGCCGGCTAAAAATAGCGCTGCGGCTAAAGTTAAAATTTTATACATTTTTGACCTCCTGTGCCCCGCTTGGTTTTTTGTCCCAGACTTTGTTGTTTAGCTTTTCTAGCAGATAGTAAAACATCGGTATGAAGAATATCGCTATCGTGGTGGCCGCTATCATGCCGCCGATCACGCCCGTGCCTAGCGAGTGACGAGAGGCAGCGCCCGCGCCCGTACTGATAACCATCGGGAAAACGCCCAAAGTAAACGCGAGCGAAGTCATGACGATCGGGCGGAAGCGAAGCCTTGCCGCATTGACGGCCGCGTCAAATACGCTCTTACCCGCCAGTCTTTCTTGCATCGCAAATTCGACGATGAGGATCGCGTTTTTAGCCGATAGACCGATGAGAAGCAGTAGTCCGATCTGGAAATAAATATCGTTTGTTAACCCTCTAGCCCAAACGGCGAGTAGCGAACCGAAAACCGCAAACGGAACGGCCGTGATAACGGCTAGCGGGATGAGCCAGCGCTCATACTGCGCCGCCAGGATCAAAAATACGAAAATCATACCGAAGATAAACGCCGTCAAACCCGTGCCTTGCGAGCTAACCTCCTGATAGGCCGTGCCCGCCCAGCTGATCGAGTACTCTTCCATATTTAGAGTTTGTTCAACTACCTCTTGTATCGCTTTGATCGCGTCTCCCGACGTGTAGCCGGGTTTTGGGTCGCCTTGGATCTTAGCCGCCGGGAAAAGGTTAAATCTATCTACGATATCTGGACC
The DNA here is from genome assembly GCA_963518485.1 of uncultured Campylobacter sp. Classification (GTDB taxonomy): domain Bacteria; phylum Campylobacterota; class Campylobacteria; order Campylobacterales; family Campylobacteraceae; genus Campylobacter_A. The sequence goes on from CAUQJW010000066.1 coordinate 6,493, forward strand.
CAAAATCCTAGTTAGAGTTGCGACGGAGTTTAGCGGTATCATCTCGCCGCCGCTTGAGCGGACGTAAATTTTACGCAAGTCTTCGGGGTTGTTTCTAAAGCCCTCTTCGCCTCTAGCGTAAACGCGGTAGGATTTGCCGAAAAGGTTGAAGTCATTGACGTAATACGAGCCGAAGGTTGAGCCGATCGCGCTAAAAATTTCGCTCTCGCTCACGCCGAACATCTGTGCTTTTTGCCTATCGACGTCGATTTTAAACTGGCGGTAATTAGTCTCTAGCGTCGAGCGCACGCTGGTTAGATCCGGGCGAGCGCTTGCGGCGGCGACTACTTTTTTTACGTCCTCTTCGATCTGGGAGTAGCTTTTGCCGCTTTTGTTTTGTAGATACATCTCAAAGCCGCCGGTCATAGATAAACCCATGATAGGCGGGACGTTTACGACGAAGCTCATCGACTCCTTCGAGCCCCAAAGCATACCGTTAAAAGGCCCGGTTAGCGCGTCTGCTTGACTATCCGGCGTTTTTCTCTGGCTCCAGTCTTTTAGCTTGATAAAGCTGATGGCAGAGTTTTCTTTAAGCGCGCCCGCAAGCATATCGTATCCGGCAAAACCCATCGTAAATTCGACGTTTGGGTTGCTTAGAACCATGTTGCTGATAGTTTTTACCTCTTCTTTGGTTTTTAGCATATTGCTTGACGGCGGTAACAAAGTGATGACCATCAGCGCACCCTTATCTTCGGACGGTACGAGGCCGCTAGGGACTTTTTTTAACAGTTCGAAAGTCGCAAAACCCATAACGCCTATCAAAATAAGGCTGATTATCACGTGACGAAGCACCTTTGCAACGCCTGCGGTAAAAATTTTCGTACTCCAGTCGAAAAAGTCGTTAAATTTCTGCACGAGCCAAAACGGTTTGCTCTCTTGTTTTTTTAGCATAACGCCGCAAAGCGCAGGAGTAAGCGTAAGCGCAACAAAGCCCGAAATACAAACCGAAGTAACCAGGGTGAGCGCGAACTGGCGCTGGATCACGCCCACAAAACCCTCCATAAAAGAAACCGGGACGAAGACGGCGGATAAAACCAGCACGATCGAGATGACGGGGGTTTGTACCTCCTCCATCGCCTTATATGTCGCTTCTTTGACGGTGATGTCTTTTTCCTCGTGTAAAATTCTCTCCACGTTTTCGATAACGATGATGGCGTCGTCCACTACGATACCGATAGCAAGGATGAGTGCGAAAAGGGTGATTAAATTTATACTAAATCCCATCGCGTACAGTCCGCCAAAGGTGCCGATGATGGACACGGGAACGGCTAGCATCGGGATCACGGTCGCGCGGAAGCTCTTTAAAAACATATACATAACGATGATAACTAGTATCATAGCCTCGATGAAGGTTTTTACGACTTCGTGGATAGAGACTTCGATAAATTCGGTCGGGTTATATGCGATCGTATGCGTAAATCCCTCGGGGAAATTTTTGCTTAGCTCGTCTAGCTTTGCGTTTACCGCTTGCGCCGTGGCCAAGGCGTTAGCGTCGTTTTGCATAAAGATTAAAAGCGGCACGGCGTCTTTACCGTTTAGCATCGCGTCATTAGCGTAGCTAGCCGCTCCTAGCTCCACGGTCGCTACGTCTTTTAGCTTTAGCATTGCGCCGTCCGCGCTTTTGATGATTATATCGCCGAACTGCGAGGCGTTTTTGAGTCGTCCGCCAGTGCGAACGGAATAAACGTAAGGATTATCGCCGTCCGAGGGCTGCTCGCCTATTTTGCCGGCGGCGTATTGGCTGTTTTGGATTTTTACTTGAGTGATTACGTCGCTAGGAGTTAGCTTGTAGTAGGCGAGCAGATCGGGTTTTAGCCAAATTCGCATCGAGTACTCTTTACTGCCGATTAGCACGGTATCGCCCACGCCGTTAACCCTTTTAACCTCGTCTGCTATGTTTAAATTTACGTAGTTATACATCTCGATAGAGTTCATTTTCGGGCTGGTAAAGCCTATAACCTCTAGGATCGAGCCGCTGCGTTCGCGCACGGTCACGCCCATGTTTTGCACCTCTTGGGGTAGCCTTGAGAGCGCGGCTTGGACGCGGTTGTTTACGTCGATCGTGGCTTGTTTGGCTGAGGTGCCGATTTTAAAATAAACGTTGATATTTAGCGAGCCGCTCGAGCTTGAAGTGCTTTGCATGTAGAGCATATTTTCTACGCCGTTTATCTGATCCTCGATCGCGCTAGCTACGGAGTCGGCGATAGTTTGGGCATCAGCGCCCGTGTAGATGGCGCTAACTGAAATTTGAGGCGGAGTTAGTTTTGGATACTCCTCGATAGGAAGCCCCTTTATCGCCATCGCGCCCGCGATAACTATGATGATAGATACGACGGTGGCGAATATCGGGCGATTTATAAAAAATCTAGAAAACATCACTTGGCCTTTTCTTGCTCGGCCTTAGGCTCTAAATTTGCGTCTTTGCCAAAGCTTGCGGTTAGATCCTTATCTATCTCTACGGGCGCGCCTACGCCGATTTTTAGGAAGTTGTTCAAGATGATTTTATCATTTTCGTTTAACCCCTCGCTAACGACTGCGGCGTCTTTTGTCTGATAGGTTACC
>CAUQJW010000067.1:0-9052 GCA_963518485.1 uncultured Campylobacter sp.
GGGTACGACGGCTAGGCTTATCATCTGAATAATCGTCATCGTAAGGAAAATCGCCATCGGGTCGTTTGAACCCGACTCTAGCTCTAAAAGCGGACCTAGATTATTTTTAAGAGAAATTCCCTTGGCTCTAAGTATCGCAAAAACGGCTGCCGCGTCGGTAGAAGAGATAATGGAGCCTAAAAGTAAAGCCTCCATCCAAGTAAAATCAAGCAGGTATTTAACCAAAACGGCTACGCCGCCGGCCGTAAGCGCGACGCCCACGGTAGCTAGAATAATGCCGTTTAGCATAACGGGACGGATAGATTTGAGATTAGTATCTAATCCGCCGGCGTAAAGGATAAAAATAAGCGCGACCATGCCGACGTCCTGAGCTATTTGCTGATTCGTAAAATCTATACCCAAAACGCCGTCGGAACCCGCAAGCATACCTACGGCTAAAAAAACTAAAAGAGACGGAATGCCGAATCTATCGGAAATTTTACTAAAAACGATACTGGCGATAAGCAAAACGGCGGAAAACAATAAAAATTTTTCCAAATTTTCTCTCCGAAAATTAGATTGACAAGCTTTTAATTATAACGAAAAATAGCTTACTAGAACAATAATCGACACTAGAATTTAGGATTTCGTTTCGTAGAAAATCAAATCGAAATTATTTTTTCTTTTTACTAAAGCTTTTTTAGACGGAATGTCGGAATTTTGAGAAAGCTTTTCTACCTGCGCCTTTAGCTCGTCGATCGTCTGCGAGAAGCACTCTAGCTGTTCTTTTAGCTGAAGTATCACGTCAACGCCGGCTAAATTTACGCCCAAATCGCGCGTTAAACGTAAAATCATTTTGATGCGATCTAGGTCTTTTTCGGAATAAAGACGCATCTTGCCGTCCGTGCGCGACGGCTCGATCAGCCCCTCGCGCTCATATTGGCGAAGCGTCTGCGGATGTATGCTTAAGACCTTAGCTACGACGCTTATCAAATACACCGGTTCATCGTATTTTTTCATATCATTCCTCCGGAAGTTTTTCTTTTAGGGCTTCAACTAGCTTTTTATCGAGCGAAGTTACGTCGGGCAAACGCACTCTAGCCCTCAGATATAAATCGCCGAAAATGTCGCTTTTTCTATTTTGAACGCCGTAGCCTTTAAGCCTAATTTTTTGTCCGGATTTGGAGTTCTCGGCTATCTTTATAGTCACGTCTTTTTTGAGCGTTTTTACGGTTACTTTACCGCCGAAAAGCATAGTTTTAAGCGGAATTTCTACATCTTTATATAAATCGTCTCCGTCTCTCTCGTATTCGTCGCTAGACAAGATATTTACCGTTAGTATCAAATCGCCCCTCATAGCGCCGCGAACGGCTTTGCCTTTGCCTTTTATGCGCAGCTTTTCTCCGTCCATTATACCGTGCGGAATTTTTATCTTTATACTTTCGCCGCTTAAATTTATACTATGCTCGCCGCCCAAGACCGCTACTTCAAACGGTATAGAGACTTTAGCGTTTACGTCTAAATCCTGCGCGAATCCAGCGTCAAATCCACCTCCGAAGCCCCCGCCGAAGCTTTGCGAAAATCCGCTAAAGCCTCCGCCTCCGGAGCCGAAACTTCCGCCGAAAATATTTCTTAAAATCTCGTTTAAATCGCCCATACTCGCAGATCCGGAAGCAAAATCGTGAAAATTTTGCCCGCCGAACATCGCATCGCCGTACTGATCGTACTGCGCTCGCTTTTTCTCGTCGCTTAAAATTTCGTACGCGGCATTTATCTCTTTAAATTTATCTTCCGCACCGGGTTCTTTGTTAATATCCGGGTGATATTTTCTCGCAAGCCTTCTGTAGGCCTTTTTAATTTCATCGCCCGAAGCGCTCTTGCTAACGCCGAGCGTATCGTAAAGACTATTACTCATCTCATCGTCCTTAATCAATTTATTTTATACTCATTATAGCATAATACTTTAGTCAATGTCAATCAACTATACGAATTTTAAAATTTAAAAAATAATTAACTTTGCATTAAGTCCAAAGGCTTATAATCACGAAGTTAAATTTTATTTTTAAGGAAAATAATTATGAAAAAGATTTTAGCGTTATCGCTTGCGGCGACTTACTCTATTTATGCGGCCAGTATAAATTTCCAAGAAGTCGACGGAGATTTTAAGAGAGTTAATCCCGAATTCGATAAAAACGTAGTGCTATCATACAACAGCTCGATCGCCGAAGCTAAAAAATCCGTCGTAAACATCTCGACTACCAAAACGGTATCGACTAAAAAAATCGGCTTTGAAGATATGTTCGACGATCCGTTCTTTAAAGAATTTTTCGGACGTAATTTTGCCATACCTCAAGAAAAACAAAAAAGCTCGTCTTTGGGTTCGGGCGTTATCGTTTCGCAAGACGGATATATAGTAACCAATAACCACGTCGTAGAAGATAGCGACGAGATAATAGTCACGCTGTTAGAAAGCGATAAAGAATACAAAGCCAAAATCATCGGCACCGATCCAAAAACCGATCTAGCCATCATCAAAATAGACGCTTCGAATTTAAAAGCCATAAAGATAGCCGACTCCTCTAAAGTCGCCGAGGGAGATATAGTATTCGCCATAGGCAATCCTTTCGGCGTGGGCGGTAGCACGACGCAAGGCATAATCTCCGGGCTAAATAAAGACAATATCGGGCTAAATCAATACGAAAATTTCATCCAGACCGATGCCTCGATAAATCCCGGTAACTCGGGCGGCGCGCTAGTAGATAGCAGAGGAGCGCTAATAGGCATAAACTCGGCTATACTAAGCAGAAGCGGCGGAAATAACGGTATAGGATTCGCAATCCCTTCCAATATGACTAAAGATATAGCAAAAAGACTAATAGAAGACGGCAAAATAGAGCGCGGCTTTATCGGCGTTATGATATCTAATTTAACGCAAGAGCAAAAAGATCTCTATAAAAACAAAAACGGGGCTCTACTAAGCAGCGTAGAAAAAGGCCATCCTGCCGATGAAGCCGGCCTAAAAAGAGGCGATTTAATCATAAAAGTAGAAGATAAAGAGATCAAAAACGCAAACGATCTAAAAAACGTCATAGGATCTTACTCTCCAGATAAAAGCGTAGAAGTAACATACGAGCGCGGCGGTAAAATTTCTACCGCAAAAATCAAACTGGCCGCGATGGACGGCGGAGCTGCTGCGACAAGCCTAAAACAAAATCAAGCCGTAAACGGACTAAGCGTTTCTTCCATAGACGATACTACTAGATACCGATATAAGCTGCCTTCAGATATGGGCGGAGTATTGGTAACGGACGTAAAAGACGGTTCGGATGCGCAAAAATTCGGCTTTGAAACGGGCGATATAATAATCCAAGTAGCCGAAGATACGATAAAAAATATCGCCGAATTCAATAAGGCTATAGCAAATATAAAAGGTAAAAAAACTCTAGTTTGGGTTAATCGCAAAGGCGTCATCCTAGGACTTGTTATAAAATAATCGCAAGGCGCGCTAACGCGCCTTTTCTCTACTCGAATTAAACGCTTCGAATTTAGTTTAAACTCGCTATAATTACCGTTAAAGGATATAAAATGATAAAAATTCTAATGATTGAAGACGATATGGAACTAGCGGAAATATTAACCGAATTTTTAGCAGAATCGGATATGGAAGTAACTACGGCAGAAGAACCTTATATCGGGCTTTCTACGCTAAATACGCAAAAATTCGATCTAGTTATACTAGATTTAACGCTACCCGGACTAGACGGTCTTGAAGTTTGCAAAGAAATAAGAAAAAAACATAATGTACCGATAATAATCTCTTCAGCAAGACATGATTTAACCGATAAAGTAAATGCGCTAGATAACGGTGCGGACGATTATTTGCCCAAGCCTTACGACCCCAAAGAACTTTTAGCGCGCATAAGAAGCCATTTACGCCGCCAAAATACCGTAAGCGAAGCAAAACAAACCCAAACCGTTCCAAAAGATATCGTTTTAAACGATTACGAACATACCGTAACGCTAAAAGGCGCTTCGATAAATTTAACCGCTGCCGAATACGACATACTAAAATATATGCTTAAAAAAGAAGGCGGCGCGATAACCAGAGAGGAATTTATTTATAACTGCGAAAATATCAGCGAAGACTCGACCAATAAAAGCATAGACGTTATGATCGGCCGCTTAAGAGCCAAACTGGGCGACGACCCCAAAGAACCTAGATATATCCATGCTATCCGCGGCGTAGGCTACAAGTTGGTACAATAATGAAGCGCTCATCGGTTTTTTACACTATCACTTTTATATTCGCCTTAGCCGTCGCTAGCGTTTCTTTGACGTTTTTGTGGCTAATGGATTACGACAAACAAAACTATGCGCGCGAGCTAAACGCCAAATACTCTACTATCGCTAGAAATACGCTGTTTTTCATGAGCGTAATAATAGACAAAAAAGAATTCGAGCGTCAAACCGAAGGTATAAAAATGCCTGAGATAAACGACGAGGCTAAAAAAGAAGCCGTCTTAAACGGAGCTACGGTTTTAGAAGAAATTTCCGCCGATATAGGTTCTTCGGCAATTTTGCTATACGAAAATAGGCATTATTTAAAAATTAAGCACGTCGATAGAACTCTTCTACTTGAAGATAAAGACTTTCAACCGCACCGCTACGAGATTATCAAAATAATATTCGGCGTAGTGGCGCTTATTTTGCTAGCGGCTTACGTTTTCGTCATTAGAAAGCTAAAGCCGCTTAGACGGCTAAAGCGCCAGATAGACAAATTTGCCGCCGGGGATTTAGATAAAATAACGGACGTAAGTAGCGGCAACGACGAAATATCGGAAGTAGCCGAAGCTTTTTACGATGCGGTTTGCCAAATTAAAAATTTAAATGCGTCGCGAAAACTATTTTTACGAAATATAATGCATGAACTAAAAACGCCTATTACTAAAGGCCGCTTGGCCGCCGAAATGATAGAAAAGAGTAAAAATCAAGAAAGACTAGTCGCCGTTTTTATCAAGCTAGAGAGTTTAATTAACGAATTTGCCGCGGTCGAACAAGTAACGTCAAATATCGCTTTAAACGGTACCAAAATTTGCTTAATAGAGGATTTAATAGACGAAGCGATCGATATAGCTATGATAGAGCGCGAGCAAATAACTATCGACGCGACAAACAAAATAAGCTTAGACGTGGATTTTAAACTCTTTTCGATAGCTATTAAAAATATGATAGATAACGCCATAAAATACTCTCCGGATAAACGCGTAAATATCGCGGTATCTAAAAACTCTATAAAATTTATAAGCAAAGGCGAAAAGCTAAAGCAGGAGCTAGCACACTACATAGAACCTTTTACTAAAGGCGAAGACGGGCAAAAAAGCTTCGGCCTAGGACTTTACATAGTATATAATATCCTAAAAGCTCATAAGCTAAAACTTAACTATAAATACGAAGACGGACTAAACGTATTCTCGTTTGAAGGCCTAGAAAATATCTCGCACTAAGTTATTCGTTTCTAAGCGTTTCTAAAACGTTAATCTGCGCGGCTTTTTTAGCCGGATAAAACGAAGAAAACGCGACTATGGCGACCGCACCGAATAAGATTAAACCCAAATCTCCGCAAGAAAGCTCCATCGGTAGTTTTGCGCTACCGTATACATCGGCCGGTAAATTTACGATATCAAAGCTACCCAACAGCCAAACGCCTAGCAGCCCCAAAACCAGTCCGAATATTATACCGCCGCCTCCTATCGCGGCTCCCAGCGCAAAAAAGCTCTTTTTTATCTCGTTTTGACTGGCGCCGAGCGAGAGCAACAACGCGATTTCTTGACGACGATTCATCACCGTCATTAAAAGCGAGCTAACGATATTTAGCGACGCCACCAAGATAATTAGCATCAAAACTATAAAAAGAGCGCGCTTTTCAAGAGCTAACGCAGAAAAGAAATTACCGTTTTGCTGCCACCATCCGACGGCTTTTTGGCCCAGGTTTAGCTCTTTTGAAATTTTTGCGATATCTTTAAATGGATCGTTTGAAAAAACGTGTATACCGTCGTATCTATCTTCGTCGTAGTCTAAAATTTTACGCAAAGCCTCGGCGCTCGTATAAAGATAGCTTTTATCGTATGCCACTAATCCCGAATTAAACGCGCCTTTTACCTCAAATCTTTTCATTTTCGGTATCAAAGCAAATCCGCCCGGATCGTTTTTAGTAAAAATGAGCGTAAGCTTGTCGCTTTGCCCTATCATTATTTCGTCCTTGATGCCCTGCCCGACTAGCAGCTCGTAGCCCTCCAGCTCGCGCTCTTCTAAGCCGGCGGCTACGACGGAGTTTATTTGCTTTTCCATAACGGAATTTACGCCGAAAAGCAACCCGCCCTCAAAGCCGTTAGTTCCTTTTACAATCACTTGACTCATAATATAAGGACTAAATTTTAGCTCCGGAAATTTAGCTTCTAGATCGCTCACGTCGCTATCGTCTATGCCGCCTCTTATGCTAGAAACGATAGAAATCGGGTAGTTCATCGTAAAAAGTTTGCGCTCAAACTCCTTATCAAAACCGTTCATTATCGCCATAGCTACTATCAGCACGGTCAGCCCTACGCCTACGCCCAAAAACGCCAAAAGGGCGGAAAGGGCGATAAAAGGCTGGGTTTTATCAAAGCGTAGATATTTAAAAAGCAGGTATTTAGTTAGACTCATCTATTTTCCGTTTTTGAGTTTTTATTTATTGAGCGATTATTCGGGCGGCTCGCAAAGCTAAATCCGGTATCGCAAACCGCTCTTTATATTAAATTTTATCCCAATCCTCGGCGAAAGCTCCTTTTTTCGGGCCGCTTTTACCGTGACAGTCTTTAAATTTTTTACCGCTTCCGCAAGGGCAAGGATCGTTTCTGGCGGTTTTTTTACTAACGCTATTTTCTACCGAAGCAGGTTCTCTCTCGGTACTGTTATCTCGCCCGTCCTCCATTCTAAATCTAACGGCGGTTAAGGTCTTAACGGTTTCGAATTTTATACGGCTAACTAGCTCCATAAATAAATTAAAGCTCTCTTTTTTATATTCCGTCAGCGGGTCTTTTTGGTTGTATCCGCGCAGTCCGATGCCGGTCTTTAGTACGTCCATTTGATACAAATGCTCTCTCCACGCGTTATCTACGACTTGCAAACAAAGTACCTTTTCTATATATTTGCGTTGATTTTTATCCAGTACGCTCATTTTTTCTTCATAGTCGGTTTCGAATTTAGCCGTGATTTTTTCGACTAGCTCGCCGTAATCAAGCTCTTTTAGTTCGTCTTCCGAAATCAAAGCCCCGTTTTCGGCGATAATAGCGCTAAGTTTTTGAAGGTCGAATTCGCTCTTTAATCCGCCTGCGAAAATTTCCGCTTGATCCAATAAATTAACGACGAATTCGGTTCTATTTTGCTTTATTTTCTCGCTAATATCAAAATTCGGATCGAGTAGCTCATTTCTAAATTTATATACCGTTTTTCGCTGTTCGTTAGCGACGTCGTCGTACTCTAGGATATGCTTTCGCGATTCAAAATGTAAGCTTTCAACCTTCTTTTGCGCATTTTCTACCGCTCGAGTAACCATCTTAGAATCAATACTTTCGCCCTCTTCTATTCCAAGCCTATCCATTATGGCTTTTATGCGGTCGCTACCGAAAATTCGTAGTAAGTTATCCTCTAAGCTTAGATAAAAGCGGCTAACTCCTGGATCGCCCTGACGACCGGCTCGTCCGCGTAGTTGATTATCTATACGCCTGCTTTCGTGCCTTTCGGTACCTATTATATATAGACCGCCCAAGGCTCTCACGTCGTCGCCTATCCTAATATCGACGCCGCGACCAGCCATGTTAGTCGCGATCGTAACGGCGCCTCTAACGCCGGCCTGCGCGATAATTTCGGCCTCTTTTTCGTGATTTTTAGCGTTTAGTACCGAGTGGGGTATCTTTTCCTTTACGAGTAGATTATGTAGTTTTTCGCTTTTTTCGATAGAAGCCGTACCGACGAGTACGGGCTGACCGCGCTCATGAGCTTTCTTAATTTCGTCTATTACGGCTTTAAATTTTTCGCTTTCGGTTTTATAAATCAAGTCGTTATTATCTTTTCTGATTACCGGTACGTTAGTCGGGATAGAGATAACGTCTAGCTTATAAATTTGAGCAAACTCCGTCGCTTCGGTCTGAGCCGTACCGGTCATACCGGCTAATTTATCGTAAAGCCTAAAATAGTTTTGAAAAGTTATATCCGCTAGAGTCTGGCTCTCTTCTTGAATTTTGACGCCCTCTTTCGCCTCAAGCGCCTGATGAAGCCCCTCGCTAAATCTCCTACCCTCGCTTAATCGTCCCGTAAATTCGTCCACGATGACGACTTGCCCTTCTTTAATAACGTAATGAACGTCTTTTTCGAATAAATTATGCGCTTTTAAAGCCTGATCCAACAGGTGGCTTAAAATAGCATTTTGCATATCGTATAAATTTTCTACGCCGAAAAGCTTTTCCGCCTTCGAAATTCCGGCTTCGGTTATAGCTATCGTGCGATTTTTTTCGTCTACGACGAAATCTCCCGTAGCTTTATCTTGCGGAGTTTTAGCCGCTTCGCCTCTTATCATAGCTTTGGCTACTTCGTTAGCCTTAACGTAGCCGTCTAACGTGCGGTTGGCCGATCCGCTGATAATAAGCGGGGTCCTGGCTTCGTCGATTAAGATACTATCGACTTCGTCTACGATAACGAAATTATGCTCTCTTTGCACCTTATCTTTAAATTCCATCTTCATATTATCGCGCAAATAATCAAAGCCGAATTCGTTGTTCGTACCGTAAGTTATGTCGCTATCGTAAGCCGCCTTTCGCTTTTCGTCGTCGTATTCGCCGCCTAAAACTACGCCCGTACTAAAGCCTAAAAATTCGTAAATAGAGCTCATTTGAGTAGCATCGCGTTTAGCCAAATAGTCGTTTACGGTCACGACGTGTACGCCTTTACCGCTCATCGCGTTTAAAACGACCGGCAAGGTTGCTACGAGCGTTTTTCCTTCGCCGGTTTTCATCTCTGCGATTCTTCCGTCGTTTAG
>CAUQJW010000068.1:0-8702 GCA_963518485.1 uncultured Campylobacter sp.
CGTGAAACTTTTCGCCGGCGTCGTAAACGGCAGAAATGTGTGGAAAAGCAATATCGACGAGCGCGTAAATTTCGTCAAGCAAATAGCGCAAAAACTAGGCGGCAAGGACTTTTACGTAGGATCTAGCTGCTCGCTTCTTCACGTGCCTTTTACCCTAAAATACGAAGAAAAGCTAAATCCCGAGGTCAAAAGCTGGCTAAGTTTCGCCGTTGAAAAGCTAAGCGAAATCGCAATCATCGCAAAGCTCGCAAACGGCGCGTCTCTAAACGAAAACGAAGCCAAAATTTACGCCGAAAATAAAGCCAGCGCGAATTCCCGCGCGAATTCGGCTCTCATCCACGACGCCGCCGTTCAGACTCGCGTCGCGAATTTAACCAAATTCGAGCGCGAAGAGAAGTTTGAAGACCGCATCAAAATCCAGCACGAAGTCCTAAACTACGGCGTTTTGCCGACTACGACGATAGGTAGTTTCCCGCAGACGGTAGAGCTTCGCGTTCTGCGCCAAAATTTCAAAAAAGGCGAGATCAGCGAGCAACAATATAACGACGGCATCAAAAAATACATCGACGAGTGCGTGAAATTTCAAGAAGACGTCGGACTTGACGTGCTAGTCCACGGCGAGCCGGAGAGAAACGATATGGTCGAGTATTTCGGCGAGCAGATCAAAGGCTACGCATTTAGCGAAAACGGCTGGGTGCAAAGCTACGGCAGCCGCTGCGTGAAGCCGCCTTTGCTTTTCGGCGACGTGAGCCGCCCAAAAGCTATGACGGTCGAGTGGATATCCTACGCGCAAAGCCGCACGAAAAAGATAATGAAAGGCATGCTAACGGGTCCGGTAACCATCCTAAACTGGAGCTTCGTGCGCGACGATAAACCGCGAGCCGATATCGCTAAGCAGCTTGCTCTATGCATCTACGACGAGATCGCCGATCTGCAAGACGCTGGCATAAAAGTCATCCAAGTAGACGAGGCCGCGTTTAAAGAGGGCTATCCGCTACGCGACGAAAACATCGGCGCATACGAGAAATTCTCGGTCGATTGCTTTAAGCTCTCGGTCGCTTCGGCTCGCGCGCAGACGCAGATACACACTCATATGTGCTACTCGGAGTTTAACGACATCATCAAGACCATCGAGGCGATGGACGCCGACGTTATCAGCATCGAAACGGCTCGCAGCGGCAACGAACTGCTAAAAATCTTTAAATCCGTGGGCTACAAACAAGAAGTAGGTCCGGGCATCTACGACATCCACAGTCCGCGCGTACCGAGTGTCGACGAGATGGTCGCGCAGATCAGGGCGCTGCTAGAAGTACTGCCTAAAGAACAACTCTGGATCAACCCGGACTGCGGCCTAAAAACCCGCAAATGGGAAGAGGTCGAGCCGAGCCTAAAAAATCTCGTGCAAGCCGTCAAGATCGTGCGAAATTCATAAATTTAGAGCTTCGCTTAAATCTCGCCGCCTTTTGCTATTTAGCAAACGGGCGGCGGTTTAAATTTAGCGGCTTTGCGCTAGGTTGATTTCGCCCTTTTTTGGCGCGAATTTATCGCGGGTTAAATTAGGCTTAGATTTTGCAAATAAAGCTCGTAGCAAAGCAAACTAAGTTTTCTTCCGTGCCGCAAGCGTAAATTTAGCCGCAAACGCCGCATTTTCTACATATTAAATTTGGAAATTTCATGCTAAAAGAAAAAATTTTAAATAAAGAAAAAAATCTTTTGCTCTACGCTCTGACGCCGCCCAAGGCCGAATTTGAAGAGACCAAGCTGCGCGAGATAGCAGATCGCTGGACGGCGCGCATAGAGAGCCTAAACGCCGACGGACTCGTACTTTACGAGGTGCAAGACGAGAGCGAGAGAAACGATACCGAACGGACATTTGAGTTTAGCGGCACGCTAAGCCCCGAAATCTACTACCGCGACTACCTAAACGTCGCGACGCCGAGCGTTTTTTACCGCGTGGCTAGCGGCTACGACGAGGACGCATTTCGCGCGGCGATTGCGGCTCAAAGCTCAAATTTAAACGTGCTTGTGGGAGCTACGTCTAGCTCGCAAAAAGTGCGGCTAAATTTGGCTCGTGCGTACGAGATCGCGGGAGAATTTGAAAATTTAGCCGTCGGCGGAGTGTGTATCGCCGAGCGTCACGCCAAAAAGGGCGACGAGCCGCAAAGGATGCGCGAAAAGATCGCGGCTGGGGCGAAGTTTTTCATCTCGCAGGCTATTTTTGACGCGGATATGACGCGTAAATTTTTAGAAGACTGCGCGGCCGCAAAGATAACCGAGCCGATATTTCTCACGTTTTCGACGGCGGGTAACCCAAAAACTCTAGAGTTTATCAAATGGCTGGGCGTTAGCGTGCCAAGCGCGGTTGAGGCGCGTCTAAACGCTAGCGAGGACTATCTGGCGCAAAGTTGCGAGATCATCAAAGAAATTTGGCGTGAACTAAAGAAATTCGGCGACGAAAACGGGCTAAATTTGAGTGCAAACATCGAAAGCGTGATGGCTAAGCGCGCCGAGATCGAAGCGAGTCTAGAACTAGCCCGCGAGTTTAGGCTGCTTTAAGGCAAGCGGTAAATTCGGGCGACAAACGCGATAAATTTAAGTAAGACGGTTATAGGTTTTAAAAGCTTGACAAAAATTTTAGAGTTTATCAAAAAAATATACTCGAAATAGATCTAATTTTTGTCGCGATGATCACAAGCAAAATTTATACTTAAATATGGGTCAAATTAGTCGGGATAAAGATAGTCGCCGAATTTGACTCTAAATTTTAGATTTACTAAGCAAATACGAACAAAACCAACCTGGAACTATTTAAGCTGATTATAGTGGTTATGACAGAATTTAACAATAAACAAGATTTTAAATTACGCCAAACTTTTGTTTTACTTGATTAAAAATTTGAACCGTAAAGTACTCTATCAAGCTTCTTATTATTCTTGCCGTCTTTTTCGAGATACAGTCGTTGTTGCTCTTTTAGGGCTTGAAAAATTTGCGCTCGCTCTTCGCCGCTTGTTATTTCAAGCAGCGCTTGCGCCCAGTTTACAGGAAAACCAAAGCCGTATTCGCCTATACCGGCAAGAGTTTTTCTCATTTGGTTGGTAACTCTATTATTATTTTTAAAATTTCTTTAACTTGATCGTTTGTGTAGCGATTAGACTTACTTGAATTCACTGTTTGCATATTTGTTTTATCTTTTTTCTTCAACATATTTTGCTAGCTTTACGCCCTTATTTACCTCTGCAAAATATGACTTGTTAACTATGGAGCCATCTGGAGATTTTGCATACTTAATGATTTGATTTGCACTTATTTTATTCGATAATATTTGTTTGCTAAATTTTATGCCAAACAAATGTATCATAGCTACCCTTTCGCCGTCTTTTGCTGTAAAATACACATTTGCCAGTTCTTTTCCTAGCTCTTGTGCAGTCATAAATTTCCTTTGATGGAATTTTAGGATAAATTTGAGCGATTTCTCGCCCAAATTTATCAAATTTTACCTCTTCGGCGTTACCAACATATTGACGTAGCGACCTTCTAGCAGCGGCTCTTTATCGCGGTCAGAGACGTCTTTTACCATCTCCCAGACTTTTTGTAGCATCGCGACGCCGGCTTCCGGATTGCTCATCTCGCGGCCTTTTAGAAATACGCGAAATTTGACGTGTTTGCCCTCTTCTAGAAACTCAAGCGCGTGTTTGACTTTGTAGTTGATGTCGTTTTGAGCGATTTTGACGGAGAGTTTGATCTCTTTTACTTCGATCGTTTTTTGCTTTTTCTTGGCCTCTTTTTGCTTTTTTTCCTGCTGGTAGCGGAATTTGCCGTAGTCCATTATCTTGCAAACGGGAGGTTTAGCGTCAGGCGCGATTAGCACCAGATCAAGTCCCATTTTCTCGGCGATTTTCAAGGCCTCTACTCTTGGGATGACGCCGTATGCGGTGCCGTCGTCTCCCACGCATCTTACTTCGCTCGCTCTGATATCTTCGTTGAGCAACACTTCGTTTTCTTTAGCCAATTAGTTTTTTCCTTTAAGTTGAAATTTGTTGATTATATCCAAAAATATTGTGTTTTTATTGTATTTTTCGTAGAAATTTATTGCGCCGTGACAATTTTTGCAGATTTTGGTAAAAGCCAGGCTTAGCATAAAGCTGCGCCTAGCTCAAATTTAGCGGATTTTCGCTCCGGTTTCAAAAACTTACCTCGGCGAATTTTGATTTTAGAAGCCCTACGAATTCGTCCAGCTTCATATCTTTTTGCTCCCTAGTCGTGCGGTCGCGCAGAGCGATGGCGCTATTTGCCACTTCGTTGTCGCCAAGTACGGCTATCATCGGCACGCGTTGTTTTTCAGCGGTGCGGATGCGTTTGTTTAGGCTCTCGTTTTTGCTAGCGATTTCGCTGTCTACGCCGATTTTGCGTAGTTCTTTGGCGACGGTTTTGGCGTAGTCTAGGTGCGCGTCACTGATCGGCACGATGACTACTTGCGTAGGCGCCACGAAAAACGGCAGCTCGCCGCCCGTGTGCTCGATCAAAATGCCGATAAATCGCTCGAAGCTTCCCAGTAGCGCGCGGTGTAGCATAACCGGCTGCTGGCGCTCATTATTTGCGTCGATGTAGCCTAGATCGAAGCGCTCAGGCAGGTTAAAGTCTACCTGGATCGTGCCGCACTGCCATTTTCGTTTTAGTGCGTCGGTGATTTTGATGTCGATTTTTGGGCCGTAGAATGCGCCGCCGCCCTCGTCGATGCCGTATTTAAAGCCGTTTTCGTCAAGCGCTTCTTTTAGCGCTTTGGTCGCCGTTTCCCAAATTTCATCCCCGCCGATCGCTTTTGCAGGCTTGGTCGAAATTTCCATCTCGTAGTGGAAGCCGAAATTTTCCATTATTTTGCCGGCAAATTTTAAAATTTCTAGGATATTTTCTTTTATCTGACTCGGCATACAAAAGATGTGCGAGTCGTCCTGGGCAAATTCGCGCACCCTGAAAAGTCCGTGCAAAACGCCGCTTTTTTCGTGGCGATGCACGACGCCGTACTCGAAAAATTTAAGCGGCAAATCGCGGTATGAGCGGATGTCGCTTTGATAGACCTTGATGTGGCCGACGCAGTTCATCGGCTTTATGCCGTATTCGGCCTCGTCTATCGTCGTAAAATACATATTTTCTTTATAGTTTGCATAGTGGCCGCTCTTTTTCCACACGTCGGCTTTTAGTAGCTCGGGACCTCTAACCGGCTCGTAGCCGCGGTCGCGGTGGGCTTTGTATAAAATTTGCTCTAACTTCGATCGCAAGCGTCCGCCGTTTGGTAGCCAGATCGGTAGGCCGCCGCCGACCTCTTCGTCGAAGGTAAACAGCTTCATCTCGACGCCAAGCTTTCTGTGGTCGCGTTTTTTGGCCTCTTCGATGATGCGGATATGCTCTTTTAGGCTCTCTTTGTCGGCAAATGCCGTTCCGTAGATGCGGTTTATCATCTCTCGCGTTTCGTCGCCGCCCAGATACGCTCCGGCTACGCGGGTTAGTTTAAAAAATCTTAAAAATTTGGTATTTGGCAAGTGCGGTCCGCGGCACAAATCCTCGAAATTTCCTTGCTTGTAGCTGCTGACTTCGCCTTCGGGGATGCGTTTTAGTACCTCTTGTTTTAGCTCGTCGTCTTTAAATTTATCGCTCATAAAGGCTTTTGTGGAGCTTGCTTTGACGATGTCTTGTTTAGCTTCGGCTAGCTCTTTCATCTTGGCTTCTATCGCCTCTAAATCCTCGTCGCCAAGCTTGCTGTTAGCCTCATCGACCTTAAAATCATAATAAAATCCGTCCTCGACGTTTGGTCCGACGAAAAATTTAGCTTGCGGATAAAGCTCTTTGATAGCCTGCGCCATGAGGTGCGCACAGGAGTGTCTGATGACGTTTAGCGCGTCGGGAGAGTTGTCAAAATAAATCGGTTCTGCGGCGTTTTCTCGCCCGTTGATACTCTGTGTATCGACTATGTTTCCATCCAGTTTGTATGCGATAATATCGCTCATTTTAAGTCCTTTTTATCGAAACATCTTTCTTACGCTGAAAGAATTGGGCTTGATTTTAGCTAAAATGTTTTTAAGCTTTACTTAGCGTTTATTTTTGCGTAATTTAAAAAATATGCAATACAAATTGTGTTATTATTTTTCGGAATTTTATTTTCAAAGGAGATTTTTGCGACTCGGCCGAGAGGTAATCTCAAACGAAACTTTTACCGGCGAAAGAGCGATGTTTGGCGCTAAAAACCTTAAATTCGAACTTTGCGAATTTAAAGACGGTGAGTCTGCGCTAAAACACGCTTGCGACGTCAAACTCGAAAAATCTATTTTCGGCTGGAAATATCCGCTTTGGTACGCGCAAAATATCGATTTAAGCGAATGCGAACTAGGCTTAAACGCTAGAGCCGGAATATGGTATAGCAAAAATTTAAATCTACGAAACTGCGTTATAAAAGCGCCTAAAACGTTTCGTAGAAGCAAATACCTAACGCTGACTAACGTTACGATACCGAGCGCCGCCGAGACGCTATGGAACTGCGCTAACGTATGCTTAGAAAACGTTAGCGCGAGCGGAGATTATTTTGCGATGGATTGCGAAAATTTAACCGCGGACGGATTAAATTTAAACGGTAATTATTGTTTTGATTCGGTGCGAGATTTAACGCTGGAAAATTGCGAATTAATCTCGAAAGACGCCTTTTGGAATAGCAAAAACGTAACGGTAAAAAATAGCTTCGTAAGCGGCGAATATATCGGCTGGAATTCGCAAAATTTAACTATGATAAACTGCGAAATAGATAGCCTTCAGGGTTTTTGCTACTGCGAAAATTTACGCCTAATAAATTGCAAGCTAAAAAACACGACGCTGGCGTTTGAGTATTCAAGCGTATACGCCCTAATAATAGGCGGATTAAAAAGCGTAAAAAATCCTAAAAGCGGCGAAATAATATGCGACCGAATAGATGATTTAATAATGCAAGACGATAAAATAAATTCTAAATTAACCAAAATTCTAACCAAGGAAAAATAAATGAAATACGATTTTGACGCGCCTGTAGAGCGAAGCGGGACGTATTCGTCAAAGTGGAAAACAAGCGGCGACGAGCTGCCGATGTGGGTGGCGGATATGGATTTTAAGGTCGCGCCCGAGATTTTAGAAGCGCTGCAAAAGCGCCTAGATAACGGAGTTTTTGGATATTCGTACGTGCCGCGGGATTGGAGCGAGGCTATCTGCTCGTGGTGGAGCAGGCGACACGACGTCAAATTTGACCCAAATTGGCTGATTTTTTGCACGGGCGTGATACCGATTATTAGCTCCGCGGTGCGCAAATTTACGAGCGTGGGCGATAAAATCGTGATCCAAAGTCCCGTCTATCACGTCTTTTACCGCAGTATCGAAAACAACGGCAGGATCGCACTTACAAACGAGCTAGCGTACGACGGGCACGGCTACGATATAGACTTTGCGGACCTCGAAGAAAAGCTCGCCGACCCGCTAACGACGATGTTTATCCTTTGCAACCCGCACAATCCCGTCGGTAAAATTTGGAGCGAGGAAAAGCTAGCCAAAATCGGCGAACTATGCGCTAAACACGGCGTTTTGGTGATCTCTGACGAGATCCACTGCGACATCACGAGCCCTGGCAAAAACTACGTGCCCTTTATCCGCGCGAGCGAAACTTGCAAAAACATCTCGATCACCTGCGTTTCGCCGACTAAAGCCTTTAACATCGCGGGCCTTCAAAGCTCCGTCGCCGTAGTGCCAAATCCAAAACTGCGCGCCAAAATGGCAAAGGCTATCAACGACGACGAGGTCGGCGAGGGTAATGCGTTTTCTTGTATCGCGGCGATCGCGGCGTTTGAGCAGGGAGAAGCGTGGCTCGAGCAGATGCGCGAATACGTAGAGCAAAACCGCAAAATCGTGAGCGAGTTTTTGCAAAACGAACTGCCTCAGATTAGGCTTGTGGAGCAGGACGCCACGTATCTGCTCTGGCTTGATTGCCGCAAAATTTGCGACGACGCGAGCGATTTTCATAAATTTTTACGCCAAAAAGCGGGTCTTTGGCTAAACGACGGCAACGCGTACAGAGGCGCGGAAAAATGCTTCTTGCGCCTTAATATCGCCACGCAAAGATCGCGCGTGCTGGAGGGGCTAAAACGCCTAAAATCAGGCGCTCTGGCCTACGTAAAAAGCAGGGAATAATATATTTACGAAAAATTGGGATAAAATTTAGACCTTTTTGGTATGATTCGCGCGTCCGACAAGAAAACCTCCTTTTTGTAACGGCGCCTCGGCTCCCCCTGCCGAGGCGTTTTTGTCTTATTCATTAAGCTTTTTTAGTTATAATCCTTCTCATAAATTTACCCCGCCTAGCTCAAATTTAAGCAAATTTAGCGTTTCAGGCGAAAGGACGAAAATGCTAACTCACATAGACGAAAACAACCGCCCCAAAATGGTCGACGTAAGCGACAAGGGCGTAACTACGCGCGTAGCTGTAGCAAGCGGCATCATAAAAATGTCGCGCGAAGCCTTTGACGCGATCAAAAACAACACCGGCAAAAAAGGTCCGGTCCTGCAAACCGCCGTCGTGGGCGCGATAATGGGCGCGAAAAAGACGAGCGAACTCATCCCGATGTGCCACCCGCTGCTAATTGGCGGCATAAACTGCGACATCGAGGAGCTAACCAAAATCTGTGCCTACAAGCTAA
>CAUQJW010000069.1:0-8599 GCA_963518485.1 uncultured Campylobacter sp.
GCTCTAACTCGCGCCAGTCGGGTTGCAAGGGCTGTTTAATACTAAAATTTTAGTTCTAGGAGTGATCGCCGCCTTTAGCTGCTCGGGAGTGATTTTAAAGCCGGTCTTTTCGCTAGTTTCGATAAAAACGGGGTTTCCGCCGCTAAATTTGACCATCTCCGGGTAGCTCACCCAATACGGACTCGGCACGATGACCTCGTCGCCCTCGTCGATTAGCGCCTGAAATACGTTAAAAAGCGAGTGCTTGGCGCCGACGTTGGTGATGATTTGATTTGGCGCGTAGTTTAGGCCGTTGTCGCGCTTTAGCTTTGCGGCGACCGCCTCTCTCACCTCGGGCGTACCCGCTACGGCGGTGTATTTGCCGCAGCCTTTATCTAGGGCGGCTTTTACCTCGTTTTTGATGATCTCGGGTGTGTCAAAGTCCGGTTCGCCCGCGCCAAAACTGATTACGTCCTCGCCGCGGGCTTTCATCTCTTTTGCCTTGGTGCTGATTTCGATGGTTAGGCTCTCGCCTAGCACCTGAACTCTTTTTGATAGCATTTTTACTCCTTTTTATAAATTTAAGATATAGTTTTTAGATAGCCGTTATCGTTTAAAAACAGATACATTTCGCCTAAAATTTGCTTGCGCTGCGAGTCGGTTACGAGTTTTGACTTTTCGATGCGCTCGTTTAGGATGTCCTGGATCTCGTAGATGTCGTAGTCCAGATCCTCCATGATATCAAGGATAGATTGGCTTTCTAGCAGGTGCGAAACCTTAAATCCCTCGGCGTCTATCTCGATAGTAGCTTCGGTCGGGTGGGTAAAGAGATTGTGTTTCATGCCCAGCACCTCCTGATACGCTCCGACTAGGAAAAATCCTAAAAAGTACTCCTCTTGCTCTACGTCTACGTCGTGCAAAAACAGAGGATTTTCCTCGTCGTCAAAGCCTATCTCTCCGTCGCTATCGCAGGTGATGTCCCACAGCGACGCCGAGCGGGTAGGGCGCACGTCCAGACGGTCAAGCGGCATGATAGGGAAATTTTGTTTTAAACCCCAAAAATCAGGCAACGACTGAAATAGCGAGAAGTTTACGAGATAGCGCTCTTGAGCTTCCTCTTGCAGCTTTAAAAGCTCGGCGTTGTGCTGTTTGGTGCCGAGGATTTTAGCCGCTTTTTTGATGATGAGGTGGGTTAAAATTTCGGCATTCGAGCGATCTTGCAGATCGACGTAACCCAGATCAAAAAGAGTCAAAATGCTCTCCATGTGATCGATGCTGTCGTGCAGATACTCTATCGCGTTTGACGGTTTTATCGTGCTTAGCAGGTCGTTTAGCTCGGTGATTAGCTGAGGGTTTTTCTTTTTCAGCACGAGTTTTTCCTCGGTGTAGTCCTGGCTAAAGAGCTCCAAAACGGGCGCGACCAGCACGGCGTGCGAAGCCGAGACGAAGCGGCCGCTCTCGATAAAGATATCGGGCTCCACCTCGTTTCGCTGCGTCGCCATCGTTTTTAGCAGGTAGACCACGTCGTTGGCGTATTCGCTAAGCGTATAGTTTCGGCTCGAGTTTTCTTTAAACTGCGAGTACTCTATGGCTAGACCGCCGCCTAAATTTATGGCTTTTAGGTTTTTCGCGCCCATTTTTCGCAGCTCGGCGTAGATGTTTCCTGCTTCGATTAGAGCTTTTTTTAGCGGATGGATTTCGGTGATTTGCGAACCGATGTGAAAGTGGATCATATTAAAGCGATCGAGCAAATTCGCCTCTTTTAGCAAATTTACCGCTTCGATTAGCTCGGTTGCGGTTAGGCCGAATTTGGAGTTTATGCCGCCGCTTTTAGCCCAGATACCAGATCCGCTGCTGTGCAGTCTGATGCGCAGACCGATGTTTGGCTTAGGCGCAAAACGCTCTTTTGCGATGGCGATGATAGCCTCAAGCTCGTTTAGTCCCTCGATCGTTAGCGTGATGTTGTGTCCCATTTCGGCCGCGATAAAGCCGATATTTATCATCTCTTTATCTTTAAAGCCGTTTACGGTGATCGGCGCGCCTTCGTTGTTATACGCCATAACTAGCAGCAGCTCGGCCTTTGAGCCCGCCTCCAGGCCGTAGCCGTATTTTTGGCCGTGATGAACTAGGTTTTTTACAAAGCCCGGATATTGGTTTACTTTTAGCGGATAGACGGCGTTAAAGCTGCCTTTGTAGCCAAATTCGTTTTTCGCATTCTCAAAGCTTTTGTAAATTTGCGAAATTTGCTTGTGTATGAGGTGAGGGAAACGCAGCAATAGCGGGCCTCGGTAGCCTTCGCTCCTGATGCTTTTTACGATATCGATGATGGCGGGCTTTGAGCCGGTATTGACGCAAATTTTCCCGTTTTCGACGATGAAGTTGTTATTTCCCCACAAATTTAAACCGTAATCATACATTTAAAATCCTTTTAAGCTCAGTCTCCAGATCTGCCAAATCAATCGTTTTCTCAGCCTTTTCGCTCAGATCTTTTAGCCAAATTTTGCCCGATTTTAGCTCGTCCTCGCCGACGCAAAGGCAAATCCTAGCATTAGCGTTATCTGCGGCGTTTAGGTGCTTTTGTAGTTTTTTAGGCTCGTAGCTCACGAGAACCGGGAGGCTTTTTCTTAAATTTATCGCTATTTTATAGACCGCATCCACGCCATCGGCGTCCATCGCGCCGATATATACGCCGCTTCTTTTACTCTCACTCTCGCGGCCGCCTAGGATTTCCATTATGCGCTCGATACCCATCGCAAAGCCCACGCCGTAGCTAGCCTTGCCGCCTAGGTACTCGACCAGCCTGTCGTAGCGTCCGCCGCCCGCGACCGCGCTTTGTGCGCCGATCTCGTTTGAAACGAACTCAAACGCCGTTTTACAGTAATAATCAAGCCCGCGCACAAGTTTAGGATCTATCTCAAATTCCACGCCGTTGCCGCTTAAAATTTCTTGCAGCTTTTTAAACTCGCCTGCGCATTCGTCGTTTAGGCTACCGATTATCAGCGGTGCGTTTTTGTAGATTTTCTGACAGCTCTGGGCCTTACAGTCTAGTACGCGGATAGGATTTGTTAGCTTTCTGCGCTTGCAATCCTCGCAAATTTGCCCCTCGTGCGCGTCTAAAAATTTAACCAGCTTTTGCCTGTATGCGCCCATACTAGCGGCGTCTCCGAGCGAATTTATAAGTAGCTTGGTTTTAATACCCAGGCGCGAGAAAATCTCGTTTATCATCAAAATAACGCTCGCGTCCTCATAAACGCTAGG
The DNA here is from genome assembly GCA_963518485.1 of uncultured Campylobacter sp. GTDB lineage: Bacteria > Campylobacterota > Campylobacteria > Campylobacterales > Campylobacteraceae > Campylobacter_A. Next base: position 3,238 of record CAUQJW010000069.1, read on the forward strand.
TTCATTGAAGCACTCGCAGCCAAACTGATGAAACTCGCGCAAACGCCCTTTTTGCGGGCGCTCATAGCGAAACATCGAGCCGTGATAAAAGTACCGTCTCACGCCGCCCGCGCGGTCGAATTTAGCCTCGATAAATGCGCGCACGACGCCGGCCGTTCCCTCCGGACGCAGACAAACGTCGTTGCCTCCCTTATCCTCAAACTGATACATCTCCTTGCCCACGATGTCGCTGCTCTCGCCGACGCTGCGGCGAAAAAGCGCCGTTTGCTCCAGGTGCGGAGACAGCACGAACTCGTATCCGTAGTTTTTCGCGACCTCTTCGCAGATTTTGATTATCCTCTCGTAAAGTCCCGATTGGGGCGGCAAAACGTCCTTCATCCCCCTTAATGCGCTAATCATTTATAAACTCCTTTATCAAATTCGTTATTTTTTCTTCGTCCAGGGCGGCGCCTATTGTGACGTAGCGGACGCCAAGTTTTTGCAAAATTTCCTCCATAGCGTCCTGAACTCTTAGTAGATACTCAAAACCTCTAGCCTCTATGCCGTCCATCTGCGCGCGCGAGCCTAGGCGCGATCTTAGCGTGTTTTCGTCTGCTTTAAAAAATACTATTTTTTGCGGAAAATTTCCTTGCAGGGCGAATTTATTTAAATTTAAAAGCTCCTCAAAGCTAAAATTTTCGCCCGCCAGCGCGTAGGCCATGCCTGAAACAAAGCCTCTGTCGCTTAAAATCATCTTGTTTGAGTTAGGTTTTATTATTTTACCGAAATGCTCGGCTCTATCGGCCAAAAATAGCAAAATTTCGGCCCTTTTATCCAGATCGTTTTCCTTTAGTAAAATCTCGCGCAAATTTTTGCCAAGCTTCGTGCCGCCTGGTTCTTTAGTCACGATCGCTTGCGGGAAAGCCGCCGCCAGCCGAGCTATCTGCGTGCTTTTGCCCGCGCCGTCGATACCTTCAAATAAAATATACAAATTTAGCCTTTCAAAGTTTCTAAAATTTCGCTCGGAACCAGCTTGCTAACGTCGCCTTTATGGCTAAGAACGGAGCGCACGATCGAGCTTGAGATAAAGGCGTTTTGTAGGCTCGGCATCAGATAAACGGTCTCAAGCTCCTCCCAAAGCACGGCGTTTGCGTAGCCGATTTGCAGCTCGTACTCAAAGTCGCTAACCGCGCGAAGCCCGCGGATCACGACGTTAACGCCGCAGTTTTTAGCAAAATCGACGAGCAGGTTATCAAAGCCTACGACCTCGACGTTTTTTAGATCCGCCGTCGAGATTTTTACCATCTCTACGCGCCTAGCCAAGCTAAAATAGGGCTGCTTGCTCTCGCTAGCCGCGACCGCAACGATAACTTTATCGAAAATTTTAGCCGCGCGCTTGATGACGTCTAAATGGCCGTTTGTGACGGGATCGAATGTGCCGGGGTAGATACAAGCTTTCATTTTTTCGCCTTTAAATTTTAAAGGTTGATTTTACTATTTTATGGCTAAAACAGGACTTTATCCTGCGGCTAGCGCAGCCGTTTAGCTCCATCTTTTGTAAATTTGATGCTCGAGCCCGAGCATGTCAAGCCACTTGCCGATGATAAAATTTTCCATATCTTCAAGGCTATTTTGACCGGAATAATATCCCAAAACCGGCGGCGCGATAACGGCGCCAAGAGCGGAGAGCTTCGCCGCATGCTCTAGCGCTAGCGTAGAAAACGGCATCTCTCTAACGCCCAAAACCAGCTTCTTTCGCTCCTTTAACGCGACTGCGGCGGCGCGAGTTATCAGAGTGTCGGCAAATCCGGCGTGAATTTTAGCTAAGGTGTTGATAGAGCAGGGCGCGATTATCGTAGCGTCGATACCGAAAGACCCCGAGCTTATAGGTGCGGCTAAGTTATCGTCGGAGTAAATCTTTGCTACTTTTTCGAGAGCTTTTAGCGCAGGTAGGTTTTCTTCGTCTTCTATAATTCGCTCCTTTAGTAAAACCTCTTTAGCCCCGCGACTTATAACGACGTACGCATCGCTTCGTTTTGCTATCTGAAGCGCTAGCTTAAGACCTAAATTTACGCCGCTAGCTCCGCTTATAGCCGCTACTATTTTCATCTTATTATCGCCTTGTTTTTTAATATTATCGTGGCTTCAAATATTTTTCTATCCTTGCCGACGACTTTTATAGTATCGCCTAAATTTCCGTGCTCGGCGGCTTTAACTTCGATGGTTATGCTTAGCTGCCCGTCGTTTAAAAGAGCCGCTATCTTATCGCCTTTTCTAATTAGAGTTTGGGCGTTAAAAAACTGAACGCTCAAAAACTCGCCCGCTTTAATATTTCGTTTTGCTATTAGCTTGGAACTCGGAACCGAAGTTATCAAATCGTGCTTAAAATCATCGAAATTTACGGTTTCTATCTGGTAATCTAGTAGCCCTAAAGTATGTTTTATGGGTATATTTTTAACGGCTCTTAGCGCCGGTATTTGCGCTTTGAAAGAATACTTAAAAAAAAGAGTTTTTTGTAAATCGTTAAATCTAAAAATAGCCCTAAAAATACCGTTTTGAGAGGAGATCGAATTTACCGATATCTTTTCAAAAACGTATTCGTTTAGTTTTTCGGGAGTACCGGTTTGTAATGAAATTTCCGGAAGTTTTGAAAATATTATTTTAGGATACTGTCTCGTAAGCTCTCTTAAAAAAGCGTTTTGCATAAGCATTAATTCATTGCAGTTTTTTGCAAAAGTTATCTCGCCGCCGCTTTTGTCGCTAAATTTTACGGCTTTGGATATTAGAATTTTAGTTAATTCGCTAGTTTTTATTTTTGCAGCCGCAGAGCCGTTTAAATTTAAAATTTCTTCATCTTGTTTAACCGGACCTAGCATAGATAAAGTAATACTATCGCCGCTAATACAATACATCGGTTCTAAAACTACGCCCGCAAATAAAAAAAATGGAGATAAAAATAGAAAAAAAATGGAGCGGGAAACGAGATTCGAACTCGCGACCCCAACCTTGGCAAGGTTGTGCTCTACCACTGAGCTATTCCCGCGTTGATGAGGCGCGCATTATAGCGGGCTTTTTTTAGCGGTCAAGCGGCGATTCGTGCTTTTTTTCGTTTTTTCGCCGCTTTTTTTTCATCACGCTGTTTCTCCGCAATTTTTGGCACGGTCATTCTTGTCTGTCGTCGTGGTTCAGATAGCCGCGCAGCAGGTAGATTTGCACGAGCATGAAGAGCATGGTGCCGCCGGCGCTGCCCCAGAGTTTGAAGCCAACCCAGAAGTCGTCGGAGAAGTTGTAGGCAACGATGAGGTTGAGCGCGGCCATGCAGATGAAGAAAATCGCCCAAGCGGTGTTCAGGCGGCGCCAGAGTGCGTCTGGCATGATGAGTACGCTGCCGAGCATTTTCTGGATGAGGTTGGCCTTGCCCATCCATTGGGTGATGAGCAGCGCTGCGGCGAAAGCGAGATAGACGATACTCGGTTTCCATTTGATGAACATCGGGTTTTTTAGGATGAGGGTAACGCTGCCGAGGACGAGGATGGCGCTTGCGGTCAGCCAGTGCTGTTTGCTGATGGGCTTTTGTCGCAGGCGCAGCACGAGGATTTGCAGCACGGTGCTAATCATCAGCACGACAGTCGCCCAGTAGATGGCTTGTTCGCTATGGTCGCTCCATTTGGCGGCGAGGTAGGCGACGATGAAGGCGATGACGGGGAGGATTTCTTGCATGGGGATTCCAGTGGGTCAGGAGTTGGGACGGTGTGCGGCAGCGAGCGCCAGCGCGGTGATTTCCTGGGCGCCTGCGGCGGCGAGGGCGCGCGCGGCTTCGTGCAGGGTCGCGCCGCTGGTGATGACGTCGTCAACGAGCAACAGTCGCGGTGGCAATTCGCCACGTACGGCAAACGCGTTGCGAATGTTGCGCCGCCGCGCGGCGTGAGTGGGCAGACGCGATTGCGGCGGCCGCCCGGCTTTGTAAAAGACACCTTCGGCGATGAGCGGTACGCCAAGCGCTTGCGCGCCGGCGCGCGCCGGGTAAAGTGTCTGGTTGAAGCCGCGTTGACGCAGGCGTTTGGCGGAGACAGGCATGGCGACGACGGCATCAACGGCGACAGTTTGAGCGCGCAGCAGGCGGCAGGCTTCGTCTTCGAGGACGCGCAACGCGCAGCGGTCAGCCTGGTATTTGCCGCGCAGAATGATGCTGCGCACTTCGGTGGTGAACTGCCAGCGCACCAGCAGACGCGTGAACGCCGGCGGCCGTCGCAAACAGGCACCGCAGGGGTAATTGTCGTCGGCGACCGCATTGGCGCAGGTCGGGCAATGCTTGCCGATGGCGGGCAGACGATCGGCGCAGGCGTCGCAGAGGCCGATCACTTCAGGCGCGCCGCAGGTGAGGCAGCGCGGGCAGATGAAGCGGGTCAGCCAGCGCGCAATCATGCGGCGGCGATTTGTTGCAGCAGGATGCTGTGCAGATAGGTGTTGGCGGCGACGATGTTGCCAGAATCCAGCATGGTGTGCTGTCCGGCGAGGTCGGTCACGATCGCGCCCGCTTCCTGCGCGATGAGAATGCCGGCGCAGATGTCCCACGGTTTCAATCCCATCTCGAAGAAAGCATCGACACGGTTGGCGGCAACGAAGCACAAATCAAGCGAAGCCGAGCCGAGGCGGCGCACATCGGCGATTTCCTGCAAGACCGACTGCAACAGCGTGTACTGGCGCGGCATCAGGTCGGGATAACGGAAAGGAAAACCGGTGGCGACAATCGCGCGTCCGCCGTCGCGCAGGGCGCTAACCCGCAGCTTGCGCCCGTTCAACTGCGCACCTTGCCCGCGCGAAGCGGTGAACCATTCTTCCGTTGCCGGGTTGTACACCACGCCCAGCTCCGGTTTGCCACGCTTGAGCAGGCCGATGGAAACGGCGAACTGCGGCAGGCCATGCAGGAAATTGGTAGTGCCGTCGAGCGGATCAATCACCCAGCAATACTCGCTTTCCTCCGCATTGGCACGGCTTTCGCCCGATTCCTCGCCGAGAAAATCGTGCTGCGGAAACTTCTCCAGCAAGATGTTTTTGATGACTTCTTCGGCGCGACGGTCAACAACGCTGACCAGATCGCCGCGCCCCTTTTCCTCAATCTGGATTTGATCGAGCTGACGCAGCCCCATCTGCAAAATTTTGCCCGCTTCTTCCGCGGCACGGCGCGCGATGGTAAGTATTGGATTTATCGCCATTATTTGTTCCTCTCAGTCTGAAAAATGGCGGCATTTTAGCAGTATCAAGGTTTTTCGCGGGCAGAAAAAAACCCCGCATCGTCTGCGGGGCAATAATCATCATGAGGCAATGTGACAGTTAGCAATTAGCTGTTCCGTCGGAGCGAATAATAAGGTTTCCTATTTCC
>CAUQJW010000070.1:0-8551 GCA_963518485.1 uncultured Campylobacter sp.
GTACGATATATAATCTTATCGAGAATTATAAGTTGCGGATATAATGCCGATATTTCTACGATAAATACGGGATTGAAAGTAGACGGTTGCTTAACCGCTTCGTTCGAGGTTAAATTCTAACCTCTTAAATCTATCGAAGGAAAGACCAAATTTCGTCCGGTAGTCTTTCAATTTTCGTCAAATTTAAGCTTTTTACTCTGTCCCTTTTCAAATTTGATCCAAAAACATTTACGTCAAATTTCAATTTTGCATAATTAAATTTTTCTACTTCATTTATCAAAATACCTAAAATTCCGATAACCGTTAATGTATGCGTTTTTAGTGATAAAATTAGATTTTTGCATATTCGTTTTTTAAGTTCTATGAAAGTTTAGGTTGTTAATATTCGCTCAGATTTTAATACGAAATCAAATTTAATCACAAAGGAAAACGCAATGTTTAGCGCAAGAAATCAACTAGCCGCACAAATCACAGAGATAAGAGAGGGAGCGGTAAACTCTCTAGTAGTAGCAAAATTGCAAGGCGGAGAGACCGTAAAAGCAACCGTGACCGTAGATAGCCAAAAGGCTTTAGATCTAGTAGCAGGTAAAAAGGTAGTTTATCTATTTAAAGCTTCTTCTATCATAGTAGCTAAAGGCGAGAACGGTCTAAAGCTAAGCGCTACTAACCAACTAAAAGGTAAGGTAGTAAAAGTAGTAGAGGGTGCCGTAAACGCTGAAGTAGATATTGAGATAGCAGGTGGCGATAAGCTAAGCGCTATCATCACTAACGAATCTGCTAAAAACCTATCTCTAAAAGCGGGCGATGAAGTAACTGCTATCATCAAAGCTAGCCACATCATCATCGGCGCTTAATTCTTATCGACCGAGTCGGCTTACCGTTTTAGGCGAGCCGACTAATATGTTTTAAATCCTCTTTTAGCCGATAAAACCTGTATTTTATTTTCCCTTCGAATCTAGACCGTTTAAGATATAGTTAAATTCATCGTTGCTTAAATCGTAATACAAAAACTCTTTATAAAATTTCTTAGCCTCAGCATGCAAATCTAAATCCCCAAAAAGCTCGGGATGCAAGGTCTTAGCCGCCCATAAAATTTGTAATGCTCCCTCGGCGCCGTATCTATCCCAGCTAAAAACGCCGGTAGGATTTACGTAAACTCTTTTATTTTTGACGGCTTTGGTGCCTGCGTAGATAGGATTTTCGTATATCTTTTTTAAAATATCCGGCGTAGTTCTGTCTACGATGATGACGTCTGGATCCGTGTTAGGTATCTCTTCGGCATTTATTTCTAGCATGTTTTCTGATTTTTGAACCGTATTTTGGCCGCCTGCGACCCTTATCCGCTCGTCTATGATCGTATTTGCGCCGTCTACTTTAAGTAAATTCTTGCCGTCTGCTATGTGAAGCACTTTCGGTCTATCTGACGCGGCGATCTTATCCGTTTTACTTAGCGCTTTTTTAAGGTTGCCGTCAAAATATTCGTTAAATTTTTGAGCGATCTTCGGCGCGTCGCCGCCTATGATCTCAGCCATTATAGATACGCTTTTTTTCATATCCGCATGATTCGTAAACGACGGATAAAGCACGGTAAAGCCGTTTTTGGCTAGCTCTTCTTTATTTTTTATCGCGGCTATGACGACGTCGGGACTTAGTTTAATTAGCTCTTCTACCTGCAAATCTTTGCCGTTTACGCCGTTTGGAATGCTTGAAATCCTAGGATAAATATGCGCAAACCATTTGTTGTTTTTGATTAGATCGGTGGTCGCTACTATCTTGTCCGCGCCGCCCAGCATTAATATGATTTGATTGTTCGCATACTAGCGTAGCGATTCTTCTACCCTTACGGGAACTTTTACGACGTCGCCGGATGCGTCGGTTACGCCTTTAAATTCGGTAGCGTTAAGGGTGAAAGCGGATAGCGGCACTTAAGGATGCCGCCTTGCAAAACGTATTTTCAAAAGAGCTAAAAAGCGGTACTCACGGCGTTATCGGCGCGCTTGCGGGCATAGGGCTTAAGCTTAGCGGAAGCGACGGAAAACCAGAGGTAAATTTGAACTAAAGAATCAAATTTGAGCGTATGCGAGCTTTTGAGGTTAAATTTTGTCGAGGCGGTCGCGGATGAGAATTTTAAACCGCTTTTGCTGGATGAGCGCGTAAATTTAATCGGCGCGCCAAAGCCGGTATTTTTGAATTTTAAGGCGACCCTGCTCGTCAAAAAAGAAGCGGACGGCGGTTTTAAAAATTTAAGCGTAAAAGAGCTTCGGGATTTCTGATGAGCTTAAATTTTAACGAAAAAGGCGAGTTTGGATTCGGCAAATTTAACTACGAAAAAGCGCGAGAAACCGCTGAGGGCTGCTCAAATTTAAGCTAGATAACAACGAAGAGGAGATGAGCTGCGGCGACTAGAGGAGCTGCTACGACTGCGCGTTTAGCCGCTGGAACGCGCAGAGCTTTATCTGCGGCTTTGGGCAAATATTGACCTTGATTAACGGCGCGCGGTAGTTTGATTTTATGCCGTTTTTCTAAATTTTCCGCCGCCTTTAAATTTAAGCTCGCCGCAAAATCTCTTGCCGAATTTCGCCTCGACGATGAGAACCAGCACGAAAAATATCTTTTCGTCGTTTAAGGAAGCGATTTGGCGAAGGGTTTGATCTGCGCGGCTAAATTTGACGCCGTTTTTACGTAAAGTTTCGTAAAAAATAGCCTCGTCAAAGCCCAACATTTGCGAAATTTCAGATACCTTGTATGGCTCGAGCGAGGCGATAATTCGGTCCATGTTGCACATACTAGGATTTTTGCGGCGAGTTACGACGTCCGTAAATTCGTTTGCGAGCTTAACGAGCTTTTTCTTGCGATTTATCACGTGCAAAAGCGCGGCCAAAATTACCGAAAAGCCGGCAAATTTATGCGCGCTCATCCAAAACTCGCCATACTCTCCAAGCGCGAAATTTAGTCCCGAAAACGCGAGCAAACTAAGCCCCAAAATAAGCGCGCAAACTAGGCAAAATTTATAAATAATCTCGACCTTAAGCATAAAATCTCCCAAAATATATTTTCGTAATTATACACTTTTTAACATGAACCGATTTTTAAGATCTTATATCGAAACATCGCTTTTAACTTACCGGACAATAATTTTTTCGGATCAGTTTATATTCTAAACAAAAAGGCGACAAACAATAGCCGTTAAGTATGTGCCTTATTGTGCTATCGATTAAGATAGCGCTAAAAATTTTTACAATGCTTATTAAAATATGCATAATCGTTTAATGAAGTAGAAGCAAATTTATTAAAATAAAGCTATATTTTAAAATTGCTTTTGAAACTTCTATAAATTAAACAAAAAATTATTTCTCTTTTTGTTAGGACATTTTTATGAAGGACTACATCCTTCCCGGTATCGCTAAAATTTCAAAATAAATTATTTACTAAAACCTTATTTTTAATCATTGAAAATCATTATATATTTCTGTATAATTGTTCGTTAATAATTTTTAAAGGAGTTTAATGCAGAGAAAAATTGTGCTTAGTCTCGCTTTGGTCGGCGTTTTAGCCGCCGCGCAAAACGAAGTAGAGCTAAAATCGCTAGAAGGCGTAACTGTCACGGCGCAAAGATCGTCTCAAAGCGTAGACGAGATAAGCAAAAGCGTCTCGGTAGTAGATAAAGAGACGATAGAAAGAAAGCTCGGCAAAAGCGTACCCGAGCTAATCAGCGAGGCGCCGGGAGTCTCTATCGTAAACGAAGGCATGGACTCAGGTACCGTAAACGTGCGAGGTTTTAGCTCGTCTGATTACCGCGTGCCTATGTTCGTAGACGGACTTAGATTTAGGGGTAGGCCGGCGTTTGAGTATTCGATATTTACGCCCGATCAAATCGAAAGGATAGAGATAATAAGAGGTCCTGCTAGCACGCTTTACGGTACAGATGCCTTTGGCGGCATAGTAAATTTAGTCACCAAAAGAGCTAGCGGAGACGTGCACGGCGACTGGGCGTTATCGGACACTTATCTGAGCACCCAGTATCAAAGCGCGAACAAAGGCGTACAAAACCGCTTACAACTCGGCGTAGTCGGACACGGGTTTGACGCATTGCTGGGCTTAAACTACAAACACGGCAAGGACTACGACACTCCGTCGGGTAAAATCCCAAATACAAGGTATAACTACCGAAGCCTTGATTTTAAAGGCGGATATAGCTTTGCCGATTTTCATAGGCTTGAGCTCGTGACCAGATATACGGAGTCCGAGCGCGGCGTAGTCGGTACGGCGGTCGGCGCTCCGGGAACGGCAAACGCGAGAGGCTTTCAAAAATACATAAAAGAAGCGCCTCTTAGAGAAAAATACGTAGCGCTAAACTACGAAGGCAACATAAACGACAAATTTATATTAGATTCTAGCTTGTATTACAGAGAGCTTTATACGCACCTAAATATAAGGCCCTACATCGGCTCGTTTTCGCCTAGACAAGTCGATAACTACGTAAACGGTCCGAAAGTTTACGGCGGCAAATTTATCGGTAAATTCGTAGGCGACAACCTAACCCAAACCTACGGCGTAGATTTTTATTACGAGGACTGGGATAGCGTGTATCAAAGCGTAAATAACGGTCCTAGATTTCGTAATAGGCTAAGAACCAAACAGCTTGACGTCGCCGGGTTTGGATTGCTCGAATACGCGTTTAGCAACGATGCAATTTTGAGCGCAAATTTACGCTACGACCGCATAAAAACGTCCTTTGATATGGATAGCTCGATGAGCCCCGCCGTAAAAGCCCTATACGAAAACGCCAACGATAGAAAAGACGGCAGAGCGAGCTACGGCCTGGGGCTTATTTACCCTATCGCCCAGGGGTTTGAGTTTGTAGGAAATTTCTCTACTTCGTTTAGGGCTCCTATGAGCGGCGAGGTTGCTCCGATACTTACGTTTTCAGGCAGCGAGGCGTATCTGCCAAACCCTGATCTAAATATAGAAAAAGGCGTTACCTACGAGGCCGGACTTCGCTATACGGATAAAGCGCTTAGATCAAATTTGATATTTTATACGGGAGATTATAAAGACCTGATCGTCGAGCGAAACTGGCAAAGCGGCGGCGTGATCTATTATCAGTCGCAAAACGTAAATAGAGCCAAGATAAGCGGAGCGGAATTTGACCTAGCATATAAAATTTTGTCAAATTTGGAGCTTAAAACAAACATCGCCTATACGCGCGGCAAAAACAAACAAACCGGCAAACCGCTTCCCGAGATCGCTCCGCTTAGCGGACGCGTAGCCGTTTCTTATTCGCCGGAGTTTTTGGCAAACTCATACATAGAGTATAGCGGCGACTGGGCGGCAAGAAAGACGCGCATAGACGACAGCGTAGAGCGCGAGCGAGCTGGATATTTCGTGCATAACCTATACTTTGGCAAGAGTCTGGGCAAACTAGGCTTCTTAAAAGATTTTAGCCTGAATTTCGGCGTTGAAAATATCTTTGACAAAGAATACGCCCCAAGCCTAAGCTACGAGCTAATCAGCCAGCCTAGAAGCGCTAGCAACCCGCTCATAAATCCGGGCAGAAATTTCAAACTAGGCTTTAAGGCTAGCTTTTAAAATTTAAATTTGCCGAGCGGGTTTTAAACCGGCCCGCTCAAAAACCCTAAAATTTACAAATTTAAGGATCAAATTTGAGAAAAATCATACCCGTTTTATTGATGCTAACTGCGACGCTGAGCGCGCTTGAATTTACCGATCAAAGCGGAAACAAACTTCATTTTGACGGTTCGGTTAAAAGCATAGCTCTGTTTCCGGTGCCGCTGGCTTCGTTTTCTCTTAGCGTCGAAAACAATGTATCTCGCCTAGCCTCCGTCCATCCGATGGCCAAGAAAAACATCGAGCGCGGAATGCTTGGAAAAATGATCAAGGGCGCAGCTAGTATCCCAGCAGGCGGTATAGGAGAGGATTTTACTCCAAACATCGAGGAGCTACTAAAACTATCTCCGGATCTAGTCGTGCAGTGGGGCATGAGAGGCGAAAAGATTATCGAACCGCTGCGAAAAGTAGGGCTAAACGTAGCTTTGGTAAATTTAAGCGGCACGGAGGAAGATCCGCTTTTTTGGTTTGGGATGCTGGGTAAAATTTACGAAAAAGAGCAAAAGGCGGAGCAAATTTTACAAAACAGAGCCGAGGTAAGAGCTAAGATCGAAAATTTCGTAAAAGGGCTTAGCAAAAAACCGAAGGTTCTTTTTATATTCGGCCGAGATAAAAGCTACGAGGCCGCAGGAGGCGGGACGTATTTCGACTACGAGATAAAGCTAAGCGGCGGAGCGAACGCGGCGAATTTCGGGGGATCTAGAATTTTAAATAAAGAAGAAATTCTCTCGCAAAATCCGGACGTTATCTTGCTTAGCAACTTTGACGAGTTAACTCCGCGGGACTTTTTTAACGATAAAATTTTAAAAAACGTAAAAGCCGTCAAACAAAAAGCCGTCTATAAAATGCCCCTGGGAGGCGATATGTGGGAGCCGCCTACGGGCGAATCGCACCTGGGCTGGGCGTGGTTTAGCGTGCTATTTTCTGGGCAGGCGCATATAAATTTAAAAGACGAGATGAAAAAGAGCTACAAGCTACTCTACGGCTACGATCTAAATGACGATGAGATAGCTCAAATTTTACGCTTTGATCTAAACGGCGAGAGCAAATTTTACGAGCTTTTTAGATAATGAAAAAATATCTGTTTTTATCGCTTTTTCTAGCTTTTGCGGTCGTTTTTTCGCTGCTTGCGGGTAGGATTTCGCTTGAGGGGCTAATTGACTATTATCAAAACGACAAAGAGACGCTTTACGCTTTGATACTTGACCTGCGCTTGCCTAGGCTGATAGCGGCGTTTTTGATAGGCGCTAGCCTTAGCGCGGCGGGCGTGATATTTCAGGCGATGTTTGCAAATCCTTTGGTAAGCCCAAATATCCTGGGCGTTGGTAGCGGAGCGGGATTTGGCGCGGTAGTTTGCATTTTAGCCTTTGGTAATCCCGTAGCCACGCAAATAGGCGCTTTTATTTTCGGCTTTTTGGCCGTTATGATAGCTTACGCCCTGGGCGTTTTGGCAAACAAAAACTCAAAGCTTATGCTGGTGCTTGCGGGCATCATTACGGGCGCTATCTTTGAGGCTCTGATCTCCGTCGTCAAATACGTCGCCGACACGCAAGAAAAGCTACCTAGCATCGTATATTGGCTAATGGGAAGCCTAAGCGCCATATCTTGGAGCGACGTAGCGGCACTTGCCCCCGTTTGCGTTAGCGGACTCGCGCTTTTGAGCCTAATGGGCTGGAAGCTAAACATTTTATCCTTAGGCGGCGAACACGCAAGCATTTTGGGCGAGAGTAAATTTTTAGGCTTTATCTTTATCGTGCTTGCTACGCTGATAACGGCCGCAAGCGTAGCCATCGCCGGTATCATCGGCTGGGTCGGGCTTTTGATGCCGCATGTTACTAGGCTGATTTACGGCTCGGATAACTCGCAGCTAGTTCCGATTTCTGCGATTTTAGGCGGGATATTTTTGATGCTAACCGACGTTGCGGCTAGAAGCGTGAGCTCGGCTGAAATCCCGCTAAGTATCCTAACCGCGCTTATAGGCGCTCCGATGATCGGCGTAATCATCGTTAAAAAGGGCAAAAGATGGTCTTAAGCGTAGAAAATTTAAGCTTTTCTTACGGGGCGAAGCAAATTTTGCAAAATTTGAGCCTCAGCCTAAAAAGCGGCGAAACGCTTGCGATTTTAGGCCCAAACGGCATAGGCAAATCTACGTTTTTAAAGATTATTTTAGGACTCTTAAAAGCAAAAGGCGGTCAAATCTTGATCGATGGTCGCGATCATGCCTCTCTTAGAGGTAAAGAGCGAGCCAAGCTCGTAGGATACGTACCCCAAAGCGAAAATATCGCTTTTAGCTTTAAGGTAAAAGATCTGATTTTGATGGGCGTAAACGCAAACGTCGGTACGTTTTCAAGGCCGAGCGCGAAGGATAGGGCGATGGCTGAGGAAGCCGCACGGATAGCGGGCGTTAGCGAGTATTTAAATTTAAACGTAGACGAGCTAAGCGGCGGCATGATGCAGCTAGCGCTTATAGCTCGCTCGCTAGTACTACGGCCCAAAATTCTCGTCATGGACGAGCCTACGTCATACCTTGACGTCTTTCATCAAAACGCCGTTTTAAGCCTAATCAAAAGGCTAAATAGCGAGCAAAAAACTTGCGTGATCTTTACCTCGCATCACCCCGATCACGCGCTTGCGGCGGCGGATAAAACCTTGCTTTTAAACGGCCCCTTAGGATATGAATTTGGCGCAACCGATCAAATTTTAAAGGGCGAAAATTTAACGAAACTTTTCGGTATCGATTTTATAAATTTAAACGTCGAAGATAAAAGAAGATTGCTGGTTAGGTGGAGGGTTTAGCAATACATACTACTATAGGAGTTTAATAGCGGCTTCTTTTTTATATTATAAATATCTCTTATATCGTACTAAAGTACGATAGACAAGCATTCTAAAAACGGATATAATTCGCCTCGATTTAGAAATA
>CAUQJW010000071.1:0-8538 GCA_963518485.1 uncultured Campylobacter sp.
TTCTTACTGCTTGACGAGGCGACCTCGGCGCTTGATAGCGCGCTGGCAAAAGAGCTTCTTGCTAATCTCAAGTGCGACTTTCCGAGTCTTGGCGTGCTGATGATTACGCACCAAGAGGAGCTTAAATTTATTTTTGATAAGGTTGTCGATATTGGTTCTAGCGAATAAAAGTATAGCTTGTTATTTGTTTTTGAGGCGGCAGGCGTATTTTTCAAATTTTAGTCCACATCCCAAAAACAGAGAGGCACAATGAGCAAGGCAGATGAAATTCGCGAATATCTGGATGCTAAATTTAGTGCGGACGGCAAGATACAAAGCGACATCAAAGAGCTATTTATCTACCGAATAAGTGTGCCGACCGAGTTTTTAAGCGGAGTTTTTTAAAAAATTATTTGCTTTCGTTGCTCACCCTTCAATAAAATTTCGCATTTTCCACCAATTATCCGTGCGTCAAATATAACAATAATATTAAATTAAAAATAAATAGACCATTTTTGATTTAATATTATTATGCCGATTACTATAAAAATCAGCCGTTTAATTTTATAAAAATTATGCTGATTTTTATAATAGCCGCTAGGCTATTTGCTCGTCCAGCTAGGACCTTACTGCACTATCCTTTTTGGATAGTGCAGTAAGTTTTTAGCACTGCTGGAGCTAAAACTTATTTTTAGTAGGTTGCTTTACGCCAGGTATATCATTAAGTTACGCTACGGAAGTAAAAATTATTTTATATTTATCAAACTAAAATAATACTTTAAAATTAATCTTTATGCAGCGATAATAGTAAACAAAAAATATTTTATACGATATTCGCGAATACGTAAAAGCATTTTTTCTTTTGACTTTTACTATAATATTTCCATGAAAAACAAAAGCGTATTTGATAAAACCTTAACGGTATCTAAAGATAATGATTCAAAAACCGAATTTACCGAAAGCGGAATTTCAACCTCAAACCGAAGCGAGAATTTAACCCCAAGCGCCTACGCCGTCATCGATCTAAAATCCTTCTACGCCTCGGTCGAGTGCGTGGAGCGAGGACTTGATCCCTTTGAGGCGAATTTGGTCGTCGCAGACGCTAGCAGAGGCGAGGGCAGCGTGTGTCTAGCCGTTAGTCCCGCGTTAAAGGCGCTCGGCGTAAAAAACAGATGCAGGCTGTTTGAAATCTCTAAAAATATCAAATATATCATCGCTGTTCCCAGGATGCAGTTTTACATCGACTACGCGGCTAAAATTTACGGCATCTACCTAAAATACGTCGCCAAAGAGGATATCTACGTCTACTCCATCGACGAGGCCTTTATCGACCTCACCTCGTATTTAGAATTTTACAAACTAGAAGCCAGAGCTATGGCAAAGATGATAATGGACGACATACTAAAGACGACGGGCGTAACGCCTACCTGCGGTATGGGGACGAATTTGTATCTAGCCAAAATCGCACTTGATATCCTAGCTAAGCACAGCGAGGACAATATCGCCTTTTTAGACGAAGCGCTCTATAAAGAAAAGCTCTGGACGCATCAGCCGCTAAATGATTTTTGGCGTATAGGCAAGCAAACTAGAGCAAAGCTTGAGAGATACGGGATATTTTGTATGAAGGATATGGCAAACGCTCCTTTTAGCCTGCTAGAAAGAGTATTTGGCATCGACGCCTACATCGCGCTAGATCACGCAAACGGCATCGAGCCCACCGCTATAGCTGATATCAAGGCTTATAAGCCCTCAACCAAATCATACTTTAGCTCGGAAATTTTGCCTAGAGACTACGAGAGACTGGAGGCTCTAATCGTGCTAAAAGAGATGACCGATAGGCTAGCTCTAAAGATGATAAACGAGGAGGTGCGGGCTAGCGGGCTCACGATAAATATCAAATTCGCGGGCAAAAACGAGCCCGCGCAAAGAGCCACGGTGAGGTTTAAAACGCCTAGCAATATCGCTAGCGTACTCATGGATGCAGCGCAAGAGCTTTATCTAAAAAAGATAAAAAATGCAGGTCTCATCAGACAAATCGGCATATCGGCAAACGACGTCGTGAAGGAAAGCAAAACCGAAAAAAGCCTTTTTGAAGAAGAAAACGCAAAAGAAAAAACGGTGCTAAAAACCCTAAATAAGATAAAAGAAAAATACGGCAAAAACTCCATCCTAAGGGCCATCGACCTGCTACCCGAAGCCACCGGCCGAGATAGAAACAAAAAGATAGGAGGGCACAAAAGCGGTGAATAAGGACAGAGCAAAGATATTTAGC
Source organism: uncultured Campylobacter sp. (assembly GCA_963518485.1). Classification (GTDB taxonomy): domain Bacteria; phylum Campylobacterota; class Campylobacteria; order Campylobacterales; family Campylobacteraceae; genus Campylobacter_A. Next base: position 2,252 of record CAUQJW010000071.1, read on the forward strand.
TCGTTTAATCCCCTCTCGACCCTGGAAAAAGCCCTAAAGGCGCAGGAGCGAGAAAAGAGCGAAAAGTTCGAGTTAGACGAATCAAAGATAGAAGAAATCCTAAATAAAATAAGCAAACTAAAACCCGCCGACAAAGTAAAAATCACATATCACGACGGACAGGGCTATGCGAATATAGAGGGGCTGGTTTCTGGCGTAAATCAAATGGATGAGAGTATAACTATAGTAAAGCATAAGATATGGTTTGGGGATATTTGCGAGGTTAAAGTCGTTTTATAGAATTGTTTTTAATATATGTACTTGAAATTTGAAAAATGTAAAAGCTCCAAAATAAGGGATAGGGGCCCTATCTACAACTATCTATATATTTTAGCGATATTTTAGAGAAATATGAGTAGAATGTTCTATATGGTTTTAAAATATTAGGCGGATTTATACAGTTTGTTTGTCAGAGCCTCAATATATGAAGATAAAATTTGCGACGAGCTTAAAAACTCGTCGCAAAGCCACTTTAGAAGTCGGTACGAATTTGTTGGTCTACCTCTATTTTAACGGTGTGTCCATTGATTTCGTGCATACTTTCATAGATCTTGTTGCCATTGGTATCTGCTGTTCTTTTCCATTCGTGGCTATCTAAATTAACCTTATCATGATTGTCGCCCATAATTTTTAATATAACATCTTTATTGTCAGTTATATCTAGAACGTTTTTCGGATTAATCGTTAGATTAACCGCACCGCTCGCTCCGTCATCTCCAAGCTTAATTTGTTCAAATTTATAAACTTTATTGCCCAGATTCGCTACATTACTTAGATCTACGCTTTCTTTAAATACTAAAGTATCCGTACCGTTACCGCCGTATATTCTATTGTTATTTGCGTTAAATTCTACCGTATCATTACTGCTATCTTGCTCTACTTTTATAGTAAACGAAGATGCTACGCTGTGATTTGAACCGCTCGAATCAGCCGTTTGAGCTACCACTTTTACGTCATAGGCTTTTTCCGGATTTACGTTTATTTGAGTCGAAATGTTGCCGTTATCTATATCGGCTTTAGTTAGTCCTTCTAGCTCTTTCGTAACGGTTTTGCTATGATCGTTCGGATCTGTATAAGTAAGAGAAATTTTATCTCCCTCTTTAGCGTCTTCCGGTAAATATAGCATTACGTTATGCAAGCCCTTGTTGCTCGCATCTTTACTTTCGCTATAAGAGCTTATATATTGCATTTTTTCTAGCCCGATCTCGTTCGTAGACGTTTGCTCGTATTCGTCCCTACTGTTAGTTATTTTAGCTTCTGCGCTATACTTATGGCCTACGCTCACGTCTATATCTTTTAGATTTAACGCTCCTCCTTCAAGAGATATCTTGTCGCCATTATCGCTTTTAGCTACGAGTTTACCGTTTTCTTTTTCAAGCGTAAAATTTTCGGTTCTGGTGACTTGACCGTCGGTTTTTATAGTAACGCTAATCTTATCTCCGGCCATAACGTTGCTTGGAAGCTTTAGACCAAGAGTAGTTTTACCGGCATTGCCGTCTATCGCCGCTTCGTCTCTGCTTAGAACCTTATTGCGACTTAAGTCCTCGGTAAATACCGCTTCAAGTTTTCCGCTAAAGCCCATATTTAAATTTATATTCTTATTGTCTATCGTTTTATCTTCGCCGTATGCGTCGGTTAACGTAGCTTTTACCGTAGTTGGAACCAATGCTGGAGCCGGATTTTCTGAAGTTGGCGCAGTATATGCAAGCTTAATGTTAGGAATTTTTATCGCGTTGTCTACTACGTCTAGTATTTCGCCGCTTGACGAAACCGCTTTTATTTTACCGTCTACGCTTTTTAGCTCGTATTCTCTAGGCGTAGATTCTGTGCTAATCTCTACTTTTAATTTATCGCCGATAGATGCATTGTAAGGTATAGTCACAGTTGCCGTAGTCGTATAAATCTTGCCATCTTCGTCGGCTTCTACGCGGTCTATTGTGCCATCCCTATTTAGATTATCTTCGTCGAACGTTACCTTAATAGGCTTATCATTTAGTCCTCTCTCTAACTCTATAGGTTTTTCTCCGGTTGTGCCCTTATTAACCCCGGTGCTATCTTCTAGCGTTACTTTCGTAGTCGTTTGCGTACCGACTTGAACGTTTACCGGAACTTTGATAAGCCCTTCTTCGATATTTACTGGATTACCGTTTTTATCCACAGCGCTGACGGAGCCGTCGTTATTTTTAGCAAAAACATACTCTAGCTTTCTATTACCGCTTGGCTCATTTATATCTACCGTTAGTTTATCGCCTGTTGCTATTTTGCCGACAGGTAGCGTTATAACGGCATTCGTCTTGCTTGCTGTTCCGTCTTGATTAGCTTCGGCTCTACTTAATTTAGCGTCTCTATTAGTATCCTCCTCATAAGTTACCATGAACGAATCGCCGCCGCCGGAAGCTTTTTTAATATCGTTTGTTGAATTCACAGCCACGCCCTTACCTTCGTAATCAACTACCTCGGCGCTAACTTTCGTAGGTCTTGCATCATTAATAGGAACGGAAACTTTAACTATTTTATTATCGTCGGCTTCTATCGGCGTACCTCTTTTGTTTTTAGCGGAATCTATTTCGGTAATTTCAAATTTTCCGTTCGCATTCTTCTCGATGAGGTATGATTTCTCGTGATCATTTATCTTAAGTTTTAATATATCGCCGTTAACAGTATTTGACGGAAGCTTAATGCTCGCCGTCGTTTCATTTGCCGTAGTGGCTATAACTCCGTCGTTGTTTTTGTCTTCGTCGAACTTAATCAACATGTCGTTATTTAATGTGTCTATAGAGATATTATTTTTAGCCTCTGCAACCGCTCCGTTTTTATCGGTAACGCTAACCGAAATCTTCGTATCGCCGCTCGTTTTTAGTTCTATATCTTTTATAGTTACCGCACCGTCTTTTATTTCTAATTTTTCGCTTCCATTAGAAAGAAATAGATTGCCGTTCTCTTTTTCAACGATATAATCCTTTTGGGTTCCATCTATATCAATACTTACCTTGTCTTTTTCCAAGATATTATTCGGAAGCGTTATTTTAGCGGTAGTTTTATAGATCGCTAGATTATTTCCGCTTGCGCTTTCAGGTCTTGAGAGTAGCGAATTTTCGTTATCGTCTTTATCAAAAGCTATTGAAACTCTATTTAGGTTGGAAACTGTTATGGTGGCTTTAGTCTCCGCACTCTCATCTACGGCTTTATTATTATGAGTAGCCTCTGAAAGTACTTTGGCCGTTACTTCGGTTTGCTCGCCGGTTTTCATCACTATGTCTTTTATAACGAAACCTTTCTTATCCGCCGTAGTATTTATTTGATTACCGTCTTCGTCAGTTAGGCTGTCGATCTTTCCGCTTTTACTATTGCTTTTATTTATGGTGTAAATTTTTGTCGTAGGGATTGTTTTACCTGGTTCATATATTTTTACCTCTATCTTATCGCTGTTTACCGCATTTGATGGAATTTTTATAGTAACGTCGGTTAGGTAGTCGCCATTTGCGCCTTTTCTAGCATCGGTTCTACTTACGCTTGTACCGCCTTTTGCGTCTTCAAATATAACTTCTGGAGCCTTGATGTTCTCTATCTGGGTAGTCGCCTCTTTGTTTACGTCCGTCGTTACCGCATCGTCATCCGTTCCTTTTCGGTAGTCTAAGGTAGCCTTTACGGTAGTTTTTTCGCCGGCTTCTAGCCCTACGCCTTTGAGTATATATTCGTATTTTTGATTTGAAGTCTGTTGAGCGGACGGGAATTTACTTTCTAGGTCAGGATAATTGCTCGGGTTATTTGACGTTATAGAGCTTAAAAATCCTTTTGCGTCCGTATGGATAGTGTATTCCCTCGTTTCGGTCGTCTCTTTGATAGGATCATATATTTCGAGTTTTAATATATCGCCATCTCTCACGTTTTTAGGAATCGAGATGATTGCATCTATTTCATTTACCTTGCCGTCCTTCATACTATCTGATCTTGATAGCGCGTTGTCGCCGCCATCTACTTTTACGCTTTGTTTTTCGGCAAATTCTACGTATATGCCCTCTTTTTCGACTATAACTTCGTCTTTATTAGATACGTCGCTTTTTTCGGTAATGCCGTTGTTTTCTAAAACTACGGCATTTTCTATGGTCGTCTTAAAATCTCTAGATACCGGTACGCCTTTTAGCGTAATACTTTGTTTATCTGCCGAAATAGTCGCCGTTATACCGATACCGGGAGCTATCTCAGTTTCGGTCGTATCCGAAAGATCGCTTAGTTTAAGCTTTATATTAGACGTACTGTCTGTTGTAATATCAAATTTTAAATAATCGTCAGCCGCCTTAACGCCGTAAGGAAGCTCGATCTTTGCCGTCGTAGTTTTTAGATTACTATCGCCGCTTCTGTTTTCATAAAAATTTAGCATTCCGTTGTTACTAGAATCTTCCGTGAAAGTAACTCTCGGAGCGACTTTAGGCGTAACGTAGTCTTTTCCTGGATCGCTAGCATTGCCGTATTCGTTTGTTATCGTAGCGGTAACGAACGTTTGATCGAAATTTTTAACTTTAGGATTAGGCGTTACAGTTTCGGTGGAGCCGTCCGATTTTATATTTTCAAAGCTGTTTGAACCGTCTAACATAAAGCCGTTGCCTTTTAAGTCGTCTAAAATTCCTTGAGTGATTTTGACGTTAAATGTTTCATTGTTGCCTCCGCCGGAGATTTTTATATTTAGCGTATCGCCTACTTTAACTTTCTCACTTTCTGGCAGTCCGGTTTGATCCGGTATAGTTATTTTTACCGGAGAAGTATCTTTCGTGGCTCCGTTCTCTTCGCGAGATAAAATACCATTATTATCTACGTCTTCTGTAAAATCTACTACCGGCGGCTTAGGTTTATCGGATACTAGTTTTACTTCGTCGTATGCACTTTCGCTAGTATTTCCTGCCTTATCGGTAATAGTCGCATCCACTCTAGAAGTTTGTCCGTTTCTAACTGGAACGTCTAGCGAGTATTTATTGCCGTTGTCTATCATGGCTTGAGTTATAGTTATTTCTTGCATCATAGGGCTAGGGTTAGTCGGATCCGTGATAGTTATGTTTAACTTATCGCCGGCGGTTACATCACCTGGAAATTTTATCTCGACTTTTGAGGTATCTATCTTGCCGTCGCTCGCATTTTCTGGATTATTTAGTATACCATCACTCGTATCGTCAGGGTTTGTAGGATTCGGCGTAGCTTTCGCGTTCTTATCTTCGACAAACGTAACAATCGGTGCTTTAGCCGTAGTATCGGTAGTTATCGTATCTCTGCCTTCGCCGCCCTTATTTCCGGCCTGATCCGTTATATAGGCGCTTACTTTAGAAATTTCTCCGTTTTTAACAGGAACGTTAGGTATAACATAACCGTTGTTTTTTATTTCAGGAGTAATGGTTTCGGTTTTATTCTCGGTCGTACCGTCCGGTTTAGTAATAGTAATTTCTAGCTTATCTCCTACATTTGCGTCCGCAGGAACGGTAATTTTAACAGGAGTCGTATTCGGATCTCCGTTTGCTTCATTTTCGCTTTTATTTAAAAATCCGTCATTATTTGTATCATCTGTAAATTTTACGGTTGGAATAGTCGGAGCAATCGTATCGGTAGTTATCGTATCTCTGCCTTCGCCGCCCTTATTTCCGGCCTGATCCGTTATATAGGCGCTTACTTTAGAAATTTCTCCGTTTTTAACAGGAACGTTAGGTATAACATAACCGTTGTTTTTTATTTCAGGAGTAATGGTTTCGGTTTTATTCTCGGTCGTACCGTCCGGTTTAGTAATAGTAATTTCTAGCTTATCTCCTACATTTGCGTCCGCAGGAACGGTAATTTTAACAGGAGTCGTATTCGGATCTCCGTTTGCTTCATTTTCGCTTTTATTTAAAAATCCGTCATTATTTGTATCATCTGTAAATTTTACGGTTGGAATAGTCGGAGCAATCGTATCGGTAGTTATCGTATCTCTGCCTTCGCCGCCGGTGTTTCCGTATTTGTTAGTTATAGTGGCGGTTACTACAGAATTTTTGTCATTTTCTACCGGAACGTCGGTCAAAACGTGTCCGTTATCTATAATTTGCTGCGTTATAGGTACTTTTCTAGATTCGCTAGAACCGTTCGGTTTATAAATTACGATATTTAAAGTATCGCCAACTTCGACGCTGCCGTTATTAGGAACGGTTATTCTTACCGTCGTGTTGTTTTGATAGCCGGCGGGGTTGTTTTGGGGGGTGGGTTTGTGGTGGGGGGGGTTTGGGGGGGGT
>CAUQJW010000072.1:0-8511 GCA_963518485.1 uncultured Campylobacter sp.
TAGTAATTTAAATTCGCTAAGCCCTAGAAGCTTAGCGGGTAGGCGCGGAAAACTCTATCCCGAGCCGAATCTACGGCTCGGGATTATATTTTTATACTTCTTAAAACTTCATAAATTTAACTGATATTTTACACTGCGGCTCTAGGCGAGATGAGAGCGTCCTCAAAATCAGCCTGCGTCTCTTCGCTCATGATGCGTAAAATTTTACTGCGCTTTATCTTCGCGTCGTCTTTAAATATCGCGCGCACCTTATCCATGCCCGCGTAAAAATCGCGCATGAGTACGAGGCAAAGATACCTGCCAAATCCCGTCGGCACGATGCGGCCGCCCTCCTCGTAGATAGCGCCGACCAGCCTTAGTAAATTTAGCTCCGCAAATAGCTCTTTTTTGATATTCGCGCCATTAAATTCGTCGTATTTGGCGATATTTACGCCGCCGTCAAACAGCTCGGTGAGAAAGATATATTTTAGCCGCTCTTTTTTCGTAAAGCCGCACTTTGCGATAACGGGACTTTCGCCGCTTTTAACGCGGCGGCCGTAGTCGAGCAGATTAAAGGCGTTGATAACCAGCTCGCCGTTTAAAAAGCTAAACGCGCCACTACCCACGCCCACGTACTCGTGGTGGCTGCCGACGTATTCGTCGCGCAAATTCGCGCTATCTCGGCCAAAAGCCCAAGCATTGCTTTGATGATAGTCGCTAAAGCTCTCGCAGATGATCTCGTAAAATTCGCGCTCGTTGTCGCTATCTGCGACGCCTAGCGACTTTGCGATCGCATTGCGCGTAAGAGGCGACTTCATCAGCGGATAAAACGTGATCTGCTCTGGGGCTATAGATTTTGCGATTTTGATGTCGTTTAGCAGCTGCTCTTTGGTTTGATTAGGAAGGTTAAAGATAAGATCAAGGCTCATGACCGGTAGCACGCCAAGAGCTTTTTTCAGCTTTTCTTGCAAGGCCTCGCTAGAGCCGAATTTCTCGTATCTAGCTACGCGTTTTAGCGTCTCGTCGTCAAAGCTTTGTACGCCCACGCTTAGGCGGTCGATGAGTCCTTGAAATCTCTTTAAATTTTCGGGCTGGATGTGGTTTGGATCGCTCTCGCAGGACACGTCTTTGATATTAAAAAGCTCTTTAGCCAGTACGAGCGTTTTTTCAAGCTCGGGTTCGTTTATGAGCGTCGTGCCGCCGCCGACGTAAAGCGAGCCGAAATCAAAGCCTGCGGCCTTAACCTGCCGCATCTCTTGCCTTAAATTTTCAAAATAAATTTTAGCCAGTTCCTGCTCGTAATGATACTTGTGAAACGAGCAATACGGACAAAACGTGTGGCAAAACGGCACGTGAGCGTAAAGCATATACTCGGTATTTTCGCGCGGCGTTTTTACGTATTTTTTATCTAAGATGTCGATATTTAGGCCATTATAAAGAGATTTTTGCATGGTATTATGGGCGTAATTAATCGCAAATCTTTCTATAATATTCTTAAAACCCATAATTAATTCCTTTTTAAATTTATCGCGTATTTTACTTATATTTTACTGAAAATAAAATTTTAAAGCACTAGTTTAACTTATTTAAATAAATTTTACGTAAATCTTAGCGATAATATTTGCGATTGCGCTTATAAATCTTTTTATATTAGAGTCGTAGCTTAAATTTAAACAAAACGAATTTGAGCGTAAAAAGGTAAAACGCGTTTTTTGACGTAGATGCAGTAGATTTAAATTTTAAGCGTCGATCGACTATAAAAGTTCTAAGCTTAAAATTTAAATCCGACAAAGTATAAATCCAAAAGTAAAACCGTTATTTCAAATTTTTAAAGTTTATCGGTAGCTCCAAATTTAGCCCCTTCACGAGTCTTATGCATTCTTGCAGATCATCGATGCTTTTACCGCTTACTCGCACCTCTTCGCCGCGGATTGCCGCAGTTACTTTTAGCTTTGCGTCCTTGATCGCTTTGGTGATTTTTTTCGCGTTTTCGCTATCTAGGGTGTCGTTTAGCTTTAGCGTCGCTTTGATGTTTCCGCCGCTCGCGCTCTCGCGTTTGCTTTCAGACACGGCTACCGGCGGGATATTTCGCTTGATGAGCTTTGAGATCACGATGTCTTTTAGGGCGTCGATTTTGTTGTCGCTAGAGCTAAGAAGCGTGATGATTTTTTCCTTTTCGTTTAGCTCCACCTCGGCCGCAAGCCCCTTAAAATCATATCTCGCAGCGATCTCTTTTTTTGCCGTCTCTAGCGCGTTTTTGACCTCCATCATATCGACCGCCGCGCTTATATCAAAACTATGCTCAGTTGCCATTTTTATCCTTTCAAAAATTCTTTTATATTTTCCGCGATCATCGCTACTAGCCGCTGCCTAGCCTCAAAGCTCGCCCAAGCTACGTGCGGCGTGAGTATCAAATTTTCCTTGTTTTTGATACGAAGCAGCGGGTGATCCGCGCGCATAGGCTCGGTCTCCAGCACATCCGAGGCAAATCGCAAGTTTCGCCCGTCTATCGCGCGGGCTACGGCGCTCTCATCCACGATACCGCCGCGTCCGAAGTTCATCAGTATAGCGCCCTCTTTCATTAAATTTAACTCCCGCTCGCCGATCAAATTTCGCGTTTTTTCATTTAGCCCAGCGTGGATACTCACGATATCGCAGCCGCTTAAAAGCTCGTCCAAATTTAGCCTTTTAAACTCGGCGTTCGCGTTTACGCCGCTAGTTGAGTAGTAGCTTACCCTCGCACCAAATGCCGCCGCAATGCGCGCTACGCCCCTGCCGATCTCGCCAAGGCCGATGACGCCAAAACTCTTGCCAGCGATCTCGCCGATACTGCGGTCTAGATTCGTAAAAATTTCGCTCTTTGCCCACTCGCCGCTTTGCGCGTAATTATCGTAAAATTTGATGCGATTAGTCAGTGCAAAAAGGCAAGCAAACGTATGCTGCACGACGCTAGCGGTGGAATACCCGGCGACGTTTTTCACCGCGATGCCTTTTGTAGCGGCGTAGGCGAGATCGACGTTGTTCATACCTGTCGCGCTTATGCAGATTAGCTTTAAATTTGTCGCGTCCATCGTCTCTTTGTCGATTATGACTTTGTTCGTGATGACGACATCCGCGCCCTTTAGCCGCTCTATGCGCTCAGGCGCGGCGGTCGTCTCAAAGCTAACAAACTCTCCAAACTGCCCAAAAACGTCCAAATTTACGTCGCTTCCAAGCGTCGCGGCATCGAGGCAGACTATTTTCATTTTGCGTCCTTATTTGATAAAATGCCCCACGAATTTGGAGTAGTTATCTAAAATTTCGCCGCCCCTGCGGTATCCTAGCGCACACGCTTCATAGGCGAAAAACACTCCCGCTTGATAGCTGTTGTTGGCGGCGTCTTTGTTAAATTCGTAAAATTCCTGATAGATCGCTCGGTTTGCTCCGTAGTCGCCGCCGTTTTGCAAGCTCACGCTACCGTCCGCCTCGATCACGCTCACGTTCGCGCCCTCTCGCCCGAAAACCGGCTTTTTCACGCATTTTTTACCAGCGATCGGCTTGTCGCTAGCTTGGAGCAAAAGCGGGTGATTCGGATATAAATCCCATAAAATTTTTAGTATCCCTTTGCTTTGGAAAAGCAGCGTGTATGCGGGATTTAGGATGATGGCTTTTTGATTTTGGACGATGTTTTTTAGGATGATGGCTAGCTCGCCTTCCTCTACGGCGATGTCCTCCCACGGCACGAGCTTGAACCAGTACTCGTAGTTTTCGCCGTCAAAAAACACGCCCTCCTCGTCGTTAAATACGACCTCGTGGACGTAAGCAAACGCCGTGTGAAAGCCCGCCTCCTCGGCGATATACTGCAGTAGCTTCACGGTCTGCTCGTCCTCGCTACTACCGGCCACCGAGCTAAATAAAATTTTCCAACCCTCATAGTGCTCATTAAAGCTCTCGGTCTCCTCATCTAGCGTCACGAGGCGTCTAAAATTTTGCTTTAAAGCGTCATAAAGGTCGTTAAACTGCGCGCTCTCGTCCATGCGGTTAAATTTAAGCGCCGCCCACTGGATGATCGCCGTCTCAAACACCGCAGTCGGCGTGTCGGCGTTAAATTCGATGAGTTTTACCTGCTTGCCATCCAGCCCGCCTGCAAGGTCAAATCTACCGTAAAGGTGCCAATGCACGTCGTTTTCCCAGCTTTCGCGCACGAGATCTACGAGGTTAAACGGGATGCCGACCTCGTGGTAGAGGTTGTTGTCGATGACGTGCTGGGCGGCTGCGACGAACATATCGTATAGCTCGTTTGCGGCATTATAGTATGCCTCGGCCTGCGACTCGCTAACCTCGACCAGCTCGTCTGCTACGTAGTCGCTGCCGTCCGGATCGGTGTGCCAGGTAAAGCCGATCTCGCCTAAAAATTCGCTATTTAGCGGTTCGATTTTTTTTAAATTTATCATTTTATCCTCCGAAACTTGAGCTTGAACTTGAGCTTGATCCGCCGAAAAATCCGCTCTTTCCGCCGCTTGGTTTACCGGCCGAGCTAGCGGCTTTGGCTTTGTTAAAGCTATCTACGCTCCTTGAATACGCGCTTGGGTTTTTATACGCACTTTGGCGCTGCGCCTGATAGCCAGGGTTGTTAAATAGCTTGTTGCCTATCCAGCTGCCGATGATCGCGCCCGCAGCCGAGGCTAGAAGCGTCTCGCCAAGGCTCATACCGCCGCTGCTTAGCTGCGCGTTTTGAGCGTTTGAGCCGGTTAGATTCGACGTTCCGGCGTCGATTTTGGCGTTTTCCTCGGCGATTAGCTTATCCATCTCCTCTTTGCTTAGCACGCGCTCGGTGCCGTTGATGTCCTTTAGCACGACGCGAGTTTCGCTGCTCGGATACTCCTCTAGAACTTTATATTTGCCAGGCGCGGTTTCTTCGATGATTACGAAGGCTCCCGTTTTTTGCGCCGCTTCGTTTAGCGCGCTACTTTCGCCGCCGTTATCGTTGCTGCCGCAGCCGGCCAGCCCTGCTATCACGATCGCGCCAAAGCCGCCGACCGCAGCGTAGCTTGCTACTCTTTTGATATGTTTAAGCATCTCATTCTCCTATCATTTTTTTTGCCGCTTTTTTACTTTTTACCATTATAATTCCATCCTTAAATTTTATAAACTTAGCTTTTCCTATCTTTTTGATTATATCGTTTTGTAATTTTTTGAGCTTTTTGCCGTCTAAATTTAGACCGTTTAAAAATTCGCTCAAACCCACCCATTTCCTAGGTAGCTCGTCTACTGCGAACTCTACGTCGATAGGAGCTACGTATTCGCCATTTTGGCGCGCTATCAAAGGACGTTCTAGCATGGACAGGAAGTACCTCAGCTTTTCGTCTCTATCTTCGTAAATTTTGGCTATTTCGGCTTTATTTTCTATTAAAATTTGCTCTTTTTCGCGAAAAAGCCTATCTTTATCTTTTAGCAAATTTTGATTTTGTTCTTTTAACTCGTCGACTTCTTTGAGTAAAAACTCGGATAGATCTAGACTAATCTTTGCAGACTCGGTAGACTTCGTTTGCTTGGTTTGCTTTTTGGTTTTCGCTTTGAGCTGCCGATTTTTTTTCGGTTCGTCGCCTATAAAAACGTATTTAACGCCGTCGCTCTCGGAGCTCTTTAGCGTTCCTCGCCTAATACGATTATAGATAGCTTCTTTAGTCACGCCTAAAATTTCCGCAGCTTCGCCGATCGGCACTTTCGCCATTGCTTTCCTTTAGTTTTTTCGTCGATTATGGCAAATTTTGGCTTTGATGCGAGTTAAATGAGGGTTTATAAAAATAAAAGGCCGCCGAAGCGACCCTTTGGTTAGAGCTTTGACTCGTAGCGTCTAAGCATATAAAGTCTTTTAAGCATTTTTTTACGAGCCGCTATTTTTTGCTTTTTGCGGATCTCGGTCATAGGCTCGAAGAATCTTCTAGCGCGAACTTCCGTTACGACTAGATTTCTGTCGGTTTGCTTTTTGAACTTTCTATACGCCTCGTCGAAAGACTCGTTAGGATGTACCTTTATACCGGGCAACGTCCTCACCACCTTTCAATTAAAATAGACGGGCATTATATCATAAAATTCTCAAAATCTCGACTTTTAATTTTATTTTAACGTTATGAGACTAGAATACATAAAAACATCATTTTTTTATAACCACAAAATCGGAGATACGAAATAATGACGAAAGAGGAATTTAAAAATTATTTCAAATACGCCCGTAAGCGCTATATCGGATATACCCTAATCACCTTTATCGCCTTGATACTGCCTTTTTTAAGCATCGACGAAAATCGCTTTTTTCTAATAAGCTTCGAACGCAATCAAATACATTTATTTTTCTCTAAATTTGACGTTCAAGAGCTTTACTTGATACCTTTCGTCATTATTATATTTTTCGTCTTTATATTTTTTATAACGAATTTGGGCGGGCGCGTTTGGTGCGGCTGGAGCTGTCCGCAGACGATATTTCGCGTTATTTACCGCGATTTAATCCAAACTAAGTTTTTAAAAATCCGCAGAAACGCAACGAATAAACAAGCTCCTAGCAATGCGTCCTTTTTTAAAAAATTTTTAGCCGTAGCGATTTGGTCGGTTATGGCCTGTATCGCCGCGGCGAACGTTCTTTGGCTTTTCGTTCCGCCGCAAGAGTTTTTAGCTAGAATCGCAAACCCGTCAGAACACGGACTTTTAATGGGAATTTGGCTAAGTATCGCTTTGTTTTTAATATACGACGTGGTTATTTTGGCGGAGAAATTTTGTATATACGTTTGCCCCTACGCTAGAGTACAGTCTACTATGCTAGATGACGATAGTATGCAGGTTATCTACGACGAAAGGCGCGGCGGTAAAATTTACGACGGTCGGATAAAACTGTGGAAAAAGCCGCCCGACCCGCAAAACGAATGCACCGGTTGCGAGAGTTGCGTAAAAATTTGCCCGACGCACATAGATATTAGAAAAGGTATGCAGCTTGAGTGTATAAACTGCCTAGAATGCGTCGATGCATGTACTAAAACGATGTCGGGACTAAATTTACCTAGCCTTATTAGCTGGACTAGCGCAAACTCGCTAAAAACCAAGCAAAAAGTACGATACTTACGATTTAAAACTATCGGATACCTAATCGTCATAGGCATAGCCGCGACGGCATTAGCGCTAATGAGCACAAAAAAAGAATATATGCTTTTAAATATCAACCGCACGAGCGAGCTGTATAAAATCAATAAAAACGGCGACGTCGAAAACGCTTATATATTTTTATTTCAAAATACGAGCGACAAAGAGCATGACTACTACTTCGACGTTAACGATACGGATATAAAAATCGAACGCCCTAGAGAAGAAATTTCGCTAAAAAAAGGCGAAAAGAAGAAAATCGTCGTCGTTTTAAGCTCAAAAAAAATAAACGATAAAATCGGCAAAACCATAACGGTCGGCATAAAAGCCTATGCCAAAGACGATGCGGAGCGCATTAAAATTTCACGCGAAACGATATTTGCATATCCTAAAAATTAACGCCGTTATCTTATGTCTGTTATGCTAAAATATGATATTATAAATCAAAAACGGGAGACGAATATGGCAAAAATCTCTAAGCGCGGTAGCGAACGATACGAAAAATTCGTTCAAGCCGGACTTGATATATTTTTAGAAAAAGGTTACGAAAATACCAGCCTAACGGATATAATAAAAAAAAGCGGCGGCTCTCTAGCTAGTATTTATAAATTTTTTCAGAACAAAGAAGGTCTTTTTAGAGCGATTTTAGAACGCGGATTCGATCAATTTTATAACAAAATTTGCGAAAAAATAGATTTACGATCCACCTATGAAATAGAGGATTTTTTAAGTAAATTCGCGACCGTACTTTTTGATATTATTTGCGAAAAAAAAAGCACGCTAATAACCAGGATCGTAATGAGCGAAGGGGCTAAAAACGACGGCAAAATAGGAAAATATTTTTTGAATCAGATTTTAGATAAAGTGGATAAAATTTTAATCGATTTTTTTAGCCGAGAAAACGTAAAATCAAAGTTAAATCACGATCTAAGTCCGACTACGGCGGCGGCTATTTTTATCGCGCTACTTAGAAGCCCGCATCATTACTATTCCGTCTTATTAAATAAAGAGGTCAAACTAAGTAAAAAAGAACGCGATAAATACGTAAAAATATGCGTAGATTTGTTTCTAAACGGCGCGATAAGGCGTTAAATTTGATTTTTAAAATTTTTAAAGATATAATCGGTCGTTCTATTAGATGTAATTTATATTACGATTTCAAAATGCGATAAAACGTAATTTAATAAAAAAAGGTAAATTCATGAGAAAAATATATTCGGTTGCGCTTGCGTTAGCCGTATGCGCGTTATTTTCCGGTTGCTCCGACGATAAAAAGCAAGCAGACGCTCGGCAAATGCAAATGCCGCCCTCAAAGATCGACGTATTCGTAGCTAAAAAATCAGACGTGCCGATCGGCTTTGACTACGCCGCGACTCTAACGAGCCAGCAAGACGTAATAGTCTATCCTAAAGTAAGCGG
>CAUQJW010000073.1:0-8414 GCA_963518485.1 uncultured Campylobacter sp.
GCACTACGCCGCGCAAGCTCTAAAAAACGGCGTTACGCACTCGAATTTAGATCTAAATTTGCAAATTTTACTCGAAAACGCGATAAAAAATACCGCAGCCTCGCTAAAATCAAAAGACGCAAATAATGCCGCCGGGATAATCATCGACAACAAAAATATGAGCGTAGCGGCATACGTAGGCTCGCACGACTGGCGCGCTGCGCAGGGGCAAAACGACGGCGTAACGATGAGCAGAAACGTGGGCTCCACGCTAAAGCCGTTTATATTTTCGCTAGGACTCGACGAGGGTTTCATCACGCCAAAAAGCCAGATGATAGATACGGAAATTTTCCTCGGAGAGTACGCGCCCAAAAACTACGACAGTAGGTTTTTCGGCATCATCTCGGCGACCGAGGCGCTAGCGCTCAGCCTAAATATCCCGGCCGTTAGCCTAAACAACAAGCTTGGCGAAAATTCGCTCTACGAGCTGCTTTCGCGCGTGCATTTGGTGAGCCGTCCAAAGGAATTTTACGCAGATAGTATCGCGCTTGGAAGCGCAGAGATGAGCTTGCTAAACTTAGCCCGCCTCTACACGATCTACGCAAACGGCGGCGAGCTAAAGCCTCTTGAAGTCGCAGGCAAGACGCTTAGCGGCTACGGACGGCTAATCAGCCCGCAAAGCGCGTATCTAACCTCAAAAATGCTCTCCTCCGCCTCCCGCAGTTATCTTGGCGTCGCGTGGCAATACGCCGAAAATACGCCTCAAATCGCCTTTAAAACCGGCACCAGCTACGGCTCTCGCGATATCTATACGATAGGCGTAAATAGCGACTACACGGTCGCGGTGTGGTTTGGTAACTTTAACGGCAAAAAGACGCAAAATTTAAGCGGATTTAGCGACGCCTCGCGCGCAGTTTTTGACGTCTTTAAACTACTGGCTCAAAAACAAAAACCGTCTTTCATGAGCGCTCCAAGCGGCATAGAGAGCAAAAAAACCTGCCTTGACGCGTTTAAATTTAAAGAGTGCAAAGACGAGGAAGACGACTGGCTGATAGAGGGCGTAGAGCTAAAAGACGTTTGCGAGAGTATCAGGAGCGAAGAGGTCGGGTTTTTACTCAAAAACGGCGCTATAACGCAAGCAGACATCAAAGATAGTCCTTGTTATTATAAATTTAAAAGCTATAAACCCCTCGTTGCCATGCCGACGAATAATCAAATTTTGCTAAGCGATGAGAATTTAACTAAAGTTATGCTAAAATGCTACGCTTATATCGGCGATGAGATATATCTCAAGATAGACGAAAACGAGTGGGAAAAAGTAAAAAACGCTAGCGAAAATACGTTAAATTTAACGCAAGGCAAACACAAGCTCGGATGTCTGGATGAAAACTCGAATCTAAGCGAAATAAACATGGAAATAAGGAGATTTTAATGCGTTTTAAGTTAGTCGGCTTAAGCCTAAGTTGCGTTTTGGCGGCAAATTTAAGCGCCTTTACGCTTGAGGGCGGAAGCAAAATTTTAGCAGGCGGCGCGGTGAGCCTAGGCGTAGAATACGCGCAAAAAGACGAGTCTTTAATCGGCAAGGTAACGCACAAAAAGATAATCGAGTGTTCGCCCGAAATCAGCGGCGCCTTTGAATACGGCTCGGACTCTATCTTGTTTTATCCAAAAAAACCGCTGGCAAAGGGCGTAAGCTACTCGTGCAAAAAAGGCGAAAGCAAGGTTAAAATTTACGGCGGAGATTTTGAGCTCTCGGGCATAACCGAATACGCCAAAGATACCTTTTTAGCGGTATTTAACGACGAGGTTAGCGAGGAAGAATTTACGGCGAATTTTAAAATTTACGATAAGCAAAATTTGGCCAAGCAAAACATCAAATACAAAATCGTAGCCAAAACTCCTAAAAGCTTTCAAATAAAGCTACTTGAAAAAGGCGAAAATTTGGTATTTGCCGTCTCGAAAAATCTAAAAAGCAAGGCCGGCGCAAACCTAAACGACGACTACGAGGCGACTAACGAGCCTGAAGAACAAGAAAAATTCGTCGATAACGATAGAGCTAAAACTATGTATTTAGACGACGTCAAAGCCGTTAGCCTAGAGGGCGGCAAGCTAGGCATTAGGATATTTTTAAACGACTGGCTCGATACATACAACCTAAATAAATACGTAAAAATAGACGGTATAAAAAATCTACAAGTAGGCGAACTGGAATACACCGATAACAGCGATACAAAATACTACCGCTACGTCGATATAACCAGCGACGAACTAAAGCCTCAAACCGAGTACAAAGTCACGCTAAAAAAAGGCTTTGGCGATGAGGATAGAATTTTGCGAGAAGATGCTGAGTTTAGCGTCAAAACCGGCGATTATAAGCCGTTTTTGGAATTTACCGATAAAGGCTCTTATTTATCTAGCGCCGGTGAAATCGGCGTAAAAGGCGTAAATTTAAATACCGCTAAAGTCGTCGTAGAAAAGCTAAAAGAGCCGAATTTAAGATACTTTTTAAATTTTACCCAGACTCCGCTTGATGACTACGTAGAAGAAGTCGCAAGCAAAAACTACGACCTAGGCGGCGCTCAAAACGAGATGCAAAAATACAAAATAAAGCTTGACTTTGCCGAGGGCGGCGACGGAGTTTATCTAGTCACGATCTACTACGATAAAGATAAAAGCGCCAAAAAAGCCATCTATCTAACCGACATCGGCCTAAGCGCGAAAATTTCAAAAGACGAGGTGTTTTTATTTGCCAACCGCCTAAGTAAAAACGAAGTCGTCGCAAACGCGGACGTTAAAATTTACTCTGCTAAAAATAGCCTCATCGCAAGCGGTATCACAAACGACGAAGGCGTATTTAAATTTAATAAAAAAGACATCGGCAAAGACGTAGCAAGCGCGGTCGTAACGCTAGGCAAGGAGCAAAGCTTCATCGCTCTATCGCAAAACAAACGCCTAAACGAGGAGTCGAATTTAGACGTTCAAGATAGAAGCGAAATTTACGACGCTTATTTGCATTTTGCCAGCGATATCATCCGCCCGCAGGAAAATATAAAAGGCGAGATCATCATCAAAAACGCGCTGTTTAAGGGGCTAGCAAATATGCCAGTTAAGCTAAAAATCAAAGATCCGCAAAATAAAACGATCCTAGATAAAAGCGTAAATACGACCGAGCTTGGCGTCATAAATTTCGACGAGCCGGTAAACTCGGAGCTAACGGGCTCGTTTAGGCTTGAGATAATCTTTGCTAACAAGCTCATAGATAGCTACGACTTTTCCGTAGAGTCTTTTACTCCGCAACGCATCAAAAACGAGGTTAGTCTCGAAAAAGAAATTTACGCTCTAGGCGACGTTATGGACGTTAAATTGCAAAGCGCGTATCTTTTCGGCGGCGCGGCGGCAAATCTAAAAGGCGACGTAACGATAAATCTATATCAACAAGACTACAAAAACGATAAATTTAAAGAGTATAAATTTAGCAACGACGAATACGCCGCAAACGGCCTAGACCAAAGCGTCAAGCAAGTAGAACTAGACGATGAGGGCAAGGGCGAAACCGTATTTAAGCTGGAAAATAAATCCAAAATCGCAAGCGTTTTAAAAGGCACGGCGGTCTTTAACATAAACGACGACGGCAAAAACGTAAGCGCTAGCAAGAACTTTAACGTTTATCCGTTTGACGCGATGGTGGGAGTAAAAGCAAACGATACCTACATCGACTCAAACTCTAAACTAACGCTAAATTTGGTAAGTATCGATCCGTTTAAGGACGAGGAGATAAAAGACAGGCAAAAAGCTATCGAGATAAAAAAAGAAATCTGGGACTACAACTACGATAAAGACGGCTATCTAAGATGGCACAGTCGCTACGAAAAGGTCTTTAGCGATACCCTTAGCGGAAACGAGTTCGTCTACGACTTTAAGCAAAGCGGCGATTACGTCGTTACGGTTTCAGACATCCTTAGCGGGCATTCGACAAATTTAAACATTTACGTCAGCGGCTGGGATTACGGCGAAACGCTACAGCCGACAAAAGAGCTGGCAAAAGCCAAAATCAAGCTAAACAAAAAAATCTATAAAAAAGGCGACGAGCTAATAGCAGACGTAAGCTCCGTGCTAAAAAGCGGCATCGCTATCGTCACGCTAGAATCGGGCGACGTCAAAAAATACAAAGTCGTAAACGTCCAAAACAACGTCGCAAGCGCTAAATTTAACCTTGATTTCGACTTTGAGGGGCTTTACGTCACGGCCTCGGTCGTGCGCGTAGCGGACAACGATACTCTGCCATTTAGAACCTACGATAAAATCTACGTAAAGGCCGACAAATCCTACCGCAGAGCAAATACGCTCATAGAGGCGCCAAAAACCGTAAGGTCAAACTCTAAATTTAAAGCTAGCGTAAAAACCGAGCCAAACGCCGAGGTTACGATATTTGCCGTCGATGAGGGCGTACTGCAAATCACCAACCAAAAGCTAAAAAGCCCGCTGGAGTTTTTCGATACGATTTTAAACGACGGAGTGCTTGATTACGACTTTTACGCAAATTTAAGCGGATTTAAAAAAGACGGCAAGGTGCTAAGCTTCGGCGGCGACGCTGCGGCTGCTCTTTTAGAGATGAGGATGGCTAAATTTGCCAGTCCGGTAGATAAGAAAAATATACAAACCTATATCAAAATGCAAACGGCAAAAGCCGGTGCCGACGGCGTAGCGAATTTCGAGATAGAAGTGCCTAGCGACTTTAACTCCGAGATAAATTTAGCCGCGCTTAGCGTCGCCGGCGATAAACTCGGCTTTAGCGTAAATGCCATAAAGGTAAAAGACGACGTCATCCTAAAACCGACTCAAACGGCGTATCTTATCGAGGGCGATAAGATAAACTACTCGCTAAGAGTGATAAACACGACTAAAGAGCCAAAAAAAGTAGCCTTGAGCCTAGATACCAACCTAAATGCGAAACTAGGCGTAGATAGTATCGAGCTAAAACCAGAGGAAAACGCCAAGCTAAATTTCACGGTCGATGCTAACGCTACGGGCAAAGCGTATATAAATTTCACCGCAAACGACGGCAAAGAGGGCTACTCCTACTCGCAAAAACTAGACGTCATACACGCCTATCCGCTAAGCACTTATGCTAAGACGTTTTACGCGAGCGAGAAAAAGACCTTTAAACTGGACGAAGAGTTAAACGATATCACGATAGACGCTTCAAGCTCTATCAAAGGCGTGCTAAGCGCAAACAGCGATAAACTCGTAAATTACCCTTACGGATGCGCCGAACAGCGCTCTAGTAAGCTTTTTGAGCTAAATTTCCTAGTGCTTGGAGGCGGCGACTCTAAAGAGGCTAAAGCAAGAGAAGCCGACAGAAAAAGATTCGTCCTTTCAGGCATGCAAGACGTAATCAAAATGCAAAAAACAGACGGCAGCATCGGCTACTGGAATCAGCTAAGCTATACGAACAACTTCGCCTCCGTCTACGCTATCGATATGCTACTAACGCTTGAAAAATCGGGCTTTGCACTAGATAGCGGAGTAAAAAGCAAAGCTCTTGGCTGGCTTAGGGATTTCGATCCGGTAAATAATTTCCAAGCGCTATACGCCGCATATATCCTAAGTACGCAAGGCAAGCTAGATAGATCAAAACTAAACGCGCTTTACGATCAAAAACGATACGAAGGCGGCGCGCTAGAGGGTTACTTGATGGCCGCTACGCTTAAAAACGAAGGACTAAACGAAGAGAGCAAGAAGGTGCTAAAAGGAGTCGGCAATAATTTCTTTAACGAGCAATCAGACGATCCGTCGGATTTTGGCTCAAGCGTGAGAAATAAAGCCTTTATCCTGCTTCTTCACGCTAATCACTTCGAAAAGAACGAATTTAGCGACTCTTTAGCCGACTTTTTGATAAAAAACGTAGACAAGCTTTACTCCACGCAGGAGCGCGCGTTTACGCTAAGGGCGCTAAGAGCCTATATCAAGGACGTCTCAAACGAGAATAAATTTAAGCTAATAGCAGACGGCCGCGAGCTAGACTTTAGCGGCAGAGGCGCTATCAACGTCACTCCGAAAAAGCCTGAAATCACCATCGTGCCGGAGGGTAACGCTAGCGTGTATCTAGGCGTTAGCGCATCAGGCTATAAAAAGCTAGCCGTAAATCATAAATTTGACAAAAGAGGGCTTGATATCTACAGAACTTTCGTCGATAAAGACGGCAAAGAGATAGATATTAATGCGCTTAAAGTAAACGACGTCATCTACTCTAAACTTACGCTAAGAACGGATAAATTTATCAGAAACGGCGTGATAAACGAGACGATTAGCCCTTGCTTTGAGGTGATAAACGAAAACATCGTACCAAATGCAAGAACGGAGGATACGAAAAACTCTTTAACGCTCGAGCACCAAAACATCGAGGACGATAGGGTTTTGAGCTTTTACAGTCTTTACTATAAAGACGATAAAAATACGCTTTATACGCCTCTTCGCGTCGTTATGAGCGGTAAGTGCATGCTACCCGCGGTCATCACGGAAAACATGTATGACGAAAGTATGAGCGACTACGATCTATCTCAGCACGAATTTATCGTCAAATAATCCTTTGCGGAGCGGTTTTTTAGCCGCTTCGCTTTCTTTGTCTAATCTTAAAAATAACCCGTTTTAAACATCTTATTAGCAAATTTGTAGTAGAATCCGACATTTTTTAAACGATTATTAAGGATAAAATATGGCGGAATTTTACGACGCAAAAGAGATAGAAGATAAATTTTATAAAATTTGGGAAGAACGCGGATATTTCGAGATAGACGCGAACAAAAACATCCGCAAAGACGGCCGTAAATTTTGCATCATGATGCCGCCTCCAAACGTAACGGGCTCGCTTCATATCGGGCACGCGCTAACCTTTACCCTGCAAGACATAATGACGCGCTACAAAAGAATGGACGGCTACAAAACGCTGTGGCAGCCGGGCCTTGATCATGCCGGTATCGCCACGCAAAACGTCGTTGAAAAGCAGCTGCTAAATCAAGGTATCAAAAAAGAAGAGCTTGGACGCGAAAATTTCGTCCAAAAAGTCTGGGAATGGAAAGAAAAAAGCGGCGGTATGATTGTACATCAGATGCGCAAACTAGGCATCTCGCCTGCATGGTCGCGCCAAAGATTTACGATGGATGAAGGGCTAAGAAAAGCGGTCAAAAAAGCCTTCGTAAATCTCTACGAAAAAGGGCTCATCGTACGCGAAAACTACATGATAAACTGGTGTACGCACGACGGCGCGCTTAGCGACATCGAGGTCGAGCACAAGGAAAACAAAGGCAAGCTTTATCATTTGAGATACTATTTTGCCGGAGAACAAGATAAATTTATCGTTGTCGCGACCACGCGCCCCGAGACCTACTTCGGCGACACTGCCGTCATGGTAAACCCAAACGACGAACGCTATAAAAATTTGATCGGCAAAAAGGTCGTCCTGCCGATAATCGGTCGCGAGATCGAGATCATCGCCGACGAGCACGTCGATATGGAGTTTGGAACGGGCCTGGTTAAAGTTACTCCCGCGCACGATACCAACGACTACGAAGTCGGCAAAAGACACGATCTAAAATTTATCACCGTTTTTGACGAAAAAGGTATCCTAAACGAGCAGTGCGCGCAGTTTAAGGGGCTTGAGCGACTAGAGGCCAGAGACGTCATCGTCGCAGAGCTAGAAAAGCTCGGAAACGTCGAAAAAATCGAAGACTACGAAAATCAAGTCGGCTACTGCTACCGCTGCAAAAACGTCGTCGAGCCGTACATCTCAAAGCAGTGGTTCGTCAAAAAACAGATCGCAGACGACGCAATCGCAAAGGTCGGCGAAGGCTTAGCTAAATTTTACCCGGCTCACTGGATAAACAGTTTTAACGCCTGGATGCGCGAGCTTCGCGACTGGTGTATCTCGCGCCAGCTATGGTGGGGACATCAGATCCCGGTATTTTACTGCGGCGAGTGCGGACACGAGTGGGCGGACGAAGGCGATCCGACGCAGTGCCCAAAGTGCAAAAGCGCAAATTTCCGTCAAGACCCGGATGTCCTTGATACCTGGTTTAGCTCGGGGCTTTGGCCGTTTAGCACGCTTGGTTGGGGTAACGGCGAGGAGCTAAAAAACGAGAAATGGTTTGACGGCGATTTGGCCGAATTTTACCCGAACAACCTGCTTATCACGGGCTTTGATATTTTGTTTTTCTGGGTGGCAAGGATGATGTTTCAGGGCGAAAACGCGCTTGGCAAGCTGCCGTTTGACGATATCTACCTGCACGCTCTGGTTAAAGACGAGCAAGGCAGAAAGATGAGTAAAAGTCTAGGCAACGTCATCGATCCGCTCGTTAGCATCGAGGAGTACAGCGCCGATATACTGCGCTTTACGCTTGCGCTGCTAGCCGTGCAGGGACGCGATATAAAGCTAAGCG
>CAUQJW010000074.1:0-8242 GCA_963518485.1 uncultured Campylobacter sp.
CGCTTAGCGTCATGCTCACGCTTTCAAGCTCGCTCATCTTATACCTATCCTGCCCGTCGATAACTAGCACCGCCGCGCTTGCGGTTTTAAATTTGATCTCAAATCCGCGCGGAAGCACGACTGGGCGCTGCGTGAGCGAGTGCGAGCAAACGGGCGTAACCAAAAACACCTCGCTCAAAGGATAGATTATCGCCCCGCCCGCGCTCATGTTGTATCCGGTTGATCCCACGGGCGTAGAGACGATGACGCCGTCGCCAAAATATGCGTTAAAGTATTTTTCGTTCCAAAAGGCCTCCACGTGCGTCATGGAGCCTACCTTTTCGCCCACGATTACCGCATCGTTAAATGCGATTTTGTGCAAAATTTCGCCGCTTTTTTTGTGCAAAAAAACGTCAAGCATAAAAGGGGTCTCGACCTCAAATTTGCCATCGAAAAACTCGGCGAAAAATTTCTCGCATTCATTCATCGTAATATCGGTCAAAAATCCAAGCCTACCCGCATGAATGCCTAGCACGAAGGGCGAAATCTCGGCCGCGTTTCTGCAAAGCGAGATGATCGTGCCGTCGCCTCCGAGCGAGATCAAAAAATTGCACTCCGTAGCTAGCTCGCAAACCTCAAATCCATGTAAATTTGAGCCCTCTTTTAAATTTAAATGTTTAGCGAGCGCGTTTTCAAACAAAATTTGAACGCCGTACCTAGCTAGAATCTCGCGCAAGGTTCGCGCGTTTTTAACTAAATTTGCATTGATTTTTGCGACCAGGCCGACTTTTTTTACCTTAGCCGGAAGTAATAAATTCTCTTTTTTCATAGAACGGATTTTATCACATTTTGTTTTAAAAAAGCTGGGAGCAAGCAAATTTCTAGTATAATGGGCGCGTTAAAAACAGCAAAAGGAGTGAAAATGCGTAGCCATTACTGCACTGATTTAAGCAGTGCCGACATAGGCAAAGAAGTTACGCTTTGCGGCTGGGTAAATACCTACCGCGACCACGGCGGCGTTATATTTTTAGACCTGCGCGATCGCACGGGACTGATCCAGATCGTCTGCGATCCGGCAGATAGCAAGAGCTCTCACGAGGCCGCGTCGCACGTTCGCGACGAGTACGTGCTGAGGATAAAAGGCAAAGTCCGCGCTCGCGGCGAAGGCCTGGTAAATCCGCGCCTAAAAACGGGCGAGATCGAAGTAGTCGCAAACGAAGTGATAGTAGAAAACCCGAGCGAGACGCTGCCTTTCGTCATCGGCGACGAGAGCGTTAATGAGGACATCAGGCTAAAATACAGATTTTTGGACCTTAGAAACGAAAAACTTCAAAATATCTTTAAAATGCGCTCAAAAGCGGCAATCGCGGCTAGAAACAGCCTAGATAAAATGGGCTTTATAGAGTTTGAAACGCCGATTTTAACCCGTGCGACTCCTGAGGGTGCCAGAGACTATCTAGTGCCTAGCCGCGTATATCCGGGCCAGTTTTACGCCCTACCGCAAAGTCCGCAGCTTTTCAAACAGCTTTTGATGTGTTCCGGCTTTGATAAATATTTTCAAATCGCAAAATGTTTCCGCGACGAGGACTTGCGCGCGGATAGACAGCCTGAATTTACGCAGATAGATATCGAGATGAGCTTCATCGAGCAAGAAGACATTCTAAATATGGCTGAAAATATGCTAAAAGACGTATTTGCCGCATGCGGATACGATATCCAAATCCCTTTCCGCCGCATGAGTTACAAAGAGGCGACCGAGAGCTACGGCAGCGATAAGCCCGATCTGCGCTACGATCTAAAGATGATCGACGTTATCGACATTTTCGCGCGCTCTAGCAACGAAATCTTTAGCAAAATCGCAACCGAACCTAAGAAAAACCGCGTCAAAGCGCTAAAAGTGCCAAACGGCGACAACATCTTTAGCAAGCGCGAGATGAATAGATTTGAGGAATTCGTCCGTAAATTCGGCGCTCAAGGTCTTGGCTACTTCCAAATGAAAGAGGACGGGCTAAAAGGACCGCTTTGCAAATTTTTCGAGCAAAGCGACCTTGACGAGATAGTAGAGCGCTGCGATCTAAAAGTCGGCGACGTCGTATTTTTCGGCGCCGGCAAGAAAAAAGTCGTACTTGACTACATGGGACGATTTAGGATTTTCCTTGCAGAGCAAATGGGCATCATCGACCAAAACAAAATGGAGTTTTTATGGGTGCTTGACTTCCCGATGTTTGAGCAAAACGACGACGGGTCATACTCAGCCATGCACCATCCGTTTACCATGCCTAAAAACATCGACGAGCCAGATCTCGAGGACATCCTATCGGTCGCTCACGACGTCGTGCTTAACGGCTATGAGCTTGGCGGTGGCAGCGTGAGGATCCACAAAAACGACGTTCAGCAAAAGGTATTTAAGCTACTTGGCATCGACGAAGCCGAACAGCGCGAGAAATTTGGCTTCTTGCTTGACGCGTTAAGCTTCGGCGCGCCTCCGCACGGCGGTATCGCGATCGGCTTTGACAGGCTAAATATGCTAGTAAATAAAACCGGCTCGATCCGCGACGTCATCGCCTTCCCTAAAACCCAGCGCGCTCAGTGCCCGCTAACTAAGGCGCCTAGCGAAGCTAGCGGCGAGCAATTGAGGGAATTAGGGTTAAGGCTACGAGAAAAAGAAAAATAAGCTTGAAAGCGTCGTCTCGCCGCGCTATACGTCGTTGGTTTTAAAATTTGGCGCTCCGCAGGCTATACCGCCTAGCGCACGCTTAAATTTTAAAACCGCCTTGTCTAGCTTGGCGATACTTTCGCTACAAATTTATTTAATTTTATTTTTTATTTTAAAGAAAAGGCGAAGTATCTTGCGATAAATTTAAATGTTGCGAAGAAATTTTCGACCGAAGATAGAACACGTAGTTCATCGAGGGAGGAAATTTCTAGCTCATTTAAAAGCGCGCAAGAGACGAGCCGCAAAGAAAGGAAAAAATGAAAAATTTGTTTTTAATCATCGGCGCCCCAGGCTCCGGCAAAACCACCGACGCATCGCTAATCGCGCAAGAAGATGCTAAATTTGCGCACTTCTCGACCGGCGATCTGCTTCGTGCAGAGGTCGCTAGCGGCTCAGAGCTTGGCAAACTAATCGACGGCTTTATCTCAAAGGGCAACCTAGTCCCGCTTGACGTCGTCGTAAACGCGATCGTCTCGGCGATCAAAAGCTCGGACAAATCAAACGTCATTATCGACGGCTATCCGCGTAGCGTCGAGCAGATGACCGAGCTAGACAAGGTGCTAGCCGCGCAAAACGAGATCGCGTTAAAAGGCGTGATAGAAGTGGACGTTAGCGAAGCCGTCGCACGCGAGAGAGTACTCGGACGAGCACGCGGAGCCGACGACAACAACGAGGTTTTCAACAACCGCATGAAGGTCTATCTAGAGCCGATCGAGGCGATACGCAAATTTTACAAAGAAAAAGGCCTGCTCCACGTCGTAAACGGCGAGCGCGCTATCGAGCCTATCGTAGCCGACGTCAAGGCTCTCGTAAATAGCCTATAAATATTTTTTAGAGCCTCAAGCTAGGCTCTAAATTTAAGCTTTCATAAATCCAAATTAACAAATAATTCACGAAATATCATTAAAATCCGCCCTATGATTTCACGAAAATCACATCAAATTTAAAGGATACGTAATGTTTAAAAAAATAGTTTTATCAGCGGCTCTTGCAAGCGCTATGTTTGCGGCGGGCGGATTTACTGGCTCAAGCGCGCAAAACGCAACAAATCAAGGCGGCTTCGTCGGCAAAGGCGCCATGAGCGCAAGCACGGTAAAACAAGCCCTAGCGCTACCGGATGACGCTCGCGTCGTGCTTGAGGGCAAGATCGTATCCGAGTTTCGCCCCGAGCACTACCAGTTCGTCGATAAAAACGGCGACACCATCGAAGTCGAGATCGACCACAAGGACTGGAGAGGCGTAACCGTCGATGAAAATACGCCTGTGCGCATCTACGGCGAGGTCGATAAGGACTTTATGAAAACCTCTATCGACGTAAAAACTATCGAAATAATCAAATAATTTTAGGGCGGTTCGCCGCCTTAAATTTCCTCTAATTTTAAGTTTTCCAACCTACCTTGCCGATAAGCGAATTTTGCGCTCTAGCTTCAAATTTGCCGTAGTAAGACCCGTTAAAATTTAGCTCGCAAAAGTTCTCGTTTTACTCCAAATTTAGCCGAGATTTTATATAATCGCTTACTTAAATTTCAAGGCAATTATCTCAAAATCTTTTGGCGAGATAGGAGCTTTACAAAGGATTAAAATGGACGTTTCAAAAATCAAAGCAGGTTCAAACCCGGACAAAATCAACGCCGTGATCGAGATCCCGTACGGCTCGAACATCAAATACGAGATCGACAAAGATAGCGGCGCGGTCGTAGTCGATCGCGTGCTCTACTCGGCGATGTTCTACCCGGCAAACTACGGCTTCGTGCCAAACACGCTCGCAGCAGACGGCGATCCTGCCGATATCTTGGTGCTAAACGAATATCCGCTACAAGCAGGCAGCGTGATCCCGTGCCGCCTGATCGGCGTACTCGTGATGGAGGACGAAGCTGGCATGGACGAGAAGCTACTAGCCGTACCCGTCACCAAGATCGACCCGAGATTTGACGGGATCAAGAGCTACAAAGACCTACCTGAGGCCACTTTAAATAAGATCAAAAACTTCTTTGAAACTTATAAAATTTTAGAGCCTAACAAATGGGTTAAAGTTAAAGAATTTAAAGACGCCGACGCCGCTAAAGAGATCCTGGACGCGGCAATCAAAAACTACAAATAAGCTTGCAGGGGCAAATCTTACCCCTGCTTAAAATACAAAAAATCAAAGCCCTTTTTTAAGTCTTCTAATCAAAAATCTAGCCGAATGAAGTTCGTTAAATAGCGACTTTTCTATACAAAGCGGGCGATCGAATATGAGATCGCAGATAAGTTCCGCTCCAAGCACTGCCGTGCATAGGCCCCGCGATCCGTGAGCCGTAGTAACGTAAACGTTCGGGACGTATTTAGGCTCGTTTTGGGTTTTATTTTTGCTCCACAAAAGCGATTTAAATTCGTCTTTATAAAACTCCTCGTCGTATAGTCTTCCGATTATCGGAAATCTATCGCCGCTATAACCTCTAAATCCGACGTTAGAGCCGATTATCCGAACGTCTTTGTCTTTTAAAAACTCGCCGACGTCGCTTAAATTTTTCGCATCGTCGCTAGATCTAGCCTCTTTTACGAATAAATTTCTATCGTAGGTTGCGCCTATTACTTGCGCGCCGTCGACGGCTTTACAGATATAGCCCTTAGCCGAAAACGGGAGCGGGCCTAGAGCAGGCTTTATATGCGTAACCTGCCCCCTGACGCTACTTAGCGGTATTTCATAATCCTTAAAAAACTCCATGCTTTCGCTACCCAAAGCCAAAACTAAAACGTCCGCTTCTATCTTAGTTTCATTTTTAAATTTAGCCGTTACGCGACCGTTATCGGTAATTTCAAATCCTATCAGCTCGCACCAGAAAAGCTTTTTTATATCTTTTACTACCGCGTTACAAGCTCTTTTCGGTCGCGCATTACCGCCGTTTTTTACTACGGCTTTAGGGTAAGGAATAGAGTTTAGATCTATATCGAAAACTTCGTTGTTCGCATCAAATTTAAGCCACTCTTTGAGTCTAGAAACCAGCTTATCGTCATAAGCATAATCTGTAACTTCGCAAATCTCCATCTCATCCGAACCCAAATTCGCTTCGTAAAATCTAGTAGCCTGCAAAAATGCATTAAGATGCATTCTACCTAGTTTGACTTCGGGCTTAGTTATTAAAGGCATTAAAATACCGCAATGATTAGACGAACCGTTAGTCGCCAGTTCGCTCTCTTTTTCTGCTATCGTTACCTCTAGCCCTAATTCTTTTAGCTTATACGCGGCGATACATCCGGCAATGCCTCCTCCTACTACTAACGCGCTTTTGAGGCTTTTTACCGCACTTTTATCGAACCTACTAAAATAAGCACTTACCGGATGCGTCTCGCCTACGTCGCCGCCGAATCTCGCGCTTATCATCTCGCGCTTTTTTCCGTGCCCTTTTAGCAAACTAACTTTAAAACCGTTTTTTTCTAAAGCTCTTTTAACCGCGCCGCAAGCCGTATACGTCCGTAAAATAGCATCCCAAGCCGATAGGCGAGATATTTTTTCTATCGTCTCGTCGCTCCACATCGCTTCGTTTTTTTTGGGTGCGAATCCGTCCAAAAATATCAAATTCGCCTTAAAGCTAAGCTCGTCCAAAGCGCTTGCTACGTCGTAAAAACAAAGCGTTAAAGTTACGTTGGGCGCAATATTTACGCGATGAAAGCCTTGCGCTAGGGGCGGATAAAGCGCTAAAAATTTATCCGCAAGCCGGTCGCTTATCTCTAAATTCTCGTAAATTTTCGCCAAATCGTTTTTGCAAAGCGGATTAGCCTCGATACTAACGAAATTTAATCTCTTACCCGAGTTTAAAAGTTTTTTCGCGCTAAATAAAAAATTCAATCCGGTGCCGAACCCGGTTTCTAAAACGTTTATCGTATCGCTCCGAATCTCCTCCAAAGCCGATGCGAATACGTGTTCGCATTCACCTAAAGGATCGTCTACGCTAAAATAGACGTCGTCGTATTTTTTGCTGTAAGGCACGCCTTCTTTAAACGAAATTTCGGCCGGTTTCATTGCCGATTGGAAAAATATACGTCTATACCGTCTGCAAGGCCCTTGGCGATAGCGTATTGATATTTAGGGTCGTTAATAAAAACGCCTTCGCTAGGATGCGTAATATATCCGACCTCAAGCAGTACCGCGGGCATTAGCGCGCCGACTAGAACCCAAAACGGCGCTTCGCGAACTCCGCCGTCGCTTACGTTTGAGTTTATATGCTTAGCGCTTGCTAAAACTTCGCGCTGAACGTCTATGGCAAGCTTATTTGAAGCGATAATTTTTTCGCGATTTAAGAAATTCAAGAAAGTCTGTTGAGAAAAATAATTCATCTCTTCGATATCGGATTTATTTTCTAGGGCCGCGGCGTTTTTACTGCGCTCGCTACGAGCCGGCGACAAAAAAAACGTCTCTATGCCGTGCATAGTTTTAGCCTTAGCGGCGTTAGGCGCGGCGTTGGCGTGTATAGAAACGAAAAGATCGGCTAGCTTATCGTTAGCCATCGACGTTCTGTCTCGTAAATTTATAAATTTATCTGTACTGCGCGTATAAAAAACCTTATATCCGCGACTTTTTAACTCTTCGCCAGCCTTTAAAGCGATAGCCAGGACTACGTTTTTCTCGTAAATATTACCGTTTCCTACAGCACCAGCGTCATTACCGCCGTGTCCCGCGTCTAAAACTACGATCTTAGAGCCGGCTTTAGAGTGCTTTTTGACGGCTTTTTTAGGATCTTTCTCTACCGATTTTTCTTTAGGCGAGACTACGATATCGCCTTCATCCTGCTGCGTCTTTTGTTTTGAAAGGGCGAAGCTTAAAATTTTATCGCCGGTAAAAAGATCTAAATTTATAGGTTTTTTTGAAGCAAAAACCACTCGAACCGTCGTTTTATTAAACTGAGAGATGCGTATCTCCTCGGTTAAAAATCCTTGAATCGTACTAGCCGAACCGCCTAGGATGCCGCTTATGTCGTATATATTTCGGCAAACTCCGCCGATGTTTAATTTTGAAAATTTTATATCCTCTTTTCTGATTTCCTTATTTAATTTCAACTCTAAATTATCTTTATTTTTTATTAAGGCATTTATTCTAAGCGGTCCGGGAAAGACGGGCTTTTGCTCGGTCTTTGCCGTTACGGTAGGTTTTTGGACGCTTTTAGGCTCGCTTGATTTAAGCTCGGCCTCGTAAGCCGAACCGTCTAGCCCTAAAGTTTTAGCGCCTTTTATTAGTCTTTGCAGTACTTCTTTTTTTACGTCTTTGTCGTCGTTTATTATAGCTTTTACGTATAGGCTTTTTAGGTCCGAAAATAGCTCTCGTTTTATTTTCGCATCGGCTTTATCGAACGTTTGATCGAATTTTAATATACGCTCGTCCGAGGCGTAAAGAGATAAAATTAGAGCTAGGACCGTAAAAAAAAACTTAGCTATCTTCGCCATGCAGCAGCTTTTTAAATAACTCTTTTACGCTAATTATCTCGTTTAACTTATAACCGTTTGCCCCCGTAAAGAATAATCCCGTCTGCTTAGCGCCGGAAAAAGCATCGTATAGGCGATCGGCGATAC
>CAUQJW010000075.1:0-8128 GCA_963518485.1 uncultured Campylobacter sp.
TTACAAATTTATCGGCGTCTTTACGCCCGAGCCTTGGCAGGGATACGGCTTTGATGAGGAGTCTAAGGCTATCCTAAAAAGCGGCGCGATTAGAGGCAAGGAACTTTCGTGGGGCGACACTCACCACCCTGCTCTAACCGAGAAAAACGGCGAATACGTCGGCGATTATCTTTTCATCAACGACAAAGCCAACCCTCGCATCGCGGTTATAAATTTGCACGATTTCGAAACTACTCAAATCGTCGTTAATCCAATCGTAAAAAGCGAACACGGCGGCAGCTTCATCACTCCAAATAGCGAATACGTCATTGAAGCGGCGCAGTACGCGGCTCCGCTAGATAACGGCTACCACTCGATAGACGAGTACGAAAGCGCATACCGCGGCGCGGTAACGTTTTGGAAATTCGACTATCCGAAAGGCAAAATAGACGAGAAAGCTTCCTTCTCGCTTGAGCTTCCTCCGTATTGGCAGGATCTAAGCGACGCCGGTAAGGGCGAGAGCTTCGGTTGGGCGTTTACAAACTCGATAAACTCCGAGATGTATACGGGCGGTATCGAAAGGGGCTTGCCTCCGTTTGAAGCGGGCGCCAGCAGAAACGATACGGACTATTTGCACGTTTATAACTGGCAAATTTTAGAAAAACTAGCTCAAGATAAGAAAAACTACAGAGAAATAAACGGCCACAGAGTAGTTACGATAGAGGCTGCCGTTAAAGCCGGCGCGTTATTTTTGATCCCTGAGCCAAAGAGCCCGCACGGCGTAGACGTCACTCCGGACGGCCGCTATATCGTTATCGGCGGTAAGTTAGATACTCACGCTACGGTTTTTGATTTTAAAAAAATTAAAAATTTAATCGATAAAAAAGACTTTGCCGGCACCGATCCTTACGGCATCCCGGTACTCGATCTAGCTAAAACTCTACACGGACAAGTAGAACTCGGCCTTGGACCTTTACACAACTCATTCGACGAAAAAGACGGAGTCATCTACACATCGCTTTACGTCGATAGCCAAATCGTAAAATGGGACTATAAAAATTTAAAAGTCCTAGATAGGATTAACGTTCACTATAACATCGGACACCTAGATACTATGGAGGGAAAATCGGCCAAACCTAAGGGTAAATACGCTATCGCTCTTGATAAACTTTCGATCGATCGCTTTAATCCCGTAGGCCCTCTTCACCCGCAAAACCACCAGCTAATCGACATAGCCGGCTCAAAAATGGAGCTTTTATACGATATGCCGATACCTCTAGGCGAACCTCACGACGTAGTTTCGATCGCGGCTAGCAAGCTAAAACCGGCTACCACCTACGCCATGGGAACAAACTCTCGCACCGGTAAAGAAAGTCCGTTCGTAACTCTCGCCGGACAAGAGAGGATCGAGCGCAACGGCAAAAACGTAACCGTCTACGCTACGATGATCAGAAGCCACATCAACCCTGAGCATATCGAGGTAAATAAAGGCGACAACGTAACCATCCACTTAACCAACCTAGAGCGCGCCCAGGACGAGACGCACGGCTTTACGGTCGATCTTTACAACATCCACGCCTCTTTAGAGCCGGGTAAAACCGCAACCGTAAATTTCATAGCGGACGAAGAGGGCGTGTTCCCTTACTACTGCACCGAATTTTGCTCTGCGCTGCACCTTGAGATGATGGGCTATTTGCTAGTTAAAGATCCGAATAAAAAATACGAATCGGCAAAAGCAAATAGGCTAAAAACCCTAAGCCCGGAAGCCCTAAAAGCCGAATACGATAAAGTAATCGCTACTAATAAAGCTACCGACGAAGTTATCCAAAGCGTAGTGGCTTACCTAAAAGAGAAGCATTACGAAAAATATCCTAAGGTAAAAGAGCTGGTTACCGACGCGCTGGATCAATACGGAAAAATCCCCGAGGCTAAAGCAAAAGCCGACGAAGCCTATAAAAAAGGCGACGTAAACGGCGCGATACTTTGGGAGTACCAAGTGTGGCAGTATATGGTTAAAACCGCAGACGTCGGTCTAAGAGCTAAAAATAATCTCGCTAAAGAGATCGCTACGCCTATGAGTCCGGCTGCGGCTAAAGGCGAGGCCGCATATCTAAAAGGCGGTTGTAACGGCTGCCACGTCATCGGTCAAGTTAGCTCAGGTCCTGATCTAACCGGCGTTCTTTTGCGTCACGAAAACGGCGAGAAATGGGTGTTTGACTTTGTCAAAGATCCGTCTAAATTTTACGGCGACGAGTATATCAAGTCTATGATCGATTACTTTAATCTCAGGATGCCTAACCAGCACATGAGCGATCAAGAGGTCAAAGATATCATCGAATACCTAAAATGGATCGACGAAAACGCGGGAATGTAGTCTAAATTTGAGCTTAGCGGCTCGAATTTAACCGCTAAATTTAAGGCTCGGAGCGCGTAATCCGAGCCTTTTTCGTTAAATTTAAAAAGCCTTTTGCGAAAAATTTTTTAAATTTAATAAAGGAGAAACGATGAAGAAGTATCAAATTTACACTATTATCGCGTTAGTCTTGATGACCGTTTGTTTTACGATCCCGGTGCTGGGCTTTTTCGGAGCCAAAGCTAAAATCGCCGCCGGCGAGCCGATTGCCGGATATTCGTATAAAATTTACGACCTTTACACCTCGTTTCAGTACAAAAATCACTTGATGCCAGACGACGTAAAAGCCAGCCTGCAAAAAGCGATCGAGCAAAAAGCCGAGATCGGCACGCCGTCTTTTCCTATCTGGTACGTCGCGCTTGAAGCGCCAAACTACCCAAAAGACGCCTTTCCGGACGGCATTCCCGTTTATTTCCACGTTGACGGATACGGCGGCGACGTACACGAGATGAACACCATAAACCACTACATCGGCATGTATCCGATGGAGCACGGCGGCAACGTCGAGCGCGCTATCGCGCCTTATTATCTGCTTATTTCCACGCTTTGCATGCTAGCCTTTTTATACTACGACGGCAAATTTAACTCCCTGCTCATGGCGCTTCCCGCTATCGCTCCGCTGCTTTTTATGGGCGCGTTTGCGGGCTGGCTTTATTGGTACGGGCACAATATGCAAGAGTGGGGCGCGTTTAAGATAAAACCGTTTATGCCGACCGTGCTTGGCGACGGTAAGGTCGCGCAGTTTACGACGCACTCGTATCCTAGCATAGGATTTTGGGTGATGATGGCT
Source organism: uncultured Campylobacter sp. (assembly GCA_963518485.1). Classification (GTDB taxonomy): domain Bacteria; phylum Campylobacterota; class Campylobacteria; order Campylobacterales; family Campylobacteraceae; genus Campylobacter_A. The sequence goes on from CAUQJW010000075.1 coordinate 3,183, forward strand.
ATGAGCGCACTTTGTATCCTAGCCGTATTTTCAAAGAAAAAAGAGCTAAAAGAAGCCAAATGAAATTTAAGCTTTTGCTCTTTTGCGCGCTAAATTTGACGGCCTTCGCCGGCCCGCTGCAAGACGCTATAAACGCTGCGGAACCGGGCGACACGCTGCGCCTAAACGACGGACTTTACGAGGGAAATATAATCGTCGATAAGCCGCTAACGATAATAGGCAAAGGCGAGAACGCCGTGATACGAGGCGACCGCAAATCAAGCGTGATAAAAGTAACGGCAAAAAACGTAAAGCTTATAAATTTAAACATTGAAGGCAGCGGCACGAGTCAGATGAACCTAGATGCAGGCATAAGCTGCGCAAAGGGCAATAATATTTTAGTCGAGAAAAACCGTTTTAAAGACGTGCTTTTCGGTATCGAGCTATCAGAGTGCAACCAAGCCGTCATCAGAGATAACAACATCACTTCAAAAGAGGGCTTTGACGTGCCTAGACGCGGAGACGCCGTGCGCGCGTGGTATTCGCACGAAAACTTAATCGAGCGAAACTACGTCTATAACAGCCGCGACATCGTGGCGTGGTTTTCCAGCAACAACGTAATCCGCAAGAACTACGGGCAAAACAACCGCTACGCCGTGCATACGATGTACTCTGCGGGTAACCTCATCGAGGATAACGAATTTAGCGGGGGTGCCGTGGGGATGTATTTTATGTTTTCAACAAATTCTCTCGTGCGCCGAAACGTGATAATCAACTCAAACGGAGCATTCGGCGTGGGTATCGCGCTAAAAGATACCTCGGGCTTTACCGTGAGCGAAAATACCTTTTTGTATAACTCGCGCGGCATCTACTCCGACCGCTCGCCGCTAAATCCGGGTACCGTAAATTTGATCGAAAATAATCAAATTTTATACAACGTCATCGGGCTGCAAATGCACGCGACGCAGGAAAAAAGCGTGTTTAAGGGCAATGATTTTATCGGCAATATGGAAACGGCTATCAACGACACGCCCGGCTCAAAGATCGAGCTAAACGAGTGGAGCGGTAATTATTTCGACGAATACGAAGGCCTGGATCTAAACCGTGACGGCATCGGCGATACGCCCTACTCGCACTTTATTTACGCCGACAAGCTTTGGCAGTATTATCCGACTCTGCGCTTTTTCTACGGTTCGACCGTGATTAGCGGGCTAAATTTCCTAGCTAAGCTTGCGCCCTTTTCCGAGCCGCTTAAGCTTTTAGAGGACGGCTCTCCCAAAATGCGCCCCAATAACGCTCAAAAGGCAACGCTATGAATAGACGAAATTTTATCGCACTAACGGCAGGCGCGGCGGTCGCAGGCTACGGCATCGGATATTTTTTACCCAAAACGCGCGCGGACGAGCTTTTTTTAAGGCCTCCCGGAGCGGTTAAAAATTTCGAATCGCTCTGCATAAAATGCGGCCAGTGCGTGCAGGTCTGTCCGTATCACAGCATCGAGCTGCTAGACATCGCGCAGGGCTACTCAAACGGCACGTCCTACATAAACCCGCACGAGCGAGGCTGCTATCTGTGCGACCTTTTTCCTTGCGTTTTGGCCTGTCCCAGCGGCGCGCTAGATCACGCCACGACGCAGATTAGCGACGTGAAGATGGGCGTGGGCGTGCTAAGGGAGCATGAAGCCTGTCTTGCTTATAAAAACGAAAACGTAAATTTAAGCGGCGTTACGAGAATGCTTGAGCGTAAAATTTACAACGACCGCGAGCAAGCCGTAAAAGACGCCGTCCAAAATAGCGTGGATAAGCCCTGCGATCTGTGCGTTAGCCTCTGTCCCGTCGGAGACGCCGCCATATCGATGGCTAAAAGCGACGGGCGAAATTTGCCCGAATTTAAACAAGGCTGCGTCGGATGCGGAGCGTGTGCCGAGGTTTGCCCCGTACAAATCATCGACATAGCGCCAAACCGTAGCTATGACGAAATTTACAAAGGATAAAAATGAGAAATAAAATTTTAGGCTGTCTCGCGGCTCTCGCCGCCGCCGCGCTGATAACGGGCTGCGAGAGCAAGGATGATAAAAAAAGCGCGACGCAAACGGCAAAAACGCAAGCGACGCCAGCCGTCGCAGGCATAATAGAGACGCAAAAAGCAGACGCTAACGCAACCGCGCAAAAAGACTACGATCAGTTTATGAGCTACGATATAAACGGCAAAAAGAGAGTCAAATTTGGTCTAGATGACGAGGAGAGCGAGACTAGCCGCTCAGTCGGCGCGCTAGCGATGGTGCGAAACCCGCTGCAAAGCATAAATTTAAAACTAGTAAAAGGGCGCCTTAGCAAGGACTTTATCGTAAAATGCTCCGCCTGCCACGACGACTACGCCAACGGCATCATCGGCCCGTCGCTGCTAAATAAAACCTCGGATCAAATTTACGACATGATATTTGCGTATAAAAACAAGCAAAAGGCAAATCCGCTGATGAAAGATCTAGTCCAAACCCTAGACGAGGCGCAAATCCGCGCTCTAGCAAACGAAATCAGCGAATTTAACGAGCAGTTTAGAAAAAAATAGGAGGCTAAAATGGGAAAGAAAATAGCGATAATCTTTGGAGTTTTGGTACTTGCGCTCATGGTTTTTATGCTGACTAGCCAGCCGTCGGCACCCATAAAGGACGCTAGCAGGCCCGAGCTAAAACCGGCGCAGCAAACAAAGCCGAAAGTCGTAAACGAAGAGCTAAATTTGCAAGATAGCGAAGAGATAAAAAAGATCAAACAGCTACAAAACAGCGTCGCAAATCAGCCTAGCGATGGCGTTAGCAAACGATACCTAACATCCTGCGCGCCTTGTCACGGAGCAAACGGCAAGGGCGTAATGGCGCCTAAAATTTCAGGCAAAAGCAAGGACGAAATTTTAGCTAGGCTAAAAGACTACAAAGAAAATAAAGTACCGAACAGCCTAATGAAGGGACTTTTAAACAACGTATCAGACGAGGATTTAGGCCTGTTAGCGGATGAAATTTCAAAATTTAAAGAGTAGCGGATGGATAAATATAGCACGCGTTGCACGGTCTCGAAGGTCGATTTTTTCGATACGCTGACGATAAAAAACGGCGAGGGTAAAAAAAGCCTCAGCTGGCGAGGACGCCGCCTCGTCGTGATCGCGCTAGTGCATATTTTGTTCGTGCTTTCTTACCGCGCGGATATTCAAATTTTAGAAGGCGACATCAGCGGATCAAGGATTTTAGGCTTTCATTTGACCGACGCTTTTATGAGCTTTCAGGTATTTGCCGCGACGCACGAGTTTCCGATAAATTTGATCATCGGCACGGCTACGATTTTGCTTTTTTACGCGCTCGTGGGCGGTCGAGCCTTTTGCGGCTGGATTTGCCCTTATACTTTTTTGGGCGAGATCGGCGAGAAAATCCACGAAAATTTAGCCGCCAAAAAGATAATCAAACGCCGCGAGTTCGATCCCAAATGGCGCTACGTCTTTACCGCGCTTTTTATCGCGATGAGTTTTGCTAGCTCGCAGCTCGTGTTTGAGATATTTAGCGTGACGGGCATCGTGTCTAGGTTCGTCATTTACGGCTATTTTCACGCGATTTGGTTTGCCCTTTTCGTGCTTTTAGTCGAGATTTTCTACTCCCGCAGAGGCTGGTGCCGCTACGTCTGCCCCATCGGCGCGACGTACTCGCTGCTAACCCGCACCAACGCCGTAAAAGTCAGCTGGAACAAAGATCGCTGCGACCACTGCCTAGTCTGCATCGATACCTGCCTCGTGCCGCACGTACTTGAAATCACGAAGAAAAACGCTAAACTAGACGGCGACGAAAATAAAAAAGAATTTCGTCTCGTGGGCGGCGACTGCACGCTTTGCGGGCGCTGTATCGACGTGTGTCACCACGATGCGCTGAAATTTGACAACGGCTTTAAAAAGCTCATCTAAAAGGACAAATTTGATAATCTTAAAAGACATCACCAAGGCTTTTGGCTCGCAAAAGATACTGCAAAACATAAATTTAAGCATAGAAAAGGGGCAAAAAACGGTCGTGCTAGGACAAAACGGCGCCGGCAAAAGCTCGCTGATGCGTATAATCCTAGGCGAATTTAAGCCAAACAGCGGCGAGGTGCGAGTAAACGGCTTTGATCCTTTTACCGCGCGCAAAGAAGCCCTTAGCGTGATATCTTTCGTCCCGCAAACGCCGCCGCCGCTTAAATTTAACCTAAAAGAGCTTTGCGAGTTCGTCTGCAAAAGTTCAAACGTCGCGCAGAAAAACATAGAGAAATTTTGCGAGAAAATGGAGCTTGATCTAAAAGGAAACTTTCACAAGCCCTTTTATAAACTCTCAGGCGGTATGAAGCAAAAAATGCTAATCGCAATCGCCTTTGCTAAAGATACCGAGGCCATGATGTTTGACGAGCCGACGGCAAATTTAGACCCAAAAGCCAGGCGAAACTTTATGGATCTACTAGGCGAGTTCGCGCTCGAAAAGACGCTGGTTTTTATCTCGCACAGACTTGATGAGGTGCAGGGCATATCAAACCGCTACGTCGAGATGGACCTGGGGCAGATCATAAAAGACGAGCCGATCTATCAAGGAGGCGTGCATGCGTAACTTGCTACTCATCGCCAAACTAGATATCGCCGAGTCGCTGCGCTCGCGCTGGTTTCTCATCTATATGCTAGTTTTTATGGGGCTTATCGTTACTTTTATCTTTAGCGGCGTGACGGACTCGCGGGTGCTGGGCTTTAGCGGGCTTACGCGGCTTTTGCTGCTTTTTATCCAAATTTGCATCGTTATCGTGCCCATTTTTATCCTCATCTCAACCGTGCGCAGTATCAGCGCCGACCGCGATACGAACCTGCTTGAGTACATGCTTAGCTTCCCCGTTAGCCTAGGCGAATACTATTTCGGCAAGGCTTTGGGGCGTATTTTCGTTATTTTCGTGCCGCTGTTGCTCTCTTTCGTT
>CAUQJW010000076.1:0-7919 GCA_963518485.1 uncultured Campylobacter sp.
ATACTGTGTAAAAAATGCGGCGTAACGCTTTTACCGGTAGCCATTAGCGCCGTATATTTAGCGATTTGTACCGGGGTGACCAAAAAATTGCCCTGCCCTATCGACGTAATAAGCGTCTCCCCTTGATACCACGGTTGCGAGTATTTTTGCATCTTCCAAGCTTTACCTGGCATTACGCCTACAAATTCGTTGGGTAAGTCTATGCCGCTTTTTTGGCCCATTCCGTAGCGTTCCAAAACCGGCGTTATGGCGTCTATACCGACCTTTAAACTACCTTTGTAAAAATAATCGTCGCAGCTTTGCATTATCGCCGTATGCATATTTACAAAGCCGTGGCCGTGCGAATTCCAACATCTAAAATTTCGCCCGCCCAGCTCAAAACCGCCGGTACAGTAAAAACCGTCGCGCTTATCCATCTTACCGGAATCCAAAAACGATAGCGCGACGCCCATTTTAACGACCGAACCGGGCGGGTAAAGACCGTTTACGAGCTTATTGGTAAAGGGGTGGTCGATACTTTTTATTAATTCGTCCCATTTTTCTTGAGAAATTCCCAAAACAAAAGGATTTAAATCATATTCGGGAAAACTTCCCGCGGCTACTATCGCTCCCGTTTTGGCATTCATTACGACTACGGCACCGGCATCTCCGCCGAAAATCTCCTCGACGTATTGTTGTAATTCTACGTCCAAATGAAGTCTCACGTCTTGGCTTTTAGGCGCTTCTAGCGATATTTGCTCGACTTGTTGATTTAAGGCGTTTACTTTTATCTTACGAACGCCTTCTTTACCCTGTAAAACGTTGTTATAATATCGCTCGATACCGCTTTTGCCGATGTGATTAGTTAGCTTGGCTACTTCGTCGCTTTCGACGTCGTTTTGATTGGCTCTACCGACGTACCCTACAACGTGCGAAGCCAAACTACCGTAAGGATAGTGGCGTTTAGAAGCCGGGTGAACGAGTAGATTTTCTCGCAAAGAAAGAGTCGCGAATTTAGGTATCATTTTATCGTAATCCATAAAATCTATAACGTCGATAAATTCCTGGTTATACGGCGAATCCGCCTTAATATACTCCCGTTTTAGCTTAGTCGCGTTAATGTCCTTCCCAAAAATTTCTCGTAAATTTTTAAGCTCGTCGTCTAGTTTACCGCTTTTGCTAAGATGAGGCTTTATAGCGACGGCGAAACCCAGACGATTTACGGCCATAGGACGATTTTTAACATCTAGCACTAGACCTCTAGTCGGAGCTATAAACTGCGATTTTACGGCATTTTGCTCAGCTATTTCTTCATAATACGCGTTTGAGTTTATACTTAAATGATAAACTCTGGCTATGAGCAATATCCAAACGCCGATAATAACGGCGGCCACTATCCTCATTCTCACGCAAAACGCTCTTTAAATAAAATTATAGCTATAACGGCTTCTATAGCGGCATAAATCGCCGTTTCGTAACCGAAGCCCGGCGTCTGAAAATCGCCCGCATAGCCTAAGAGCAAACTAGCCGCAAAAGTAAATAAATAAGCGTAAATCGTAAAAGATCCGATAAGCAAAACGCGAGATTTTAACGTCACCGACAAATAATCAAACATAAAATAGTAAAAAAATATGCATCCCAGCAGACTGGAAAATAGCGCAAAACCGTGCGTCTGCTCGATAAAAATAAGATAAAATATACAAAAATATAGTTCATATTCATTAACTAAGAGTCTTTTTTCGCGCCTTAAATTTAAATAGATTAAATACGTAAAAAATATACCTAAAAGCGGCGGTAAGGCCGCAACCGTCGTAGCGCCTTGATATGCAAAAAGAAAAACGACGAATAAAAAGATTTTTAAAAATTTTAATTCGTCGGCAAAGGTTTTTTGCATTTTAGAGTATACCGAGCGTTTTTTTATAGATTAATTCGTTCGCCTCGTCGATTCCGCTTTTTTTGAGGGCCGAAATCAAGACGGCGTCAGGATAAATTTTGAGTGCTGCAGTCCTTTGGCTTTGATTTAATTTATCGGCTTTAGTTAGCATAACTAATATCTTTTGATCGCCCCTTAAAAAGCTTTGCAAATAGTCGCTCGCTTCTCTATCTATCGCCAAATCGGCATGCCTAGAATCCACTAAATGTACGAAAAGCCTAATAGACGATCTATTTTTTAGGTATTCGTCTAAATTTCTTCGCCACTGCTCGCGAGTAGATTTCGCCGCTTTAGCGTATCCGAAACCGGGCAAATCCACGAAAGCTAGCTTAACGCGCTCTTCTTCGTCGGCGTATTCGACCTCAAAAAAATTTATCAACCTAGTTTTGCCCGGTGTAGAGCTACTTTTGGCTAAATTTTTATGATTGGTAAGCGCGTTTATAAGACTACTTTTACCCACGTTGGAACGCCCCAAGAAAGCTACTTCGCTAAGCATCGTAGCCGGAGCTTGGTCTATACTCTGAGCCGAAATCAAAAATTTAGCGCCGACGACCCTCATCGATTATTTTTTATCCTCGACTTGAAATATAAATTTTACCGGCTTTTTTTCGCCTTTTGCTGCTTTTTCGTCGCCTTTTACGCTATACGTACCGCTATTTTGATTGACCTCTATAAGCTCGCCGAAGACTTTTTTATCCGTATCTATTTCACGCAAAAATCCGTCGCCTTTTATCGTATATAAATTTTCTTTAGGTTCGTAAATAAGCTCCCTGCCGCTACCGTCGTAAGACTTTTGATTTATTAAAGCCTTTATCTTAGCATCGCCTACGGCCACGTATTTTACCGGATTTTTATTCTTATCGAAATATATAGTAACTTTATTAGCATTAAGCGTATCGCTACCTTTTTTAACGCTTACGTTACCCGTAAATTCGCCCGTAAATTTTGCTTCATCCGCAAAGAAATTATCGGACGTAATTTCGACCTGCTCGGCGATCAACGCCGAAATTACTAAACACGCAGTCGCCCAAATTTTCATTATTTACCTCGCTTGTTCTATTTTAGCTTTTATTTTAGTCGCATAAGTTTTCTTGGCGTTTATATCGTATTTTACGGCTTCGCCTATCGCTTCGTCTTTATTTTGCGTCATAGTAAAATTAACGTCGCTTCTAATTATTTTATCGTTAATTTCATAAATTATCTCGTCGGAAATAAACCTTATACCGTCGCTATTTCTATAGTCGGCGTTGCCGCTAAATTTAATCGAATCGTTTTGATAAATCGCCCTTTTAGATACCATTTCGTGACGATCGGCACCCCTTAAAACCTCAGCCTTAAAACCCAAAAACTCGTCTTTGCCGTCGTATCTATTCCATTCGTCGGACTCATACCTGGCCGATACGGACGTAGCGTTTATTTCATAGTCTATTATATCGTTAATCTGCATATTGGCCGCCGTCTTATCGACCTTAAAAAGCTGCGCGTAGTAAGGATCTTGAACCGTCAAGTAGACCATGGCGACGCTAAATACGCTAACTACGAAATAAAATATCTTTATAACCAACGTTTAGACCACTCTTTTTCGAGTCCTTCGGCACGGATTAAAATTTCTATCATTTCTCTAATAGCGCCCTTGCCGCCTTTACGCGTTAAAACGGTCTTTACGCTAAGCTCTTTTATGCCGTCTTTGGGCCTAAAACTCCAGCCTACCGAGTTTAAAAGCGCATAATCGTTATAATCGTCGCCTATAGCCGCAGCATTTTCAAATAATAATCCTTCGAATTTTAATACCTCTCTAGCAGTCTCTAGTTTATTTTCAACGCCCTGATATACGTGCAGTATCTTTAAATCTTGCGCTCTTTTTTCAACGATTTTTGAACTTCTACCGGTAATGATTGCGACTTTTTTGCCAAGCTTTAGCCAGCTCTCGATAGCGTATCCGTCCTTAACGTCAAAAAATTTAAGCTCGTCGCCGTTTGGGCTATAGACGATCTTACCGTCGGTTAGGCAACCGTCGACGTCTAAAAATATAATCTCTATCATAGCACGCCTTTCGTGCTAGGTACGCCGACTCTTGAGTTTTTAGCCAGGGCTCTTCTTAGCGCGACGGCGCAGGCTTTAAAACTGGCCTCCAAAATATGATGAGAGTTTCGTCCGCGGATTTTAGCGATATGCAGCGTGATTGCGGCATTAAACGCTAGGGCTTGGAAAAACTCGTTCGCCAGCTCTACGTCAAATTCGCCGACTTTGCCTTCATTTATACTTTCATATACCAAAAACGGACGGTTTGAAAGATCAAGGGCGCAGTTTACCGCAGCCTCATCCATAACTACCGTCGCCTCGCCAAATCTCTCGACTCCGCTAAGCGGATAAATTTTCTCGCGCAAAGCCTGTCCGATAACGATACCAACGTCCTCTACGCTATGATGAAAATCCACGTGCAAATCGCCCTTACAGACAAGCTTCATATCAAAAAGCGCGTGCTTGCAAAAAGCCTCGAGCATGTGATCGAAAAATCCTATACCCGTGTTTATCTCGGCTTTACCGCTACCGTAAATTTCAAGCTCTAGGCTAATATCCGTCTCTTTTGTCTTTCTTTGCATTTTATTCCCTCACGAAAAACGCTCCGTCTATATGCCCCGCCGCTATAAAGTCCCTAGCCTCGTCTTCGCTTCTAAAACCGGTTAAAAATACCCTATAAATTTTGCCTTCGTCAAGTTCGAAAGACTTAACGATGGTTTGATAATTCGCGCTAGCGCCGGCGTATTGTTTTTTGTAGATATTTGCGCCGCTTATATTTTTAAATGCGCCGATTTGTACCATAAATTCGCCGCCTATCACCGAATCTTGCGCTGCGCCCTTAGAACCGCCGTATAGCGAACCTTGGGCTTTAGGCGATTGACTTTTATAGGCCAAACTCTCGCTAGCTATAGTTTTGTCGTTTATGTTGCCGTTAAAGCCCACGACTTCTAGCTTAACCGGCGCGGTACCGGTTCCTATCATATTTATAGAAGTAGCCGCGGCTTTAGATAAATCTATCACCCGCCCGGCAACGAACGGTCCGCGGTCGTTGATACGGACGATTACGGTTTTACCGTTATTTACGTGCGTTACCTTTACCATGGTATTCATCGGTAATGTCTTATGCGCGGCAGTTAAATTATGCATATTATAAATTTCGCCGTTAGACGTTTTTTTACCGTGGAAGTCGGGTCCGTACCAGCTAGCTATACCGCTTGCCTTATCGCCGACGTTTACGACCGTCGGATAATAAGTCTTTCCGTTTATAACGTAAGGCCGCATCGTAGCTTGCTGAACGCTTTTAGAGTTATTTATCCTAGCATTCGTAGGACCGCTAGGGCCTCCCGGCGACAAAAAAGAACAGCCCGTAAAAAGTAAAGCTATCGCTCCGGCCGCAACGGAAATTTTAATCGTGTTTAACAAGCTTGGCTCCTATAGTTTCGTTTGAGCTTATTATACTATTCGCCTCTTGCAAATCGGCAAAAGCCACATCGAATTTAGCCGATATTTCGTTTAAAGTATCGCCGCTTTTAGCCATATATTCGGCTAGGAAATTTACGTTTTTTTCGGTAGGAATTACTAGTTTTTGATTAAGCTGAACGTCGTTTGAAGCCAGCGCGTTATACTCTTTTATGATTTTATGGCTAACTCCTATTTTTTCAGCGATGCTTAATAAATTCTCGTTTTCTTTAACCGTATAAAAATCAAATTTTCTATCGTCCGAAGCGACGAAGTTAAGCTTAAACATATCCTCTTTATTTTTTGGAATATACAAGTAATAAGGCGTATTCGTCGGCGGAGTATAGACGAATTTTAGATGCGTATTTAACTCTTTCATACGCTTTAGGCTTATCCCTATACTATCTCCTACCTCCATAAGCGTAGTACCGCCGGGAACTTTTATCTTAGCCGTTTCCATACCTTTCGGATTGCTTATCAAAAGCGCGTCTTTAGTTTCTAAAAACTCTTTATCTTGCGCTATATAGGACACCGTTAAAATTTTCTTAACGAATTTTCTGGTTTCGGGCGGAATTAGCGCCCTTTTGCTATCTAATAAAATAGTTATATCGTCGGTTCCGGCTTTTTTTATAGCTGATTTTAACCTGCCGCTCCCGCAGTTATACGCCATCATAGCTAGATACCATTTGCCGAAATCTTTTTTTAGCTGAGTTAAATATTTAGTAGCGGCAATAGTAGCGGCGATAGGATCTTTCCTTTCGTCGGCGTATTTATCTATCCTAAGGCCGTAAAGCTTTGCCGTAGGCGCCATAAACTGCCAAATTCCTACGGCGTTTACGTTCGAAACTACGTGGTTAGAAAAACCCGATTCTATCATAGCGAGGTATAAAAAACTCTCGGGGACGCCAGAATCCTTTATGATTTTTTGTAACGCCGGAATATGGTTATATCCGCTCTTAACCGTTTCTATAAATTCTTTTTTCTTGCTATGTCTGATGTTATTTTTTATTTCGGTAAAGTGCGAGTTGTTTACGAATTTAGCGTCTATATCGAATTCTTTTAATACCGCATCCGCAGTTGTTTCATTTTGCGCTAGCGCAAAAAAAACCAAGCTCAAAGATAAAATTATCGTTCTTAAAGATCTCATTTTTCTCCTTATTAAGAGGCATTAAAACTAGTGAAAATTCGCTTTGCGTTTCCGGTCGTTATTTGCATTACCTCTTCTTCTTTTAAATTTAAAATCTCAGCCATCTTTGCCGCAACCAACCGCATAAAAGTAGGCTCGTTTCTTTTGCCTCTAAAGGGCTCGGGCGTCAGATACGGCGCATCGGTTTCAAGCAGCAGCCTATCTCGCGGAATTTGGGGCAAAATTTGAACCAAATTCTTTGCGTTCTTAAACGTCAAAACTCCGCCGATACCAAAATAAAATTTGCCCATTTTAGCAAGTTCTAAAAGCAACGGCGAAGCGTTATAGCAGTGCAAAACCGCAGCAACTAGACTGCTTGCATACTCTTTTAAGATATTAAAACTATCTTCGTTTGCATCTCTAATATGCAAAATGACCGGCAAATTTAACTCTGCCGCCATATCAAGCTGCGCTCTAAATACGCGCTTTTGTTCGGCTTTTTCCGCTTCTTTTTCGTTCTCATCCTTGGGCAAGCGGAAATAATCAAGCCCGCATTCGCCCACGGCTATACACTTTTCGTCTTGCGCAAATTTACGCAGCGCCTCTTCGTCAAATCCCGCCTTCTCATACGGATGAACTCCGACGGCAAAAAATACATTTTCAAATTCGCGGGTTATTTTAGCCGCTTTTGGTAAATCATTAATATCGGCTCCGGGTATAAGCACGCCTCCCACCCCGTTGTTTACGGCATTTTCGATAACTTGAGATAGATCGTTATCAAAGCTTTTATCGTCTAAGTGGCAGTGCGTATCTATTATCATTAGCCTAGCTCTACCCTATTTTTACCGTTTTCTTTGGCTCTATAAAGAGCCTCATCGGCAAGCTCCAAAATTTCGTCGACGTTATAATCGCTTTTACCGAAAGTAACGCCTATGGAAACCGAAATTTTAACCGATTCGTTTTTTATATTTACCGGATTGGCTGCTATTGCGGCTCTTAATCCGACGAAAAATTTAACCGCGTCTTCTTGCGATACGTTTTTTAATAAAACGCAGAATTCTCCGCCGCCGAATCTAGCCGCTATATCGCTGCTTTTGGTGTCGTCGATTAATTTTTTAGCCAGTAGTTTTAAAATTTTATCGCCGCTATCTTGTCCGTATTTATCGTTGATATTTTTAAGCCCGTCTATATCGATCACGGCTACGGCGTAAGGCATAGGATTTTCTTCCAAACTAGCCAAATATTCTTGCATATCGTCGTAAAAATACCTTCTATTAAATAATCCGGTTAGAAAATCTTTATTGGCGAAATTTGCGATTTTATTGATATTTTCCATATTTTCTATAGTATTATTTACGCGGCAAATAAGCTCTTCTTTTAAAAACGGCTTAGCGATAAAAT
>CAUQJW010000077.1:0-7706 GCA_963518485.1 uncultured Campylobacter sp.
TAAGCGGTATGAGCGCGACCGAGGAGAGAATGAAATCGGTCGATTTTACGAAGCCTTATTATTTTTCGGATAATCTTTTTATCCGCAAAAAGGGCACCGACGTAAATGCGACCAATATGCACCTCAAAAAAATAAGCGCACAAATAGGCACATTGCAAGAGAGTGCGGCTAAATCTATCTGCGGCGACCTAGCCGTGCCTGCAGAGACCGTAGCGGCCGCGATTTTGTCGCTAAAAGCGGGCAAAATCGACGTCGTGCTAACAGATAGCCCGATCGGCTACGAGTACCTAAAACAAAACTCTGATTTGGAGGAGTTTTTAAAGCTTCCCGACGGAACCGAGGGCTTTGCGGTCGCATTTAACAAGAGCAAACACCTAGAGCTAATCGGCAAAATAGACGCCGCAATAGAGGAGCTAAAAAAGAGCGGCGAATTTGACAAGATGATGGAAAAATACGGCCTGAAGTAAATTTACGAGCCCGCACCGGGTAGCGGGCTTAAATTTAAAACCAAATTTAAAGGAGAGAACATGAAAAAGATTTTTGCGCTGCTTTTAGCGGCTCTAGCTACGCTTGGCGCCGCCGAGCTAAAGATCGGTACCGCCGCAAACTATCCGCCGTTTGAGTACGTGGACGAGCAAAACAAGATCACGGGCTTTGACATGGATCTAGTAGCAGAACTCGCTAAACGCGCGGGTTTTGAGTACAAGATCGTAAATATGAGCTTTGACGGCCTAATCCCAGCTCTAAAAACCGGCAAGATCGACGCCGTAGCAAGCGCGATGAGCGCGACAGACGATAGACGAAAGTCGGTTGATTTCACGCAGGCTTACTACGCTACGGAAAATATCTATTTGCGCGCTAAAGGTAACGACGCTATCGCGAGCAAAGACGCCTTAAACGGCAAAAAAGTGGGCGTACAACAAGGCACCGTCCAAGAGATCGCCGCTAACGCTATCGTAGGCGCTAAAGTCGTGCCTGCCGAGGATCCGGTTCCGCTAATCATGGGACTAAAAAAAGGCAAGATAGACGCGGTCGTGCTTGATAGCTCGATCGGTTACGGGTTTTTAAAGAAAAATCCCGAGCTTGAGGAATTTTACAAAGAAAACGACGGTAGCGAGGGCTTTTCTATGGCGTTTGACAAAGGAAAGCAAGCAGATCTAATCGCTAAAATAAACGCCGCACTCGACGAGATGAAAAAAGACGGCAGCTACGACAAACTGCTAGAAAAATACGATCTGAAATAATGAAAAAAAGCGCATTTTTTACTCTGCTTAAAATTTGCGCTTTAGCCTTGCTGTCGGTAAATTCGCTCGCCCGGTTTACCGACATGCAAATCACCCAAACGACCAAATCCAAACGCGAAAAAGTCGTCAAAGAGGTTCTTTTTCTAGAGAAAATTTTAGACTACGATACCTTTGTCTTTAGGCTAAACGCCGCCGTGATCGCCCCTTGCAAGCTTGCAAACGTCAAATTTTATAACGGCGCAAAATGCATAAAAGATAATAAAGAGCTGGAAAATTTCACCAAATCCTACGACAAAGAGATCAAAAAGATATTTCGTCCTAAGCGCAACTATTACGTGCTCACGCTAAAAAATCTAGGCGATAGATGGCTGTGCGAAGTAAGCGACGAAAGCAAAATCCTAAACAAAACCCTAGTCAAAAACGGCCTTGCCGCGCCTACTAGCGAAGGGTACCAAAAAATCGAGGTCAAAGAGGACTGGACAAAGAAAAATCACGCGGAAATTTACGAGTGCCTAACCGGCAAAAAGCTAGAAGAAGAGAAGAAAAAACCTAAAAAAGCCGAAAATAACGCCACCAAAAACGCTCAAACCGAGCAAAGTCCTGCAAGCGAGCAGCCTACGCAAACGCAGCCGCAAACCGCGCCTGCGCCGATGGAGTCGCAAGGAAACGGCCCCGTAAATTTAAAGGAGCTAGGCGTCGAGTTTGGCAAGGATTTTGGCGACAGATAAATTCGCCCAAAGATAAATTTAACAAAACCGCTCAAGGCAAAACAATGAAAAATCCTAAAAAAAATATCCTAATCATCGCCGGCAGCGACAGCGTCGGGGGTGCAGGCATACAAGCCGACATAAAAACCTGCGAGGCCTACGGCTGCTACAGCGCGACCGCGATCACGGCTCTAACCGCGCAAAACACAAACGGCGTGAGTGCGGTGATGCCGGTAACGCCCGAGTTTTTAAACGCGCAGCTAGAAGCCGTCTGCGCCGAGCTAAAATTTGACGCCGTAAAAATCGGCATGCTCTTTAACGAACAGCTCATAGCCTGCGTCAAAGCCTGGCTAGAGCAAAACCGTGGCATACCAGCCGTGATAGATCCAGTCTGCGTGGCGAAATCAGGCGCAAAGCTACTGCAAGAGGGCGCCATAAACGCATTAAAAGAGCTTTTAAGCCTAGCTCGCGTCGCGACGCCGAATTTAGACGAAGCGCGAATTTTGGGGTTAAATTTTGACGGCGAGCGGTTAAATTTGAGCGCGGATCTGCCCTGCGACGTGGTGCTAAAACGTACGCAAACGAGCGAGATTTGCGAGGATACGCTTTATAAAAAAAGCG
This sequence comes from uncultured Campylobacter sp., assembly GCA_963518485.1. Taxonomy (GTDB): domain Bacteria; phylum Campylobacterota; class Campylobacteria; order Campylobacterales; family Campylobacteraceae; genus Campylobacter_A. The sequence continues at coordinate 2,573 of CAUQJW010000077.1, forward strand.
GCGAGATAGTTAAATTTAATGAGCCGCTAGAACGTCCCACGATCATGCACGGCGCGGGTTGTAGCTTCGCTGCGGCTATCGCTTGCGCTCTAGCGTGCGGGGCAGACGAGATAACGGCGATCAGGCGCGCCAAAGCCTTCGTCGCAAACGCGATCAAAAACGCTCACGGCTCAAATTTCGGCGTGCGGCTGCTAGATCACAAAGCCGCGGGCGAAAATGTCTGAAATTTACGCTATCACGGACGACGTCCTAACGCCCGAAAATAGCGTGCTAGAGCAAACTCGCGAGCTTCTAGAGTGCGGAGTGAAGTTTTTACAGTACCGCACTAAAATCGAGCCCAAAAACGAGCGCGTAGCTGTTGCGCTAAAAGAGCTTTGCGAGCGTTACGGCGCGAGATTTATCGTAAACGACGACGTCAAATTTGCCGCCAAAATAGGCGCAAACGCCGTGCACATCGGCAAAGACGACGGCGGAGTAAAGGCCGCTCGCAAGATCCTAGGCAATGACGCTTTCATCGGCGTTAGCTGCTACGACGATTTAAATTTAGCCCTAAAAATGCAGGACGAGGGCGCCTCTTACGCGGCATTTGGTGCCGTGTTTGCGAGCCCGACCAAACCAAACGCTCCGCTTTGTAAATTTGAAACGATAATGCGCGCAAAGGAAATTTTACGCATCCCCATTTGCGTGATCGGTGGCATAAACGCGGCAAATATCGCGCAAATCGCCGCGCTAAATCCAGACTACGTCGCCGTTATCTCGGCACTCTACCGCCCAGCATCTATAAAAGAAAATCTGCGAAATTTGCAAGCGTTTTTGTAAAAATGCGCTAAATTTGCGTCGCTAAACTGCGCAATGCTCCGCTCAAATTTAAGCCAAGTTCGCTAAAATTTGCTTGATTAAAAAGGAGAAAAAATGAAAACCCTAATCATCTTAGCCCACCCGGGCATCCAAAACTCGGTCATAAACAAACACCTGCTGCAAGAGGCTCTCAAAGAGCAGCAGCACTTTAGCGTCCATGATTTGACGCAGGTTTACGGGAGCGGCAATATCGACGCCGCGAGCGAGCAAGAGCTCATCAGAGCCCACGACGCCCTCGTTTTGCAGTTTCCGCTTCATAACTTCTCTTGCCCTCCGATTTTAAAATCATGGATCGACGCGGTGATGACGCACGGCTTTGCCTACGGACGGGGTTCAGACGGCATAGCGGGGCGCAAGGTGGCGCTAGCCGTGACCGCAGGCATCAAAAAGAGCGACTACTGCCCGCAAGGACGCTATCATTTTAGCTTGCGCGAGGTTCTTACGCCGTTTGAGCTTGCGTTTAAATACTATTTTCACGCCGATTACCGTGACTTTTTCGCATTTTACGGCGCCGAGGAGACTCCGGGCGTGAACTACGTATCAAGCCAGGACGATTTAGAGCGCGGCGCTAGAGAGTATGCGGAGTTTTTGCGAAATTTAAGCTAGATTACCGGTCTAGCCGCAAATTCATCGAGTATCTTGCCCGAGCCATACAAATTAAACAAAATAGTCCGCAACCTTACGCCCGCATCGGTAAATTGCGAAAATTAGCTAAAAACCTATATTAAAAATCCGCGCGTAAAGTAAAATTTCGGCCGATAAATCGAGTAAGAATCCGCTCTTATCGCTAGAATAAATTTTCCTCATATCAAATATCATCTCGTTTTCGCTACTAAATCCGAATTCGTCGTAAGGCAAAAGATAAAAATAAGCTAACGAAAGTGCGCATTCTTGACCGCTATATAGGCACTCCTCGCGCCTGCTAAAGGCCTCCTCGCGAATAATTTTTTTCATTTGAAACGCGCTTTTGCCGCTAAGCGAATTTGCGATTTGCAAAGCGATTTCGTAAGCTTTTCTCTGACTTTGCAATTTCGAATTTAAGGAAGCGAATTTTATAAATTCTTTCGCTTTTTTATCGTTTTTAGGCAGACTAAAACCGAGCGAATATTCCACTCCGACGTCTCCGCAAGCCTCGACCAGCCCTTGTTTACAGTATTTGATTTTATACTCGCTAGCCGTTTTAGAGCGATGATCTAGGTTACTTATCAGTTTTGAATAATAAGCCCCGAACGCCTCTTGGTATGCATTGCTATCTTTTAGAGCGGATGGGAGCTCGAACGCAAAACACGAAGCCGCAAAGAAAAACAATAAAAGTATAATTCTATTCATATCCTACAACTTATCAGAAAATATCGAGTATAGCGCTACTTCCTTGCCCCATACGCTTTTAAGCTTTTTTTTACGGCGTCTAACAAATATCTAACGTCGTCGTCCGTGTGAGTATAATGCAAGCCGATTCTAACCCAGCCCGGCTTTTTCTCAAAAATTTGATCGTCTTTTAAACCGAGCAAATCATGTCCGTAAGGGCCGGCGCAAGCGCATCCGGCGCGAGTCTGTATCCCAAAATCGTTACTTAAAGTAGCCGCAAAATCGTAAGGCGAAACGCCTTTAACGTTAAAAGAAAAAATCGGTAGCCTAGGCGCGTTTTGAGGGCAATAACTTACGACTTCCTTTATATCGTGCACGCCCTCGCAAAATATTTTCGAAAGCTCGTCCTCGCGCCTTTTTATAACTTCAAATCCGATCTCGTTTCGCAATCTATACGCCGCGCTGGCTCTTATTAGTTGTATTATACCGGGCGTTCCGCCTTCTTCTCTTTGCTCTACGCTATCTATAAATTTATGCGAAACGCGGCTTACGTAGTTCACCGTTCCGCCCGCGGCGAAAGTCGGCTCGTCGCCCGAGCAAAGCTCTTTTTTAATAGCCAGCAACCCGCAGCTTCCCACTCCGCCCAAAAGCTTATGCGGCGATAAAAAAAGCGCGTCGAAAAATCTACAATCTACGTTCCTATAAGCGCTAATCGTCGCTGCATCGATCGCTACGACGCCGTTATATTTTTTAATCATTTTATAAATTTTTTCGTAGTCGCTAAGCACGCCCGTCACGTTTGAAGCGGCGCTAAAACAGCCGATTATCTCGCGCTTGGAATTAACCTTTAAAATTTGATCGAGCCTGCCCAAATTTATCTCTCCGCCGCTACTTAAAGGCACTCTAACGACGTCGCAAAAACCTTCGCGAAAACTAACTTCGACCGAGTGGTGTTCGTAGGGCGAAACGACGATTAAAGGCGGCTTAGCCGCTCTTAAGGCGGCGGCCCCAAGCCTGGCTCTTAGCGCGGGAGGGATATAAATACCCAAAATTTCTTGAAATTTCTTTATCGCGGCGCTAGATCCGGTGCCGGTAGCGATCAGATAAAAGCTATCGTCTAACCCCAAAAGCTCTTTTAGTTCTTCTCTAGCGTTTTCATATCTTTTTTGCGTTAAAATCGCGCTTGACGAAGAGTCCGAATGCGTATTGGCGTAGGTTTTTAAAAAGCTTAAAATTTCTTTTTCGATAGGCTCGTAAGCAAGCCCCGAGGCCGTATAGTCGAAATAATAAAGCCCCGATTTTAATATTATGTTTTTTCTTACTTCGTCGATACTTAACAATTTTTTCCTTTTAAAAATACGATTATAACGAAAAATATGCTAAAATCGGCTAAAAAGGAGAGGAAATTTACGCCCTAAAATCAAGCTTCGAGCGCTTTAAGCATCTCGACGTCGGCGAGCTGATAGATTTTCATCTAGTTTTCGACGCACTTAGTTTAAACGCCGCTTACTACGATGTTTTTGAAGCAATTGAAAAAGAAATTTTGCCTAACGTGCAAGAACTTGAAAAAAGGTTTGATTTTAATGCCGAGCTTAGAACGGCGCTTTGCAAAATAGCAAGGAACGATAGAAAAAAATTTACCATAAATAAATTTTTTTCGAGACGGGCCTCTTTAAGAATTTACGCCGAAGCTTTGCGGTTAGATATTTTAAGCATAGAAAAAAGTTTAGAACGGCCGAGTCCGAAAAATAAGAGACAAAAAGCCAAAAAAACTTTAGCGCGAGATAAAATTCAAGATAAAATTCATTTTAACGATAATTTTTCTAGATTTTGGTTTTACTTCATAGAGCCGAATTTAGAAGCGCTAAAAGAAAAACGCGCCGAAGAAACTATGCGGCTAATAAGGCAAGAATTCGATAATTACGCAAGCTTCGGATTTGAAATGCTTTGTAGGGAATTTTTAGATAAAAAGTTTGGAGTAAATCTAACTAGAAGCCTTTGGGTAAAAAATATCGAAATCGATTTGTTTGCCGTAAAAGAGGGCGAAATAATAGTCGGAGAGGCGAAATTTAAAGAGCATAAAATGTGTAAAAACGCCGTAAATTTGCTTTTGCAAAAATGCAAAAAACTAGAATTTGCGCCGGATTACGTCGCGCTTTTTTCAAAAAGCGGCTTTAGTAACGAGATAAATAACCTAAAAAACGATAGAATTTTAAGATTTAGCCTAAACGACTTTGAGGAGCTTTTATGAACGACGCTTTAAATATCCAAGACGGGTTAAAAAATTTAATCGAGCAAACGTATCTAATAGAGCGCGAATATAAAAACCTTACCGACTCTTACGCTAATTTACAAAATTTCATCAAAGGCATCGTAGAAATTTTACCTACCGCCATCTGGGTAATCGGCGAAAATAACGAAATTTTCTTGCAAAACTCGGAAGCCTCGCGGATAGCTTCGCTTTTGCCTAAAATAAATTTTCAAAACGGCGAAATAAGCCACGAAGATAAAATTTATCTCGTAAAAACCAACGAAAAAGACGGTAAAAAAATTATCTCAGCTACCGATATAACGACCGAAAAACGTACCGAACGACTAGCCTCGATGGGGCAGGTAGCGGCGCACCTAGCGCATGAAATACGTAATCCCGTAGGTTCTATCTCGCTCCTAACCTCAACGCTAATCAAAAAATCGGACGAAAAAACAAAACCCGTAGCCGAACAAATACAAAAGGCCGTCTGGCGCGTAGAACGGATAATCAAAGCCACTCTACTTTTTACCAAAGGGTTAAATATAAATGCTAGAAATTTTAATCTACGCGAGTTAAAAGCCGAATGCGAAGCGGCGATAGAGTGCTACGCCTACGGCAAAGATATAAAATTTTCGCTAGAATTTCCCGACGTTTACTATACGGCGGATAAAGATTTGCTCGCGATGGTTTTTCAAAACATGATCTTTAACGCTATCG
>CAUQJW010000078.1:0-7690 GCA_963518485.1 uncultured Campylobacter sp.
TTGTGCTACTTTTTGTAGTCGGCGGTCTTATTGCGGCTTTGGTAATGAGCGGAAGCGATGAAGCTCCTGCGGCGGCCGAAGCTCCGGCAATGCAACAACAAGCCTCTCATACGATGCCTAAAAATCAAGGCGGAAGCAAACGCTTAAACGACTACGCAAATATGGGTCCGATCTATCCGATGGATCAATTTATCGTAAATTTACTAAGCGAAAGCGGTTCGAGATTCCTAAAAACCAAAATCGATTTAGAACTAAGCGAAGGCGAAACGATAACGCCGGAAATAGATAAGAAAAAATCGCTAATCAGGGACATTATTATCCGTTCGTTATCGGCTAAAACGTTTGAAGAAGTAAGCACTGTAAAAGGCAAAGACCGACTAAAAGACGAGATAGTAGAGCGTATAAACGAAGTCTTGGTAGACGGTTTTATAAAAAATATTTACTTTACAGATTTCGTGGTGCAATGATAGGCATAGATATCGTAGCAATCTCGAGAATTTCAAGACTCAAAGAACGGCGAGGGGATAGATTTTTGAGATATTTTTTGAGCGACGATGAAATAAAAATCGCTAAAACGGACGCTACGATCGCCGGATTTTTCGCGGCCAAGGAAGCTATCGGTAAAGCTCTTGGCTGCGGAATCTCTGCCGAGTTTTCATTTTTCGATGCGCAAATTTATAAAGATGATAAAAATGCGCCCAAAATAAAGCTTTCGGAAAAAATACTCAAGAACTTTAATCTAAAAGACGCACAAATTACCATAAGCCACGACGGAGGCTTTGCTATCGCCGCTGCAATACTAGAGAAATTTAATTCCTAGCCCATTTTAGGCAAATGCCAAGCCTTATAATAGGCTACTAGGCGAAAAACTATACCGAAAACCAAAAGAGCCATGACGCAGCCGATACTGGTAAATCCAAAACAATCCATCGCAAAATAAAGCAGTCCCACTACGATACTAACCGTAGCGTAAAGCCCGGTTTTTAGGCACCACGGCACTTCGTTAAACAACATATCGCGTACCATGCCTCCGCCCACGCCGTTGCAAAGCGCGAGCAACACGACGCCAAAGACGTTGTAGCCAAACTGCAGCGCCACGATCGCTCCGACGATAGAAAAACTCACCAGATCCACGGCGTCGGTGGTGACGAAAAGGAATTTTTTCTCGATATCGCTTCGCTTGTGTAGGCGTAAAAACGCCGATAAAAAGAGCATGACCATCACGATAATGCACGGAGCGTAGTGCGTGAACGAATACGGCGGGCGCGAGACGATAGCGTCGCGCATAAATCCGCCTCCAAGCGCGGTTAGAAGCGCAGCGATAAAGATACCCAGCCAGTCGCAGTCGCGCTTAACCGCAAAGATAAATCCGCTCGTGGCTGCCGAGGCGATGCCGATGTATTCGGCGACGAGGAGCGCAGTCATTTTTAGCCTTAAGTTTTTAAACGAGATTTTACATTTTTAAAATAAAAAAGCAGTTAAATTTAAACAAAACTATGAGCGACGGGCGCAAACGAGCGGCAAAAGTGCCAGCGCGTACGGGCGCAAAGATTGGACTCGTTTTACGGCGCGGCGCCGGCGATACGGTCCATATCCGCGCTTACAAATTTAACCAGGTTTACGCACGGACGGCGCGATTTGGCGAATGCGGCAAAACGGCTGTCCTCATAGCTACGGCGCGCCGGAAATTTTGAGCTCGTCTTACGCTGCGACGACAGCGATAAATATAACGTCAGCTTCCGTAAAATCAAGCCCGTCTCGTGTCAAAATCCAAAGCCGTTAAAATTTAAGCGCATCTTACGCAAAGGGCAGAACGGCAGAAATTCGGCAAAAGGGTAAATTTATACCCAGACGTCCGCGAGAGCATTTTGACTAAGATAAGGCGTTCGCAAATCTGCCGCCCAGGCTTGTTCTACACCCGCTCGTATATCAAATTTAGCCGAATTTGAGGGTAACCGTACCGCCTGCCAAACGGGACTAAATTTGCGCGCTACCGCCAAAACCGACGCGAAACTCGGTTAGCCCTCCGCCGCTTTTGCACGAGATTTTAAACCCGAGCTCATCGCAAAATGTTTTAACGATGTGAAGCCCGATACCAAAGCCGCCGTTTCGCTCGTCAAACCGCGCGTAAAGATCAAAAATCCGCGGCAAATTTTCCTTCGCGATGCCTGCGCCGCTGTTTGATATCGCGAGCGCTGCGGGAGTTAAATTTACGCTTACCGAGCCGTTTTCGTCGCAGTATTTTATGGCGTTACTTAGTAGATTGTCGATGATTTTTCGCGTTTTTTTATAGGATGAGCGCAGCTGCACTTCAGCAATTTGCGTGCTTAAATTTATATTTTTTTGCTCCAAATTTAGCTCAAAGTATCCGATTCTCTCGCGTACCAGCTCGCTCAGGCTAAAGCTCGTCGCCGCGCCGTCCTCTTTGCCGCTAAGTTTTACTAGCGTGAGGTCCTCGTATAGCGTCGAGATCGTTTTGGAGGCGGTTTTTATGTTGTTTAGATACTTTTTCGGATCGGTTTCAAACATCTCTATACTCATCAAAATGACGCTAAGAGGCGTGTTTATCTCGTGCGTCGTATCCCTGATAAAGCCGTTTAAAAAATCTATACGGCGGTAAAGCGGACGCAGCGAAAGACGGATGATAAAATAAGCTATGATTAAAATAGCAAGAAGTATCATAAACGAGAAAAATATTATTTTGAGTTTTAGCGTGAGAATCGCAAAATCGGGATCTGCGACCTTTACGGCGACGTAGTACTCCTCCTCGCCGAGGCGATTTTTGAGATAAAACTGCACTACCGAGTTCGCCCCGTCCTTGTATCTTTGCGGCATGCCCTCGCGCGGCTCAAAGTCGTCCTCGATCTCCTCGCCCGTTTTTAAATTTACGGCAAAAGCCTCGACGTCGTCGAAATCATCGTCGTCTATCTCGCCGTTTTTTTGCAGTTTATTTTGCAGGTGATGTTGCAAATCTCGCACGATAAATACGTCGCGGTCTAATATAAAATGCTTCTCGCGCTCGTAAAACATCTGCGCGAAAAAGACTAAAAATGCGGCGCTCGTGATGAAGTAAAGTAAAAATATAGGTAAAATTTGACGGTCTGAAAGTGCCGCAAAGGCTTTTTTAAGAGGTTTTAGCAAGGACATTTGCCGCCTTTTAGGTTAAATTTGAGGGTATTTTGCGGGCGTAAATTTTGAAGCCTAAAGCGGCAAAAATCTTGCGTAAATTTAGATGAAATTTCAGGCCCGTGCCCTGCTCTTTGCCTCTTAGCCGCACTAAAAAGCTCAAACATATTTATAGCCTAGCTTTGATGCGCTAACGATTCGTTCTTTGCCTAAAATTTTACGTAGCTCTGCAATATAAACGCGCAAACTAAGCTCGCTAGGACTCTCGTCATAGTCCCAAATTTGAGAATAAATCTCCTCTCTGCTTAAAAATTTATCCTGATTTTTAAGTAAGAGTGCCAGCAGCCTAGACTGCTTTTTAGGCATTGAAACAGCCTTTCCGTCACGAAACAGCAAGCCCTGATTCATATCAAAGCCCAAATTTTCGCCCAGTTTTACCAGCTCGTTTTTGTTGTGCACGAAGGTGCGTTTTAGCAAATTTTGCACGCGCAGATGCAGCTCTTTTAGCTCAAACGGCTTTTTGATGTAGTCGTCGCAGCCGCTAGTAAAGCCGGTTTGCACGTCATCAAGCGTATTTAGCGAGGTCGTAAATATGCAAGGCGTGTTTTTGCCGGCGTTTCGCAGCTCGCGAAGTAGCGCAAAACCGCTGCCGCCGATGATCTTGACGTCAAATATCCAAAGATCGAAGTTGCTCTCGTAGGCTAAATTTAACGCATCGTCGTAGCTTTTCGCGCCCGCCGTCTCGTAGCCCTGCGCCTGCAAGTACGCGCGCATCATCTCAAGCAGCATATTTTCGTCCTCGACGATCAAAATTTTACTCATTTTCGCTCCGTTTTCGTTTGTTTTTGTCGTTTTATCCGCTTGATTTTCGGGTTTTATTTATCCTGCTTGCAAGGCTCGTTTTCATCCGAGATTTTCAAAGAGCGCTCAAATTTCGCTACAAATAAATCCTGCGTAAATTTATCAAATTTCATCTAAATTCCAGGGTAAAATTTCATAAATCTACGTCGTCGCCAAAGTGCTTAAATTTGTAAGAAGCGGGGCAAATTCTTGCGCAAATTTAAACTAAAATTCGCCCCGCAAAGCCTAAAAAGGCCGAATTTACTCTTTATTTTACGGCATATGCGGCCCTTTGCCGTCTTTATCTTTTATAAATCCGCCCTTAAAATTGTGCTTAAATTTCTTGTGAAAATCATCGTCGTCATCGCCGTCTTTTAGCTCGATATCAAGCTTTTTCGCTTCCGCCACGCTTAGCACACCCACTTGGGCGTTATAGCCGTTTCTAAACTCGCGCATAAACCGCTCTCCATCGGCGATACTCATACCCTCAAACTTCTTTCTGATTTCAGCCTTTAGCCCGCGTTTGGCCTCTTTGGCTTCAAATTTTAGCTTGCCCGCGCGCTTATCTATCTCAAATGCTATCTCGCTAAGCGTTTTAGCGTCGGCGTTTGCGACCATCTTATAAAGCTCGTCGTTCGTGCTATTTTCAAGCGAAGCGGCAAAAAGCCCGCCCGCAACCAACATACTAATCAAAACTACTTTTTTCATTATTCTCTCCTTTTAAAAGATGAGCGAAGTTTAAAGAAAAGTCGTGAAAAAAATGTTAATTTAAAATTTCGTTGATTTTTTTGACGAAATTTAGCGGATTTACCTGCACGCCGCCAGCGATCACGCCAAAGTGTAGGTGCGGCCCGCTCACTCGCCCGCTAGCGCCGCTAAGCGCGATGATATCGCCTTTTTTGACGCTTTGTCCGACTTTGACGTTTAGTGCGCTTAGATGATAGTACTGCGTGTAAATGCCCTCTCCGTGATCTATAACCACGGATCCGCCTGCGTAGTAGCGATCTTTTGCGATGGCGACTACGCCGTCGTTTGCCGCGATCACGGACGTGCCGACCGCCGCTCTAAAGTCCGTGCCGCCGTGATAGCTCTTTAAAGTGCCGTTAAATACGCGCGCGGTACCAAACGGGCTCGTGACCGCCGAGCTCATCGGCAGGATAAATTTGGAGTCAAATTTTAGCCCGACATTGGCCGTGGCATAAATTTTATTCGCCTCCTCGCGCTCCTCCTCGATACGCTTTAGTACGTCTTTTGGCGGAGTTACTTTACTGCCTTCGACTGTTATTTTTTCTTTTTTATATTCGCCCTCTACGATCTTAAAAACTATCGTCTCATCGCCGTTTTTTAACTCAATTTCGCCTTTTTGGCGATAGCCTGCGGCGACTATTATAAAGCTTGATTTTTCGTTGCCGGGTATTTTTATCCAGCGCTTAGGCGCACCGTCTATGCTTAACTCTTTAGGGCTTAAGGAAAGGCAAATTTCAATATCGCCGTTAATTATATCTTGCGCTTGCAGCGTTAAAAAAGACGTAAAAATAAGTATAAGATTTTTCATAAAAGCGGTTTAGCGCGATGCTAAACCGTATAGAGAGAGACGAAACGTTTTTTGTTTATAGGCGAGAACTGGGTCATATACTCAAACGCCTCTTCATAGTCGCCGTCAGTGTATTTTGCGACGACTTCTATAAGCTCGAAGAGCTCTTCATCGTCCATCGATTCAAAACTACCGCGATTTTCCAAAACCTCCAGCAGCACCGCATCAAGCTCCAATTCGTCAAACGTCATATCGCGCCTTTTTAAAATTTTTGCCGAATTATGCCAAAAAAACCTTTATAATCGCTTAGTTATGGAGTTTATTTTTGAGAATAAATCTTAAAGTTTATTCAAAAATTCAGTTTACTTTTATTATAATATAAATAAAAATAATAAGGCTTTTTAAAAGCTAATGAAAAATTTTAATGCTTTTTACGATAAATTTTCTGAATTATTGCGAGATTTAGGGCTTAAAAACTCAAAATCTAAAGAGAGAATTTTAAAAATACTTTTTGAAAACGACGAGCACCTAAGCGCAAAGCAAATTCAGAGTAAGTTGCCCATTAAACTTAGTTTAACGGCTATTCATAGATTTTTGAATTTTTTATGCGAATCCGGCTTGGCTCTTAGCTTAGAAGAAGGCGGGAGCAAAAAATACGAATTAAATTTAAAATCGCACCACGACCATTTAGTTTGTAAAAAATGCGGTAGCGTCGAAAGTTTTTGCGACGAAACCGTAGAACAAAGACAGGACGAGATTTGCGAAAAAATCGGTTTTTTGCTCGAAGGGCACGCTATGATTTTATATGGAATTTGTAAAAAATGCTTAGAAAAATAGTCGCCGTAAAAATGCATTATCAAGAAATATTTGATAACGATATGCAAAAAACTTTAAGCTAAATTTTAGCCTACTATTAAGATAATGCGACCGTCAAAACAAAGGAAAAAACTTGAACGATAATATAATAGCTTCGGAACTAATAGTTCATTTGGCTTCTTATTTCTCGCCTATAGCCCATACTCCGGGTAGACTCAGAGTTAGGGTAAGCAGCGCGATAAAGAAGGAAGCGTCTAATTTCGACGTTAAAAATTTAGACGAAATAATAAAGAAAATTAACGGAATAAAAAACGTTAAAATAAATATGATTATAGGTTCTGTTACGATAGAATACGATAACGAAATCTTAGCCAAAGAGCTTTGGGACGATCTTTTGGCGGGACGAAATATACAAAACATAACGTATAAAATAAACGAACTGGCAAAGGCGGTTAATGAGTAACGAAATTTTAAATTTAGCCTATGCGCTTGAATCGCAAGGCATCGCGTTTTACGAAAATTTTAGCGATAAAGACGAGATATTTTCTCAAATTTTAACCATAAAAAATAGCGGACTAACGCTTTTAAAAGATTACGCGCAAAATAACAATCTAGCGCTCGGCGACGGAATAGATCTAGAAATCGTTAAACCGGAAGATCCGGAAGACGCTTTAATCAAAGCGATTAACTACGAACTAGAATTAAACGCGTTTTACGAGCGGGCTAGCGATAGCGTAGAGGACGATATCTTAAGAGATATTTGCTTTAGGCTTTGGGCTACTTCGCACAATGAATACGTACCGGCTTTAAAAACTAGACTTAAACAAATTTGGGCTACCGAAAAAAACGAAACGGAAGAAAAAAATACGGAAGAAAAAAATTTAAACGTTTTTGATGCCGACGCAATAAATCAAATGTCGGAAACTATCGATAAATTCGCATCCGGTAAGGCCACGAACGAAGATCTGGCAGCTTTGTTAAAAAGCCCTAACGCATCTTTTCTAGGCGGATTGGCACTGGGCGGGTTGGCGGCTATGATACTAAATAAAACTAACGAAAATCAAACTAATAAGGAGTAAAAATGGCGCTTCCATTTATAGCAGGCTTAGCGCTCGGCGGTCTAGCCGTAGCGGCTTTTAACAACAAAGATAAAATCAAGGCTAGCCTAGAAGGCAAACTAGAAAGCGGTTTTAAAAAGGGTAAAACCCTAGCTAAAGACGCTAAAGAGTATGCAGAGAAGAAATTCGAAGAGCTAAAGGGCGAAACTAAAAAACGCAAAAGACGCGGTACCGAAGAGTTAGCGGAAGAAAAAGTCGCCAAAGAAGCGGCAAAAGCAAAAAACGGCGGCAAAAGCGTTAAAAAACGCTCTACGAC
>CAUQJW010000079.1:0-7652 GCA_963518485.1 uncultured Campylobacter sp.
TAAAAAGCGTACGCTGTTTTATACTCTTTGAAATCGTCTTATCTTCGCTTAAATACCCTAAAAGCTCTAAATTTAGCCGAGGCATATTAGCTTTAGCCACTTTATGTATATTTTCAAATATTCTAGCCGCTTCTTTTTCGTTTCTAACCATATTTAGAAGCATTAAAAGATTATCTTTGCTTCTAGAAGTTACTTTTATAACGGCGTATGCGTCGGTTATAGCGGCCGGATCCGGAACCGTTACTACGATAACTTCGTCGGCGGCTTCCAAAAAAGTATGCGTGCTGCCGCCTATTCCCGCTCCGGTATCTATTATCAAAAAATCCAAATCGTCTAGCGAACTAGCTTCGTCCAAAAATCTTTCGTATAAAAATTGATTGTTAAATTTTAATATCTCGTCTCCGCTCTCGCCCGGAATTAATAGTAAATTAGGCTTAACTTTTACCAAAATCTCGTCTAGCGAACACTCGCCTTTTAAAACGTGGAGCAAATTTTTGCCTACTTTGACGTTTAAAATAACGTCTAAATTCGCAAGTCCTATATCGGCGTCGAAAAGTCCGACCTTATATCCGCCGCTAGCTAGAACGTTGGCTAGATTGGCGCTTACGGTACTTTTGCCTACTCCGCCCTTGCCGCTCGTAACGGCTATAAAATGCGTCGTTTTATTTTTTTGATGCGAAGCGACTAAGGACTTTAACTTATCGGCTTGACTACTCATCTTCATCCTCGCCTAGTATTTTATCTACTAAAAATTCGCTCTTGGCTACGGTTATGTCGTCTGGGACCTCTTGACCGACGGAAAAGAAACTAACCGGCGTACGAGTTTCGTATATTAACGAAAATACGTTACCGAAAATTTTAGTTTCGTCGAATTTCGTGATAATTAGCGTATCTATGTCAAGGAAGCTAAAACCGTTATAAATTTCTAGCAAATCCTCGATCTTAGAACCCGCCGATAATACTAAACTAACGTCTATCTGCGCATCTACGCTTTTTAGGAATTTATCCAGCCTAGCCAGCTTTTCCTTATCGTATTGCGAATTTCCGGTCGTATCTATCAAGATAACCTCGCAGTGATTTAGCTGCTTTATGGCATTTGCGAAATCCTCTACCTCGATAACGTCTAAGATCGGCAGTTTCATCATTTTGGCGTATTGAAACAACTGCTCCACGGCTCCGATGCGGTAAGTATCTAGCGTTATTATGCCGGTTTTGTAGCGCTTTTCTCCGCTGTAAGCAAACCTAGCCGCAAGCTTGGCTAAAGTAGTAGTTTTGCCCACTCCCGTAGGACCCACCAGCATCATTATCTTTTGTTTGCGACCGTCTTGCTCGTTCCTACAAGGAAGCATTTTACGCAAAAGCGAATAAAAATACCGTTTAACGGCGGCCGGATTGCTTTTCATAGAAGTCGGCATATTTTCTATCGTAGTTTTCATTATAGCTTCTAGATGCTCTTCTTTCATACCGCTCGTTCTAGCCGCTTTATAAATACTAGCAAACTCTGGCGGTATAGCTAGATGGTTTCTACTGCCCGCCCTTTCGTCCCAAAACATATCGGCGATTAAATTTACCTTATCGCTTAGGGCGTTCATCTGCTTAGCTACGTCGTCGATCTTTTTATTATAAACCGGGCTTTGGTTAGTTTGCGGCATTTCCACGTTGGCTATTTGGCTGATTTGCTTCGCGGCGTTAGAGATATTAACTAAGATATTTTCATCGCTCGGTTTAGACTTAACTTTGCGTTTACCGGCGCCGAAAAGTTCATCGTCGTCTAGCAAATAATCCTCGCCGCTCTCGCTAACTTCGAATTTCGGTTTATGTTCTTCAGATTTTGGAGCGATGTTTTTATTCGCAAACCTTTCGTAGCCTTTCAAGTCGGTATTCTTTGTGGGCGCTTGATTAGACGCTTCTTCGCCATCAACGGCTAGCAACAGCTCATAAAGCGGCTTTTGATTTATAGTTTTAGGGCGAATTTGCTTAACGCTCACCATCATGGCGTTTTCGCCGTATTGCTCTCTAGCTTTACGCAAAGCTTCTTCTTGACTCTCGCCCGTAACCGATAACATCCTAGCCTTAGCCAAAATCGCTCCTTTAATTTTTCATCGTCCCAAGCGGTAAAATCACGCTAGCTCTGCTTTGCGCACCAGGATGAGGCAGCGTTAACCGCGCATCGTTTCTACTTCGTCCGCTAAAATACAAAATATCTATATCAAGCGTTCTAGGCGCGTTTTTAAAGCTTCGCGCGCGCCCAAAACGCCTCTCTAAATTTGCCGTTATTTTTAAAATTTGCCTCGCGGCAAGGCTCGTTTGCACTAGCATTACGGCGTTTATGAAATCAGCCTGCTCCTTAAACCCAAACGCCTCGTTGATGAGGAGGGCCGAGTTTTCGACGACGTGAAACCTGCTGTCTCGGCTGAGTTTAAAATGCAGCCGATTAAAACGCTTTTTCACATCGCCGATATTGCCGCCGAGCCCCAAAATAACGCTATTTTTAAAGCCCGGTTTAAAATCAAAAACCTTCGGGAAAAAGAGGCATTTGCTAAAGCGCCTCGCCCCCGCTACTCTCATAAAATTTCAGCCCCGTTTTCGCGCACGACTACGACGTCCTCGATGCGCACGCCAAATTCGCCGGGCAAGTAAATCCCAGGCTCCACGCTAAAGACCATCCCCTCTTTTAGCACGGTATCTCCGCGCTTTGAGATAAACGGAAGCTCGTGGATATCGACTCCGACGCCGTGTCCGGTGCTGTGAAAAAACGCTTCGCCGTAGCCCTGTCTCGCGATAAAATCCCTAGCCGCCGCATCGATCTCGCGCGCCTTTTTGCCGGGCATAACCGCCGCGATAGCAAGAGCCTGAGCCTCTTTTACGATCTCGTAAATTTCTTGGCGTTTGGCGTTTTTAAAATTTTGCTCCTTGCCGAAGTTAAAATTTTCGTCAAAGCACGCCGTGCGCGTCCTATCCGAGCAGTAGCGATTAAATTTAATCCCCGCGTCAAGCAGGAGCAAATCGCCGTGCCGCAAACGCTTTTTACCGGGCAATGCGTGCGCCTTTGCCGCGTTTTCGTTGATAGCTACGATAGGCGAAAAGCTAAGGCCTAGCTCGCCCTTTTTCTTAAAGATGAGCTCGGCGTTAAAAAACAGCTCCTCTTCGCTCATTCCTTCGCCGTTAGCGCGCACGAACGCGGCAAATTCGTCAAATCTTTGGGCGCCTAGCTGCGCCGCTTGCTTTAAAATTTTTATCTCATCCTCTGATTTTACTATGCGCGAAATTTGCGAAAAATTCGCCCGAGCCTTAAATCTTACCCCAAGCCCCTTGCTAAGCGCCCCCCACTCTCCCGTGCTAAAATCGTACGGGTTATACGCAAGCTCCTTTACGCCCATTTTTCGCAAAAACAGCCGCGCGTCTTTTATCAAATTTAGCTCGACCTCGATCACTTCGGTATCGCGGCAAAACTCGCGCGCCTCGATGCTATAACGCGCATCGGTGAGGAAAAATTTGCGCCCCGCAAGGCTCAAAAATATCGCGTTGTCGCAGCTGTATCCGCACTCGTAAAATACGGCGTTTTCGTCCTTTAGGATAAAATTTTTCAAATTCAGCCCTATTTACTCGGCTTTCTCGCTAGCCCTTACGGATTTAATTTGTTCGAAAATTTGCAACATTCCTATCATCGCCAAATGATAGCCTACCGGTCCGAAACCGACGATTTGCCCAGCAGTTACGGGCGCAATGAGGCTTTTTTGGCGGAATTCTTCGCGACGATGTATGTTGCTGATATGCACCTCTATAGCCGGTATTCCGACGGCTGAAAGCGCGTCGCGAATCGCGATAGAAGTATGCGTATAAGCGGCGGGATTTATGATGATACCGTCGCTATCGCCGTAGCACTCTTGGATTTTATCTACGAGTTCGCCCTCTAAATTGCTTTGAAAAAATTCGATTTCTATGCCGTTTTGCTCTGCAAAAAGCTTCATCTGCGCATGAATATCTTCCATTTTCATACCGCCGTATACATTTACCTCGCGAGTACCGAGCATATTGATGTTGGGACCTTGAATAACCATAAGTTTAAATTTTTTATCCATATTTTACCTTTTTGTTGAAATTCGGCTTTATTATACATTTTAAATTCTAAATTTTTCCGTAAAATCCCGAGCGCGCTTTACTTTGTTTCATTTCGGCGCGGCTTTAGACGGCGCGGATAAATTTAAAATTTTCTACGCCTTGCGATAAATTTTCGCTACAATTTACAAAAAATAAAAGGCGGCAAAATGATTATCGTAAAACCCAAATTTATTATGCTTTGCGACGAAAATTTCACGGTTTTAGAAAATAGCGCGGTAGTTTTTAGCGATAAAATCGAAGAAATAGGCGAGTTTGATTCTCTGGTAAAAAAATATCCTCGCGCAAAAACTATAGAAGAAAGGGGAGCCGTTTTAGCTCCCGCTTTTATCAATCCGCACGTTCATTTGGAATTTAGCGCGAATAAAACCGACCTAGTTTACGGCGATTTTTTGCAGTGGCTCAGTTCGGTTATCGCTTCTCGTTCGGCGCTTTCGGATGCGGCTAATACGGCTTTGATGAAATCGGCTATAAAAACTATGCAAAGAAGCGGCGTAGCGACGATAGGCGCCGTTTCTAGCTTCGGTAAAGACCTAGAGGCCTGCTCGCAAAGCTCGGCGAGAATTTTTTATTTTAATGAAATTTTAGGTACGAACGAAGAGAATTTAGAACAAAATTTACGCGATTTTCGCGAAAGATTTCAAAAAAGCCTAAACGTTAAAAACGAGCTTTTTATCCCGGCCGTTTCCGTGCATTCGCCTTACTCTACCCATCCTAAGTTGGCGACGGAAGTCCTAAATCTAGCCCGTAAGAACGATTTACCGGTCTCGACGCATTTTATGGAAAGCGAGTATGAAAAAATTTGGCTTGAAAACGGCGCGGGCGGCTTTAAAGAGTGGTTAAGCAAATTTAATAAAGCCGCAAAACCGCTTTATACGCCAGACTCATTCGTAGAGATGTTTGCTGGCATTCGTACGCTTTTTACGCATTGCGTTTGGACAGAGGATTTCTCGGGCTTTGACCGCGAACTTCACGGAGTTACGCACTGCGCGTTTTCCAACAGGCTACTTAGCAAACGCGCGCTAAATTTGCAAAACCTGCTTAACGAAGGAGTAAGCTTTAATATCGGCACCGATGGACTTAGCTCGAATATTAGCCTAAATTTTTTCGACGAACTTAGGGCCAATCTTTTAATCCACGACGATTTCGATCCGCTAGAGCTAGCTAAAATTTTACTCTTAGCTTCGACCAAAAACGCCGCAAAGGCTCTAGGATTAAACGCGGGAGAGATTAAAGAAGGCAAGATAGCGGATTTAGCGCTTTATAGGGGTTTTGAGGATACCGATGCTAACGGACTAGCGTTAATGCTTATTTTACACGAAAGTTCTTGCGCCAGATTATTTATTAACGGCAAAAACTGTGAATTTTAAGAGGAAAAATGGAAATTTTAAAACTATTCTTTAAAAGCGTAGCCGGTATCTTTAAGCTTATAAATACCTACTTTAAAACCGCGATTTTCTTACTGATTTTATTTTTGATATTCGCAAACGGCGAGCAAGAAACTCCGAATCTAGTCCAAATAGATCTAAAAGGGGTCGTAACCGACGAAACGGATGCGCTAGAGCAAATTTATAAAGCAGGCAAGGACGATGATATAAGAGGCGTGCTGCTTTATATCGATAGCCCGGGCGGCGCGCTGGCGTCTAGCGTCGAGTTACATACGGCGGTCAAAAACCTACGCGCCGCAAAACCCGTGGTAGCGTATGCGGGCGGGTCGATGACGAGCGGCAGCTACTATGCCGGAGCGGGCGCAAACAAGATTTTGGCGAATAAAGGCGCATTTATCGGATCGATCGGCGTAATAATGCAAGGTGCCGACGCCAGCGAGCTAGCGGCTAAAATCGGCATCTCGCAGCAAACGGTAAAAGCGGGCGAGTATAAAGAGGCGGGGACGTTTATGCGTCCGTGGAGCAAGATCGAGCGCGAGCAGCTGCAAGAGCTCGTAAACGCCAGCTACGAGATGTTCGTAAGCGACGTGGCGGCGGATAGAAATCTAGACGCGAACAAAAGCAAAGAGTGGGCAAACGCGCGGGTATTTCTCGCCGGCGATGCCGCAAAACTCGGACTCATCGACGAGGTGAGCGATTATTATTCCGCGCGCGCCGAGCTAGAAAAGCTAAGCGGCGTAAACAAAGCCGTTTGGCTAGAAAAACCGATTTTCGAGAAATTTTTAGATGAACAAATAAGCGGCGCGGCGCAAAGCCTAGTCGGTTCGCTTTTGGGAGTCGGCGTAAAATAATATCTACCCAAAAGGCATACGAATCGCTTATCTAAATTTAACTAAATTAACGATAAGGATAAGCGAATAAATTCAGCTTCTTTAAATAATCGTCAAGATTACGAGTCGCTAATCTCTAAAACAAAAGATATCAAAGCTTAAAAGAGGTCGGCGGCTTAAAGTTTAAGGCAAACATCGTAGCGCAAAGTGCGGATACGGCTATCGGCAAACAAGCAGGTAACTCAAGTAGGCGCAATCGAATATAAACGCCGTAAAATATAGCGATAAAATCTACGGCTACGGCATGGATAGCGAAATCTTCGTGGGGGGGTATGATTTTAATATTCCGAAGGAATTTAAAAACCGTAAAAAGAGTCTAGACGATACAGACGGGTAAACGAAAGCTTATCCGGAAACGCTTAGCAGAAGCGTCAAGGCGTTCAAGAACATCGATACGGCCGATACGATAGGGCGATATTATAAAAACGATGAGACGGCTACGCTACCTAAAGGATTTAGTTATACGAATAATCAAGACGCTACCGCAGACGACGATCGTCTAGTATACATCGGGCTTTACGAAGTTACGAATATTTATAAAAGCGATGCTAATCTAAAAATCGCCTACGCCGTACGCGATCAAATAAGCTCTCGCACGGCTTTTAACGTCGTAAAATTAAATCTAAACGCAAGCGAGATCGACAAGAAAACGCATCTTAATCCAAAAATCTATGTATAAATCGTGGACGGCTATACGCAAGCTGGCGTATTTATGGACTTTTTAAAAAGCATACATCCTAGAGCCGGCAATAGCGAAAAATAAAATAGAGTATCGGCATAAATAAATTCTCCGAGCTAGATACGATAAAAACGGCGCAAGACAAAGCAACGGCAACAGAGTTTTTAAAGATAAATCAAAAAAGCCTGACGCAAGAATTTTTCGGCAAAGATAACAAAAAAGAGCAAAAAAGAACCAATAGGGGAAAAGCAGTTCTAGTCAACACTATCGCTTAACGTTGCAACTCGGATTTCAACGTTAAGCGATAGTAATCGCAGCCGGAACAAGCTTTGTAGCGCAAAGACGGCGCCGTATCTAACGGGCTGCAACCAACCGCTCTAATTTACGCCTCCTCAAGCCCCATCAAAAGCCTGATAGCAAGGTTTGCCTCGTGATTTGCGCAGATCGCTACGCGCGCAGCCATGAGTCCCTGCCCTACGCCTGCGGCATTTTGCAGATCGCCGCACAGATAGACGTTTCTGGCAAATTTGACCGTTTTTATGAGGTTTGAGCTAAAGTACCCAGCCATGCCCGACG
>CAUQJW010000080.1:0-7638 GCA_963518485.1 uncultured Campylobacter sp.
TTAAAAGTGGTTCCTTAAATCGTGAGCTGGAATTATACAAGGGGGAAGCTTAAAAAAAGGTTAAAATAATAACGGAAAAATACGAATTATAAATCTAAATATTTTATTTCGATAAAGCCGGTTACCGGACTCACCGAAATAACAGATTTTTTTCTTTTAGAGCTTAAAATTATCTCGCATTTATCATGCAAAATCCTATCAAAAGCCCTAGACGCTCCGCCTCCGCCGGTAGCGCTAACTACTTGCATCGGGCGACCAAATTCGTCGAACGATAAGGTTCTAGCCTTCTTTTCGCCGCAAGCTCCGATGAATTCTACGCCGATTATTCCGAATTTTTTACCTAAATTAAATCTATCGCTCGTCCTTTCGCAGTCGTTTTTAGATATCCCCGACCATCCGGAACTCATAAATTTTGCTGCATTAGACGGATCTCTGGCTACTTCTAATTTAGAATTTAAATTACCGGAAAAATTATTCGGAGTTCTAACGTCGATATCGTAAAAAACGGTATATTTCCACGATTTTTCGCTTCCGCCGCATACGTTTTTAGTTTCGTTAAATGCGATACTCCAACGTTGCTTAAACCATTTGCTAGGCTTTGCGTCGGCGGCTTTGGCTTTAAATTTATTATCTTGCATAGCTAAACTCCTCGCATAGCCCATATGCAAAACTATTTGATCGGTAGCTTCGGCAACGCCGTCGCGTTCGAATCTAGGCAAAGCGAATGCAAGCAAAATACCGGCGATCGCTATTACTAGCGTTAGCTCGAATAAAGTAAAAGCTCTTTTCATATATCGCGCTTAATTACGCTAAATTTAGCCACCGTAACTCCGCCCTTAACGACTTTTATTTGCCCGTTGCCGCTAGCGACTAATACATTAGGGCTATCCTTATCGCTTTTAACGCCGTAAAATTTTAGTCTGAGCCTAAGTCTCTCGTCGGCTATAAAAAACGTTTTTACGTCTCTTTTTTCTAGCTCTTGCGCTAGCTCTTTAGCTACATGATAGCTGTATGCGAAATGATTTTTAGGTTCGGAATAAAATTTATAAATATATTCGTTAAACGTTACGCAAAAAAATCCCGCACACAAAGAAAAAATTACGAAGGCGGCTAAAATTTTATAAGATTTTCTAAAAATCGGCAATCTAACGCGGTAAGAACTAAAGAACGTACGCACGGTTAAAGGCGTAGCGATAACGCAAAAAGGCAAAAAATCCTCCAAAAAAAGTCTTTGCCTAATAGATAAAGTAATGCATAGTAAAAACGCCGTTATGCCGACGAACCAAAGTATATCTTTATCTTCTTTTATCCAAATTCTATACATCGCATAGACGAAATAAACGAAAATCAAAGGCGAAAACGCTACGGCAAAAACGCTAATCGTATCAAGAATATATCCGCGCGGTTTACCGCCGCTTTCAAAACCGAACAAATAGAAGCAAAAAGCAAAAAGCAACGCTGCCGACCAAGCCAACCTAGCATCTCTTTTATAAACGGCGAATACAAAAAGAGCTATAAAATACGTTAAAAACTGTCCGCCGACGAAAGATAGGCAAAATAGCGAAAGATAAAATGAAACTTTAAAATCAAATCGGTAGAAATAAATATTTAAAAGCGTCAAAAATATAATTATACCGGCATCGTTTACGAGTATCGCCGAAGCTAAAACGCCGGGCAGTAATATAAAAATCAAAACGCTTACGACTCTATCGAATTTTCTTTTTAGTATTGGCTTTGAAATTTTATACAAAAGCGCAACGCTGCAAAGATGGCAAACGATAAACGGAAGCCTTAACGCATAGTCGTTTTGACCGAAAAATTCGGTAGAAAGGCGCGTTAAAATGCCTGAAATCGTAACCGAATCGTAAAAAATCCGCGCCTCGTAATAGCTTATACTTACGGTAGAGACGGCATGCAGCAAAAAAAATAAATCAAAAGAGCAAATCGCGAAGAGTAGAAACGCTTCGGAGTCCGACCTTACTCTTCGCATAAAGTTCATTATATATGAATATCCCAAAAAAACTCAACCCACTCTCTAGCCTCTTTTACCTTATAATCAGGCAATATCAAGGCTTTTTGTTTATAAAATACGGTCGCTAATTTTATTTGTAATTCCGGATACGCCTCAAGCAGTCTTCGTTTAACCTCAATCATGCTTTCGCCGCTATCTACCATATCGTCCACCAAAAGTATTTTTTTAAATTTACCAAGGTCCGGAATATTAAAAACTTCGATAGTATCGAGCTTCCTAGTGTCATCGTAATGAATCGAATTTAAAGTAAAAAGATTACGATTATCCAAAGCTACCGCCAAAGCGTGTCCCAAGGTAAGCCCGCCTCTAGCGACGGCTAAAATAACGTCCGGAGAGAATTCGCTCTTGATTTGCGCCGCCATCTTTTTTGCGTCTACTACAAACTCCTCATAACTATAAAACATATTTGTTTCCTTAATGTACGACGAATACCATAAAGCTAATCAAGGCCAATGCCATCACGCCTACGTTTATCTTATCAAATTCGCCCCTTAAAATTCTAACTACCAAATAAGCCGTAAAACCGAACGATAAACCCGTCGTAATTGAATACGTAAGCGGCATTAAAACGACTATCAAGAACGACGCTACGGCGATAGCGGGATCTTTGAAATTTATTTCGCTAAGCTCGGAAAACATCAAAATACCGACCATTACTAGCACCGGATAAATCGCATTTGAAGGTATAGCCTTAAAAAGCGGCAACATAAAAAGCGTAAGCAAGAAAAAAGCTCCCGTAAATATCGCTGTTAGTCCCGTTCTACCGCCTTCTTCCACGCCGCTGGCGCTCTCGGCAAACGACGTCGTAGTACTAACGCCTACCAAAGAACCCGCAACCGTAGCTACGGCATCGGCCTCAAGCGTCTTTTCAAGCTTTTGCACGCCTTTTGCGTCTTCGAAAATTTTAGCCCTATTGCCGACGCCGGCTAAAGTTCCTATAGAGTCGAAAAGATCCGTTACGAAAAACGTGATAATAACGGGAAGCAGCGCCAAAGAAAATGCAGAAGCGATATCTAGTTCTAAGAATATCGGTAAAATCGAAGCCGGCAAGGATATGAATTCTTTAGGATACGGGCTAACGCCGATCGTCCAGCCTACGGCGGATGTTATCAAAACGGCTAAAATAAACGCCCCTTTTATCCTCCAAGCCCAAAAAGATATAACGAAAAATAGGCCGATAAAGCCCAAAATCACGTTTGGATCTTTTAAATTTCCGAGTCCGACCAGTACGGCGTCGTTATTCACTACGATGCCCATTTGCTGAAGCCCGACGAATGCGATAAACGTACCGATACCCGCGCTTATAGCTCGTCTAATATCGACAGGAATCGAGTTTAAAACCCAGATTCTAAAATTCGTAAAAGATAGTACGACGAAAATTATACCCGATAAAAAAACTATGCCTAAAGCCGTCTGCCAAGGTACTTTCATCCCCAAAACCAGTCCAAACGTAAAATACGCGTTTAGCCCCATCCCCACGCTCATGGCCACGGGCGTATTCGCCCAAAGACCGTTTAATACGGTAGCGACGACGGTTATCAAGGCCGTAGCCGTTATTAACGCGTCCATCGGCATGCCCGTTTTGCTCATTATTATGGCATTGGTCGGGACGATGTAAGCCATCGTTAAAAAGGTAGTAAGTCCCGCATTAAATTCTTGTTTAACGGTCGTTCCGTGCTCTTTGAGCCTAAAAAGATCCATAAATCGCTCCTTATTCGTAAATTTTTAGTTCGTTATACAGGCTATCTCGCTCGACGGGGACAAAGCCCGAGGTCTGGATAATATCGGTAAAATTTCTCAAGCTCATACCGCTTGCCGATTTGGCTCCGGCAGCGCTTTGGATGCTCTCTTTTTCTATCGTGCCGTCTAGATCGTCAGCGCCGAATTCCTGCGCGACCATGGCTAAATTTATCGTCGAGGTCGCCCAGTACGCCTTGATGTGTGCGACGTTATCGAGCACCAGACGCGAGATCGCAAAGGTCTTTAAAATTTCGGCCGAGCCGGGATAATTTTCTACTTTTAGATAGTTGTTGTCGCGCTGATAAACCAGCGGGATAAAGGCGTTAAACCCGCCAGTTTTGTCCTGCAAATCGCGAATCCTCAGCATATGATCGATGCGGTTTTCTCTACTTTCTACGTGCCCAAACAGCATCGTGGCGTTGCTTTCTCTGCCTTTTTCGTGCCACAGGCGGTGGATTTTGAGCCAGTTTTCGGAGCTCACCTTACCTTTGCAGATTTTACGCCTGACCTCTTCGTCAAAGATCTCCGCTCCGCCGCCAGGCATGCTATCCACGCCGTATTCGAGCATTTTTTCCACTACTTCTTCGTAGCTAAGGCCGTGTTTTCGCGAGAGGAAATCAACCTCCGCGGCAGTTAGCGCTTTGACGTGGATTTGCGGATATTTTTCCTTGATTTTTTTAAAAATTTCCAAATACCACTGCCACGACGTGTCAGGGTTGTGCGCCGAGACGATATGTATCTCTTTTGCGCCGCCGGCGACGCTTTTTTCGACGATTTTTATTATTTCCTCGTGGCTCATCTTGTACGGGTTGGGGTTTTTGCGGTTTGCCGAAAACGCGCAAAATTTACACACGTCCGCGCAGATATTGGTCGGATTTATGTGGCGATTTACGTTAAAAAATACCTTTTTGCCGTGCAGTTTTCGCCGTTTGGCGTTTGCGAATTTACCCAGCGTAAAAAGGCCTAGGTCGTATAAGCCGGCGCATTCGTCTGCGTCCAGACGTTCGCCGCTTTGGAGTTTTTCTATTAAATTTGTCAAATTTTATTCCGAAAATAGATATTAAACGGCGATTATATGTTAAAAAAGCTTTGTTTTTGCAAAATTTTAGTATCATCGGATAAAATTTACACAAAAAGACGGCGGTAAAAAGGTGGCTTTAAAAGGAAATTTAAGCGGCGTTTTAGGAGGCGCAAATTTAGCCTCGCAGCTAAAAAAGCTTCAGGGCAAGGGCTTTGCAAATTTCATCGCAAAGCAAAGCGATGAGCTGATAAAAGCTCTGTGCGCGCGGGTTTTGGACGAGATTTTTGCGGACTTTAACCCGGACGTCGATTTTATCCCGTTTTGCGTCATCGCCACCGAAAAATACGCCGATAATCTCATCTCCACAAGCTCGGTTTTAGAAATTTTACTCGTCTTTAAAGAAAACGCGGGCTTTAACGTCAAATTTATCCTAAAAAAGCTAGTCGCGGCGCTGGAGGACTCAAATTTAAAGCTAAATATCAAAATTTGCGAGCTGGGCGAAATTTACGAAGCGCACAAAAACGACCACAAAGCAAAGGCCGCTTTTAGCCGTATCCGCTACATCTGCGGCTCGCGCACGCTTTATAAGGCTGCTCGCTCGGAGATTTACAAAACTCGCGAGTTTAACGCGCAAGAAAATCTCAAATTTTACGCCAAAAATTTAGGCGCTTTTAACGATATCCCAAATATTAGGCAAGAACCCGATCTAAAAAACGACCTGGGCGGCACGAACGACATCTACTATCTAAACTGCGCTCTAAACGGTTTTGAAAACGAGATCAGCATGCGCTCGCAGGCTCTAAAATTTATCGACGAAAAGGAGCTTAGCGCGCTAAATTTGGCGGCTGACTTTATCCTCTGCGTAAAATCGGCTCAAAATTTAACCCTAGGCTCGGACGTTTTCGCCCCCGCCAAGCTAAACGAGATCACCGCGCTCATGCAAACCAAGTCCAAAAAGACGCAAGAAAACAGCAGCGTCATCTCGCAAAAACTCTTTTCCTGCATGCACTCGGTCGCCGTTTTTTCGCGCTATCTGGTCGCTAGCTTTTACAGGAGCAAATTTACAAGCGGGGCTAAATTTAGCCAGCTGCGAGCCGCGCGGCTAAAAAACGGATTTTATAGGTTTGAAAATACGATTTACGTCCCGCTACACGTCCGCGCTAGGCCGCTAAACGCCGTACTAAAGCAGCTTTTGGCTCTTGGCGATGCGGAGTATAAATTTGACGTTGGGACGATTTTTTACCTAAAACGCGCGCAAATCAGCAAAGAGGACGCCGAGGACTCGCTCGCGCTTTTTAGAAAAATTTTGATGCGAAACCACGCTCACTGCATTATCAAGGCGCTTTTGGACGCGGAGATTTTGCCCGTTTTGGTTAAACCGCTCGAGCACGCCGTAAATTTGGCCGAATTTGACGGCTATCATAAATTTAGCGTCGGCGAGCACTGCGTTTTAAGCGTCAAATTTGCCGAAAATATCAAAGATAAATTCGTAAAATCGCTCTACGACGAGCTTTGCATCGAGGGGCGCACGCTGCTAAAGCTATCCTTGCTGCTGCACGACGCGGGCAAGGGGCTAGGCGGCGATCACTCGGTCGTGGGCTCAAATATCTTTCGCGCCTACGCCGCCAAGCTAAATTTGAGCGCAAAGGCCGTAAATATCGGCGTTACGCTCGTGCGCTACCACACGCTGATGAACGACGTGGCAAACCGCGAGGATATCTACGATCAGCGAACGATTTTTAGCTTTATCTCAAAACTAGGCGATCCGCAAACCCTAAAACTCGCCTATATCGTCGCTTATTGCGTGATAAACGCAACCGACGAAAAACTCTATACGCCCTATCTGGCGCGACTTCTGCGCGAGCTTTACGGCATTTGCCTGCAAAGCTTCGAGGATGAAAACCTGCTCGATGAAGCCGCAAGACGCGTAAAAAAGGAGCTTAGCATCAGGCGAAACGCCAAATTTGCCGCTTTAAACGAAAATTTGAAGGAAAAAATCTTCGCTATCAGGTCAAATTTGCTCTTTGCCAAATACCAACCAGCAGACATCATCGGCATCGCCTGGGCCGCGCAAAACGCGGATAAACTAAGCATACAGGTGCAAAATCACCAAAGCCTAAGCATCGAAATTTACGCGCAAAACTACCCGAATTTAGCGGTTTTGCTCTCGTCTTTGGCGCATCTTGATCTTGGATTTATGGAGATTTTCGAGCTGTTTGACGGTAAATTTTACGTCAAGCTGGAGTTTAACAAAAACGTCAAATCAAGCGAGCTAGAAACTCTAAAAAACCTCATCGAAATCTCGCTAAAAAGCGGTGCCTCGGCGCAGATAAATCGCCCGACAATACTAAAAGGCGAGCTAAATTTCGACACGAACCACTCGCAAGAGTACGCGAAGCTTGGCATAAACGCAAAAGATCAGCGCGGGCTGATGGCTTACGTATTGGGAGTTTTTAAGGAATTTGATGTAAAAATAGCCAACGCCAGAATCCAAACCGTAAAAAATAGGACGCGAAATTTGCTGCTTATACAAAAGCGCGAGGGCGTGGATTTGGGCGAAATTTTAAAATTATTAGAAAGCGAGTAAACATGTGCGGAATCGTCGGTTACGTCGGCAATAGAGAAAAAAGAGAATTTATTTTAAACGGATTAAAAGAGCTTGAGTACCGCGGCTACGATAGCGCAGGCATGGCTGTTATGAGCCTAGAGGGCGGTTGCGACAAATGCGCGCAAGAAATCGCCTTTTTTAAAGCCATCGGCAAGCTTGAAAATTTAGCCAAAAAATCAGAGGGCTTTAGCTCTAGCGGCGAAGGCGTCGCGATCGGGCACACGCGCTGGGCTACGC
>CAUQJW010000081.1:0-7285 GCA_963518485.1 uncultured Campylobacter sp.
AAGTCTAGCCGAGTCCGTCTCGTAAAGCTCTTCCTTGAGCTTTACTTTTTTGGTAAATTTTAAGGCGTTTGCTATCTTTGCGGCCGTTTTTTCGCAACGTTTGGCATGACTTGAAAATATAGCGTCCGCCCTAACCTCACGTCTCTTTAGCCGCTCGCACATAAGAGCTAAGTCTTTTTTACCGCGTTCGTTTAGATCGCGGCTGAGATCGTCGGCCCCCTCCTCCGCTTTAGCATGCCTTATAAAATAAATTCTTTTCACGTTTTAGCCTTCGATAAATTTCGTATCAGAGTTAGCTCTTCTTGCGTAAAGCCGCTTTTTAGCCTAGCCTCTACATTAAGCTCTCTATCTTGTAAAAAGGCTTTGGGATATATTTTTTGTACCGTCGAGATATAAATGCTAGGACTCAAGCCAAACCTTTCGCACTCAAATTTAAACCATCTATCGCCTTTATTTACGTGCGATATTTCCTCGTCTAAAATAACTCGTAAAATTTCTCTTAAAGACTCTTTGCTCGGATCTTTTTCTAGTTTTTTAAGCATAAACGCATTAGCATCTAGACCGTTCGCCTCCATATATCTAGGCAAAACCGCCATACGCTCTAGCAGCGAGTCGGAGGTATTTTGCAGGGCTATAAAAAGGCCGTTATGAACCGGATAGTCGCCGTATTTAACGCTGAAATTTAGCATATACGACTCTATGGCCTTAAAGTGTCTGATCTCGTCCTCGGC
Source organism: uncultured Campylobacter sp. (assembly GCA_963518485.1). Classification (GTDB taxonomy): domain Bacteria; phylum Campylobacterota; class Campylobacteria; order Campylobacterales; family Campylobacteraceae; genus Campylobacter_A. The sequence continues at coordinate 732 of CAUQJW010000081.1, forward strand.
TACTTCTAGCCAGTCGGCGTAGTAATCTCTAGGCATACCCCTAAATCTATAAACCGCATCAAGCGCGATATCGATCGCGCTATACTCGATATGCGCGATCGAGTGCAAAAACGCCTTTTCTTTCTCGCCGGCTTTTAGTTTGCGTTCGTCTAGTTCTTTCATAGATAAGACCTCGCAAAAATCGGCGTAACTCGGAGTTTGTAAAGGTAAAATTTCGTCGTCCGAGATTACGGGCGCGCCCGACTTAAACGATTCGTAGAAATACTTAAATTCGGCAAATTTTTTATCCCTATCGCCGCAGTCCAAAATCCGCCGAATTTCTTTAAAAAACCTCATATTAGCCTAAACCTTAATAATAAATATCCGATCGCAAATCCTATCAAATGCGAGTACCAGGCTATTTTTATACCGGCTAGCATCGGCGCGAAGCTCATTAGTAAAATAGCTAAAACCAGCCCTTTAGCGCTTTGTTTATCTAAAAATGCGAGCATACCTAATAGTATACTTATCGCTCCGCTAGCGCCGACCGTATTTATAAATTCGCCGCCGTTTATAAAGGAAAAATATATAAAAATAAAGCTTAAAATAGAAGTCAAAATCCCGCCGACGAGATAGATAAGGATAAATTTTCTACCGCCGAAATATCTCTCAAAAAGCGTTCCGAAGTTATAAAGCACCGCCATATTCATTAAAACATGAATCAAATTCGCATGCACGAACATCGAAGTAAGCGGCTGCCAGAAAAATCCGTCCGTATAAAAAAGTACGTTTAGTCCTAACGCGACGTCCAGCCTTAAATTTACGAAATTACAAATCGCAAAAACTATAAAATTCAAGGCTATTACGAGCCTAGTCATTTATCCTAGCCTTACCGTAGCCCGCAAATCTATTCGCCGCCAAGCACGCCGCGCTCTTGCTCTTGCAAGCTACGACGTAGGATTTTAGCTCCTTTTTGCCTTTTTTGTGATTATCTTTTTCGTTTAGATTCATAAAATGCACGGCATTTTTGCCGCGGGTATTATGCGTAAAACCGACGGTACCGTCCTTTTCGACGCTACTTACGATGCCTACGTGAGTGATTATTTTGGCTTTTTTGTTATTTTTCGTGCTTTTAGTCGTGTTATTAAAAAATATCAAATCGCCGACCTCGGGATTTTCAAACGAGATCAAATTTTTACTCTCGTAAAGCCTAAACATCGCTTCGCTTTTTAGTCCGCGAGCGGTGTAAAATTTATGCAGCTCCTTTTCGTTAAAGAAACTATCTCGGAATTTTTTATTTATAAGCGATACGAAGCCCGAGCAGTCGCCGCCGTCCTTTTTACCCAGATAATCCTGCATTAAATCAAGCAGTCGTAGTCCGTTCTCGTTAAGACGTCCGCTTACCTCGCTTTGAGCTATCTTTTTTTTAACGTTCGCATTTTTGCTTTCGGATACGGATGAGGCGTAAACGTCGCTTTGCGGAGCCTTTTTAGGCAAGCCTACGCAGCCGCATATAAAAACGGCTAAAAATAGAGCGTAAATTTTATTCATCGTATTTCCGAACGGTTAGCATAAATTTTATAAACAATCTATCTCCTTATTTGATTTCTACTACATTTCCTTTTTTAATACCATTTTTTAGCATTTGGTAGCTTCTTGCTGGCGAAGAATGCACATAGGCTTTGCCTGTTTCCTTATCTATATGAACTACGTAAAATATAACATCGCCGCCTTTAGAATTAGCAGTGCAACCTATCATAGTTTTTTTCGTAAAGCCGCGCTCTTCTATATTGTTTATTTGCCAAGGACGGTAGCTATGATATACTTTTAATCTTTCTGCTATAGGGGTTCCGTCTGATGATGGGCTGGCTTTAAGTGCAGCCACAATCACATCTTTATCGTCGCACTTATATTCTCTTGCATAGGCGTTTATCGCCAGTAGAGATAGCGCAGCCAAACTAGTTAAAATCATTTTTTCATTTCGTATCCTCTAAATTTTACGTATTTTAATAACGAGGGCCAAGCAAGGCGTATTTCGTCCGTCTGCTTGCCAGCCTAAATTTCTGTCCCGAGTTGATCTATGTTACGCGATTACTCCGCTTTCTTTTAAAAATTTGATATTTGCCGCCGTTTGGGCTTCGCCTTTTTCAAGCGCCGCTTTTTCCTCAGCGCTTGGCTCTTTTATCTCGCGCACTCCGCCTTTGCCTAGCTTCACGAGTCTACCGCCCGCGCGCTCGCCATCTATCACGCAGCAGCTTAGCCACCGCTCGCTACCGGTTTTTATCGCCTCGCACATCTTGGCCGCAGCCGCGCCCGGAGCGTAATACGCCGACGTGCCCAGCAGCTTAACTATCTTTGCGCCGCCCGTTTTAGCTTCCTGCGCTACCGCGTCAAATTCGCCGCCCAGATCCACGCTCACGTTGCTTTGCAGCGCCACCATATCATCGTTGTGAGAGCCTATGATGTGCGCGCTAAATGTGCTGTTTTTTAGTCCGGTTTTTTGAGAGATCTCGTATTTTAGGCGCACGGAGTCTAGCTCGCCCGCCATCCCCAGCACCCTATTTTTATCAAAACCGCTCGTTTTATAGACTAGGTACGTGAGCGCATCGAGCGGATTTGTTACGTTTATGATGACGCAGTTTGGGGCAAATTTCGCGATTTTCTCCACCGTGCCTTTTACGATGCCTGCATTTTTTAGTAGCAGGTCTTCTCTAGTCTGCCCCTCTTTTCTAGGGCTTCCGGCGGTCACGACCACGATGTCGCTATCCTTAACTAGCTCAAAATCATCGCCGCCCGCGACGCTCGCGTCCAGACCGAAAACCGCCGCGCTCTGAGATAGATCGATCGCCTTTGCGCGCGCCACGTCGCCGAATATATCCACCAGCGCGATCTCGTCTGCGATGCCTCTTAGCAAAATAGTGCTAGCCGCGCTTGCGCCTACGTTTCCCGCTCCGATAACCGAAATTTTCATTTTATCTCCTTTAATATCTCGTTAAAAGTTTCGCTAGCTCGCATTACGCGACTAGCCGCCTGCTCGTCTAATCTATAATACCCGCCCAAATTAGGCGTTTTTTTAAAACCGTCGAAAAATTCGTCGTTTATTTTTACTTCGTTTTCTTTTAATTTTCGCGCCGCATTTTTAAATTTTTCGCCCAAAACCGCATCGGCGCTAAGCTCCTGCGCCCAGTAAAGCGCTAGATAAAAGTGGCTCGCGCGACCGTCTATTTTTTGCGTATTTTCAAAAGGCGATTTGCCGTTTTCAAGCCATGTTTTAATCGCACGCTCTAGCGCATTGGCTAAAATCAAAGCTTCTTCGTTTGTTTCTCCGAGCTTTTCTAAGGAGGCCGCTACGGCTAAAAATTCGCCCAGACTATCCCAAGCTAGGTAGTTTTGCTCTAAAAATACGTCTACAAGTCTAGGCGCAGTGCCGCCGGCTCCGGTTTCAAATATCGCTCCGCCCTTCAAAAGAGGTACGACCGAGAGCATTTTAGAGCTGGTACCGAACTCCAAAATCGGAAATAAATCGGTCAAATAATCTCTCAAAACATTACCCGTTACGCTTATACAGTCTTTGCCCGAGCGGATTATATCAAGCGTTTTTTTGCAAGCTTCTTTTAAATTTAAAATTTCTATATCGAGTCCGCTTAGATTCAAAGACGATAAAACTTCTTTTACTCTTAGTTTCATTTTAGCATCGCTCGCGCGGTCCTCGTCTAGCCAAAATATCGTCTTTTGCCCGCTTATTTTAGCTCTTTTCACGGCTAGTTTTACCCAGTCTTCTACGGCTTCGCTTTTAGCCTGAGTCATGCGGAATATATCGCCCTTTTCTACCTTAAACTCTAAAAGCGTTCGTCCGTCGCTTCTAGCGATACGTATCGCGCCGTCTTCGCTAGCTATAAACGTTTTATCGTGGCTACCGTATTCCTGGGCCTTTTTCGCCATCAGTCCGACGTTGGCGACGCTGCCTATCTTGCTAGGATTTAAAGCGCCGCGAGCCTTTAAATCGTCTATTACGGTTTCATAAACTACGGCGTAGGTTCTATCGGGGATTACAGCTTTGCACTCTTTTAGTCCGTTTTCACCCCGCATTTTGCCCGAATTTCTTATCATATTAGGCATCGAAGCGTCTATTATAACGTCGCTAGGAACGTGTAAATTCGTGGCTTCCGCGCTTACTCTCATCAGTTCGGGGCGCTCTTTTAAGATTTGATTAAATTTGGCTAAAATTTTATCGGCGGTTTTCGAATCTAAGCTTTTAATTTTTTCGAAAATATCTTTTAAGCCGTTATTTGGATTTATATCGAGGCTTTGAAATTCGCTCTCAAACTCTTCAAACGCTTCTGCGAAAAATTCCCTTACGAAATATCCGAAAATCACGGGATCGCTCGCTTTCATCATCGAAGCTTTCAGATGAAGCGAAAATAACAAATCCTTTTCCTTGGCGTCTTTGATTTGCTCTTTTGCGAATTTTTTAAGCTCTTTAACGCTCATAAAAGTAGCGTCTATAACGTCGCCTTCTTGTGCGTCGATACCTTGTTTTAAAACCGTTTGAGCTCCGCGCTTATCTATAAAATTTATACTTAGCTCATCGTTAAAATCGGCTATAAAAGCCTGCTCGTTACCGTAGAAATCGCCGCTTTTCATGCTCGCCGTTTCGCTACGGTTTTTTTCGTTCCACTCGCCTACTTCGTGCGGATTTGCTTTGGCGTATTCTTTTACGGCTTTTATGCTTCTGCGATCGGAGTTTCCTTCTCGAAGCACGGGATTAACGGCGCTGCCTAGCACTTTTTGATACCTTTGAGCATCGGACTCGTAAGGAGAAATATTGAAATTTTTATCGTTTAGTTCTTTTATCGCGGCGTTTAGCTGAGGAAGAGAGGCGGAAATATTGGGAAGTTTTATTATGTTGGCGCTCGGATCGCCGGTTAATTCGCCTAAGAATTTTAAATCGTCGTCCGCTTTATTAAACGCGGCTAAAATTCTAGCCGACAAAGAAATGTCTACTTCTTTTATGTTTATGCCGGCTGCGCTCAAAAAAGCACGTAAAATCGGCAATAACGAATAAGTAGAAAGCCTCGGCGCCTCATCCGTTTTAGTCCAAATAATCTCGCTCATAGCCATCCTTTTTCGCCTATTTTAACAAATTTATCTTTGAATTAGTATATTTTGATTATGCTGTTCGTAGGTTTTGCTAAACCGATGTTTGCCCGTTTTTTTATCTCTTACGAAATATAAAAAATCGCTCTTAGCGGGATTTATCGCAGCTTTTATGGCGGCGATAGATACGGTGCAAACGGGAGTCGAAGGAAGTCCTTCGTTTAAATAGGTATTAAATTCGCTCCTGTCGTTTCTTATCCTATCGGCGGTCACGACCTCGTGAGAATAAAATCCGTAATTTAGCGTACCGTCCATTTGTAGCTTCATACCTTTTTTAAGTCTATTTTGAACAACGGAACCTATCAGCGCGAATTCGCTCTCGTCGGCGGCTTCTTTTTGTATAACCGAAGCCGTTACGATAAAGCCGTACCAACGTTTTTCATCGTATTCTCCGAAAATTTTTTCGCTATTTTTTTTATGAAATCCTTTTGCCGAATTTACCAAATAATAAATTAAATGCCGCTCGCTTATACCTACGGGAATTTTATAGGTTTCCGGCACCAAAAATCCCTCCTTCCACGGAGCTAGTTTGTCGTAATATAAATTTAAAACCTTCTCGTTTAAAGATAATTCTGTTGCGAGTTGCCTTAAAAAGACGGCCGTCGTTTCGCCGGGTATTAGCGTAATTTCCGTCATTGCAGCCTTGGCGGTAGTTAATTTGTATAAAAAATCTATCTTGCTTAGATTGGTTTGTCCGACGTTGATCCAGCCTGATTGTATATATCCTAAAAATATAAGCCCTAGCCTATCTATCCGGCTAACGTCAAAATTTCTTTTGCTTAGATATGTTATAATCTCGCCCGTTCCGCCTTTCGGGATAAAAACTACCTCGCTAACGGCGATAGATCTTGAAAAATACGTAAGAAAGCTTATAAAAAATATGAAAATAATTTCGCTAGCGATAAAAAAAATTTGGCGATACTTGGTATTTGCTATCATTCCTCTCGTCGTCCTCGTTGCCGTATTTAGCCGCGGCGTAAGTATAGAAAATTTCGACTTCGGCGGCATTAAAATAGAGCGATTATATATAAAACTGGATAAAAAATTAATATTGCGCGCTCAAAATATCGAAATACCCAAACAAAGCAAGAAAGATAGCTCAAACGATTATTTACTAAGCTTAACCGAAAATATCGCTTGGTTAGATAGGCTTTTTAGCGAAATTTTACTCGAACGCATCAAGTTTGAAAATAGCGAAATAACGCTACTTTTTAATAAAAACTCGTTTCATTTAGACAGTCCGTTTTTAAATTTGGACGCCGTCGTAAGCTCTAGCGCAAACGGAATAATCGCGGACATTAATAATCTTGAATTTAAAGATTTCAATATAAGTATGCAAGGTATCGCCGACGCCGATATAAAACGAAATCTTTACGATTTTAAGGGAAAATTTCAATGCTACGAACTAGAGGGCGCGG
>CAUQJW010000082.1:0-7271 GCA_963518485.1 uncultured Campylobacter sp.
CCATACAGCAAGGCAAAGAGTACATCTACAACGCCATAATCACCGGCATCGACACGAATCTAGGCGTGAGAAAACTGCTAAATCACGGGGTTAAATTTTAGTATTTAAGAAGAATGTGGGTAAATTTATTCGGTCTTTTTGCAGACGGCGGCCGAATGCGTAAGCAAATCATGTAAATTTAGCGTATCCTTGCGGAAGAAGCAGAGGACAAGCCCGACAATACTCGCTCCTGCGACTAAAAAGTAGACGTAGCGGAGTAAAACGCGTACGAAACTAAGCTTGCGGCCGGTGCGCAGGTCGATGAGGTAGATATTTTGCGAGCGATATCCAGGCGTCTGGGCTTTGACCGCAAAAAAGGCGCAGCAGATGAGGCCAATTGAGAGATTTGCAGCGAATATTGCAGTCTGGTTGTGTAAAAAGTCATCTTTGCCGTCCAAAAAAACATAAGTCGTGAGATAAAATATCGGCATACCGATCAAAAAAAGATCGGCGACGAAGGCCTTTGCTCTTGCGCCTATACTTGCCAAACGCGCTTTTTGCTTCGCCAAATTCGCTCCTTTATTTTTATTCTTTTTGAGTACTCGCTGCTAGTTTGACGAGCAGAGATTGATTTACTTGTTATTTTAAGCCGTGCCACACTTTATTCGTTCGATAAATTTTACAAATTCGTACCGTCGTACCTTGATTTATAATATACTTGCATTCAAATTTAATTTACGATAGGCTTTTGATCGGTATCGGTAAAGCCGGATTTTGACGGCATCTTTGAATCGAGAATAAATTAATTGCCGCGACTGCCCGGCTTTATCGCTTGACTTCCCGTAGCGCAAAGCGGGCAGTTTGCGGGATCAAAAATCTCAAACTCAAAGTTTCCAAGCGCAAAAAACGGCTTATCCGCGGGCAATTTGGCGCTAGCTTTAGCGACGCTGCCCGCTAAATTTGCAACCTTGCAAAAGCCGCGATTAGCAAGCGCGGCAAACGCCACGACCTTGCCGCCTAGGTTCTCGATCACATGCGCGGCCTCTAGCGCCGAGCCGCCAGTGGTGATGATGTCCTCGCAGACGATAAATTTCTCGCCCTTTTTCACCTCAAAACCGCGTCGTAGGCTCATCATGCGCTCGACTCGTTCGGTAAAGATAAAGCGCTTTTTCGCCGCGCGAGCTAGCTCGTAGCCTGCCAAAATGCCGCCTAGAGCGGGCGAACAGACGCTGTCAAACTCTATGCCAGATTTTTCGATAACGGCGGCTAACTCGTCAGCCAAAGCGCCTGCTAACTGCGGATCCTCGAGTACTTTGGCGCTTTGAAGGTAAAACTGCGAGTGGTTGCCGCTGCTAAGCAAAAAATGCCCCTGCAAAAATGCACCCGCATCTTTATAAATCTTTTCTAAATTCATTATGTTTCCTTTGAGAAATTTGAGCCGATTTTATCCTAAACGCGCTTAATTTTTTAAAAACTAGTTTACAAACGGCAGATATTTTTGCAGATAGCGGCGTTATGAAATTTATCGTTAAATCCGATAAGCCGCCGAATTTAACGATAAAAGCTTAAAGACTAAACCTTTAAAAGTTCGCTCTCTTTTTCTTTTACGAGCGAGTCAATCTTTGACGTGTAGCTGTCGGTGATCTTTTGGACTTCGTCTTGCCCTTTTTTACTTTCGTCCTCGGTGATAGCTTTATCTTTTTCTAGCTTTTTTACCTCGTCGTTAGCGTCTTTTCTGATATTTCTGATGCTGACTTTGGCTTTTTCGCCGAATGCTTTAGCGTGCTTTGCATTTTCTTGGCGCTGCTCGACCGTCATCGGAGGGAAAAATAGCTTCACGCTCTCGCCGTCATTGTTTGGATTTACCCCGATGTTTGCCGCAGAGATCGCTGCGGTGATAGTTTTTAGCATCGGTTTTTCCCACGGCGTGATGCTTATGGTGCTAGCATCGCTCGTTAGTACGGTGGCGACTTGGTTTAGCGGGGTTTGGCTACCGTAATAATCCACGTAAATATTATCGACTATGCTTATATTTACCTTGCCTGTGCGAAGCGTGCTAAAGTCGCGTTTTAAGCCCTCTATGCACTTGTCGCTATGCTCTTTTTGCTTTTTATAAATTTCATTCAGCATTTATATCCTTTACTAAAATTTTGGTCGTCGTTTTATTATTTATACTTAAAGCTATTCTGATATGGTTTTTGCGTATCGGTTTTGCGGTCAGAGTATCTAAATTAACGCTTACCAGTCCGTCTTTTACTTCTATTTTTCTAGAGCCGTACGCCGTAACGTATAAGTAGCCGCTCGACACGTTTTCATCTGTTTTAACGGTAATGTTTTCCACTACTCCGTTTTTTGGATACTTCGTAGGACTTAGCCAATCGGCATTTAAAAATTTACTAAATAGCGCCGCTTTTAAATTCGTTCCGTCGGCGAGCGGAGTACGGTTTAAGTCGCTTAAATCGCTTTTGTTCGATACTGCGCCCGAGTTTTGGTTTAAAAGAACTTCTAGCCCGTACTCAAGCGAAGTTTCTTTAACTTTATCGTCGTATTCGCCGTAGGGATATGCGAAATATTTCGGCTGAAAGCCCATGTGCTTTTCGAAAATTTCTACCCCGTTTTTAAAATCCGCTCGTAACTTTTCTTCGCTTAGGCTAACCATATGCCTATGTCCGTAGGAGTGATAGCCTATCTCCGCTCCTTCTATTTGGGAGACTTCTTTTATCTGTTCGAACGTCATATAGTCGCCGTATTTTTTATCGCTAGCCTCTACGTATACCATTAGCGCAAATGGATATGCATACTCCCTAAATATCGGCAAGCCGTTTTCGTAAAAACTTTTATAGCCGTCGTCTATCGTTAGGGCGATCCATTTAGGGTTTATTTCTTCGCCGTTTTTTACGGCTTGCGTTATTTTAGATAGCGGTACGACTTCGTAGCCGTTATCTTTAAAATAATCAAACTGTGCTCTTAAATTTTCGTTGGATACGCTAGTGCTTGGATATCTAGCGTCGTTAAAGCGATGGTAGATAAAAATATGCGCATCGGCGCAGCAAAGGCTAATCGTAAAGAAGACGCAGACGAAAAATCTTTTCACTATTTCTCTTAATTATTAGGTACCGTAGGCGCGCTAGGAGCGGTATTGGAGCTTGTGTTAGCATCGTTGCCGGCATTAGGTACGGAAAGAGAATTCGTATCTATGGAATCTACTAGCGATTTTTGGCTTTGGGAGTTGTAAACGTAACCTAAGGCTAGAGTATTTAAGATGAACAAAACGCCGACGACGAAAGTAAATTTAGCTAAAAATCCCGCCGGACCTTTTGCTCCGAATAAACTCTCGTTGCTGCCGCTATAAGCGCCTAAACCGATAGAAGAGCTTTTTTGAAGTAATACGGCGATAGTCAAAACGACCGCTAAAATAAATTGTAAAACCAAAAAAATCGAATCCACAAAAAATCCTTTAGAGTTTAAAATTTAGCGGATTATACTAAAAAAGTTTTGAATTTGGATTAAATTTCTTTCTCTAGCTCGTAAAGTTCGTATCTAATGGCTTTAAAAAGCTCTGAAATTTCAAAATCGATAATTTTAAAACACTCTTCCAAAACTCGCGAGCTTTCTTGCGCTCTTTTTAGGTTAGCTATTTGTAGGTCTTGAAGACTTTCTCGCGACATTTCGGCGCTTATGCTTTTTTTAAGTACGTCCGTCGCCGTATCGCGGAATTTGATAAATCGGTCTTGGGGGATTTTCGCCTTATGGCGGAGATTTTTTATTTTAAGGCTCAGAGCCTCGTCGTTAAAGCCGTAACGCTTTACGTCTTCGACGACTCTAAGCCCTTCCTTTAAGCGATTTAGATTCGCGTCTATAACGCGATAAATTCGCTCTTTATCATTCATCTTTGTTAAATATACCTAAAAGTTGGAGCAAAGACGTGAAAAGATTTACGAAATCTAAATAAAGAGCTACCGCGCCCTCGATCGGAGTTTCGTAGTTGCCGTTAATTATATTTTGCGTATCGTAAAGGATATACGCGCTAAACAAAACCGCGCCCGCGCTAGCGATAGCTAGTTGTAAAATAGGGCTGTGGAAAAATAAATTTATTAAGCCGGCTACTATAATTACGATTAAGGCTATAAAAAGCATTTTCCCCATCGCGGTAAAGTCGCGTTTGGTATTCATCGCAAATACGCTAAGAGCGCCGAATGCTACCGTCGTAAGCGTAAAGGCCTGAGCTACGATCGCCGCACCCCCCGGCATCGATAAAAATCTAGCCAAAAGCGGAGTTAACGTAAGTCCGCTAACGAAAGTGAAAGCAAAAAGTAAGACTAAATTTAAACCGGCTTTTCTTTTTGACGCCGTTAGTCCGAAAAGCAGAGCGAATTCCGCTATAACTAGACCTATAAACATAGGCGCGCTAAAGCTAGCCGCTATACCTATACCTACGTAGGCTCCGGCGCTTGCGGCTAAAAGCGAAGCGGCTAAAAGCTGGTAAGTTTGTTTGATAAACGCGCTTAAGTTCGTTTCGGCATAGCTCGAGCTAATTTCTTCTTGACGGGAGTTAGCGTAGTTTCTGTCGTATAAACTCATATTTTCTCCTTGATTTTTGATTTTTACGGAAATTTAGCCAAAATTCGGTAAATGAGAGCCAAAAGTTTGCTTAAACGAAATAGTTTTCGTAAAAATTCGCTATAATCGCGAACGAAATTTTGGAGTAATTAAATGCAAGAGATATTAGACGGCGCGGTTAAATTTATGGAAGAGGACTTTTTGGAACACAAGGAGCTTTTTGAATCTTTAAGCGACGGACAGACTCCGCATACGCTATTTGTAGGCTGTATAGATTCGCGCGTAGTGCCTAATTTAATAACCAATACGATGCCGGGCGACCTAGTCGTCGTGCGAAATATCGCTAATATCGTACCGCCGTACCGAAAAAGCGAAGAGTTTTTGGCTACGACTTCGGCGATAGAATACTCGCTGCAAGCCTTAAACGTAAAAAACGTAATCATTTGCGGACACAGTAACTGCGGCGGCTGCGCGGCGCTTTGGATGGACGAATCTAAATTTAAAAAAATGTCTAACGTCAAACGTTGGCTGGATTTGCTAGAACCGGTAAAAAAGCGCGTACAAAGTATGTTCGGCGATAACATCGCGAAAAGAGAGTGGTTGACCGAGCGTTTGAGCCTCGTAAACTCCTTTGAAAATTTACTAAGTTATCCCGACGTTAAGGTTAAATTTAAAGACGGAGAACTAAAAATTTATGCCTGGCACTACATTATCGAAACCGGCGAGATTTATAACTACAACTGCGCAACGAAGAGCTTTAAATTGTTAGGAGTGGAGAAATGAAATTTATCGCGGCGCTTTTTGCGACCTTTTTTATATGTTTTGCGGGCGAGACGAGCGACGATGACGCAGTTTTAGCGATATTTTCTCAGATAAACGAGATAAATTCGCAAATATCTATCATAAAATCAAAGGCCGCCGATAATAATCAAACGGCGAAAGACAACGCCCTTTACGATGCTATCGTAGCTAAAAAGCACAAACTTTTAGGTCGAGTGCCCGATATGATAATGCACGTAAACGTAGATCCTAAGCAGGCTAAAAATTTTAAAGAAAAGCAGGCTAGATTAGAAAGCTCGGTAGTTAAGCTAAAAAACGGCGGTAATAAAAACGAATACGTAAAAGAAGCGCTAGAGCTCGAAAAAATGCGGCTAGACGAGCTGTTTTTCTCATCGCTTATAAATTTAGAAGAGATTTTTAAAAACGGCGGTAAAGCCTCGCAGATAAAAAGTAGCGTAGAAGAGGCGCTTTTGAAGCTCCAAACGACGATTTACGCCGAGGATAAGAGCTTAAAAGACGGGCTTGATTTGGATTTAGCGACCAAATATAAAAGCGAATTCGACGCCTTAGAACTTTATAAAAGCAGCCTTGAGGAAATTTTAAATTATCTACGCAATAATGCCGATTTATTGGGCTCTAACTTCGTTTTGTCGGAGCTAAATTTAAGTACGGCGATCGAAATGATAAATAAAAAGATTCCCCTTGACGTCGGCGTAAATTTCGGTAAAGTTATTATTATTTCGGCTGTATTTTTATTTTTTATGTCGTTTACTACGATTTTGAGTAAGATAACTTACTGGATTATGGCGAAATTTATTATAAAGCATAATCAGGACGCTTATACCAAGGGTAAAGTCATAAAAAATATCAAGCGCCCGATGCTGGTGATTTTGATTGCCTACGCCTTTGAAATTTGCGTTTCGTTAGCATATTATCCTACGCCTATGCCGCTAGCTTTCGCTAGCGCGCTATCTATCGCGTTCGTCGTGTCTTTTACGTGGCTTTTACTGAGCGTTTTAGACGGCTACGGCATGGTTTTAATAAGCGAACTAACCAAAAAGAGCGGACGCAAAGAAGTAATAAATTTAATCCTAAAAATAGTCTATTTTATAATCGTAGTAATCGCGCTTTTAATCGTTTTAAGCCGTTTGGGCTTTAACGTAAGCGCTATTATCGCCTCTTTGGGTATAGGCGGTCTTGCCGTCGCGCTCGCTACGAAAGATATCTTGGCGAATTTTTTTGCTTCGGTTATGCTGCTTTTCGATAACTCTTTTTCGCAAGGCGATTGGATCGTGTGCGGCGATATCGAAGGTACGGTCGTCGAGATCGGCCTTAGGAAGACTACGATAAGGACGTTTGATAACGCGCTTATTTTCGTGCCTAACTCTAAACTCGCCAGCGATCCTATACGCAATTGGAATAGACGAAAGCTAGGTAGGCGTATAAGAATGGTAATAGGCGTCGAATACGGGGCCGCGATCGATCAGCTAAAAAAATGCGTAGAAGACATAAAAACCATGCTGGTAAATCATCCGGATATCGCTACGGGCGAGGATATGGGTTCCAAAACGGCTTCGGCGCATTATAGGCAAAATATCGTTTCTATCGACGACTTGGCCGGTTATAAGTCGAATTTATTCGTCGTAATCGACGAACTCGGCGATAGTTCGGTAAATATTTTGATTTATTGTTTTTCTAAAACTATCGTATGGGGCGATTTTTTAGCCGTTAAACAAGACGTGATACTAAAAATAATGCAAATAGTACAGGATAACGGGCTTGGCTTTGCTTTCCCTAGTCAGAGCCTATATATTGAAAATCTAAAAGATATAAAATAAATTTAAGGAGTAAAAATGAGCGAAGAATTTGACTACGAAGACGAAGACTTGGAGGAAGAATACTCCGAATTTGACGACGAAAGATCCGAAAAATACAGCTACAACTACGACGAG
>CAUQJW010000083.1:0-7239 GCA_963518485.1 uncultured Campylobacter sp.
GCCTAAACTCTTAAAAGGCTTTGAAGATAGGCTTAGAACGCGTTTTGAATGGGGAGTTATAGCAGATATTACGCCACCGGAACTAGATACAAAAATAGCTATTATTAGAAAGAAATGCGAATTTGATAAAATAAAACTAAACGGCGAAGTAGTAAATTATATAGCTACTAATATGGGCGATAATATCCGCGAAATAGAAAGCGCGATAATAAATTTAAACGCTTATGCTATGCTTATGAGACAAGAAATCACATTAGAATTCGCTAAAAATATATTAAGGGATCAGATAAAAGAAAAACGCGAAAATATAAATATCGAAAGTATCGTAGAAATCGTAAGTAAAGAGCTAAACGTAAAACCTAGCGATATAAAAAGCAAATCAAGAGTTCAAAATATAGTAGAAGCTAGGCGAATAATAATTTACTTAGCTAAAAATTTAACGCCTAACTCCATGCCTCAAATAGCAAGCTATTTTAATATGAAAGACCATTCCGCGGTAAGTCATAATATTAAAAAAATAAACGAGCTAATCGAAAATAACGAATATTTTAAAATTCGAGTCGAAGAGCTTAAAAATAAAATTTCAACGAAAGAGTAAAAAAGTGAAAATTAGTGAAAAAATAAAATCTTTTCTTAACCTAGAATTTACGAAAAAATCAAAGCCTAGAAAAGTTTTTAACTTTTTCACGCTACCTACTAAAACTACTAAAGAAATTTAAAATAAAAAGGAAAAAAATGAAAGCGATCATAAATAAAAACGCGTTAGAAAGTATCATAACGAATACGAATCCTTACTTAGAAAAAAAGGATCTAAGCGCTATAACCTCCCATATATACATACAGGCTAAAGACGGAATCTTAAATATAAAAGCTACCGATCACGAAATAGGTCTATCCTACAAACTATCAAACGTCAAAATAACAGACGAAGGCAATGCGACCGCAAACGGTAAGAAGCTACTAGATATAATTAGAAGCCTAAAAGACGACGAAGTAACGTTAGAAACGGTAAATAATTATCTTTATATAAAACAAAAAAATTCTAAATATAAACTTCCTATGTATAAATTCGAAGACTTTCCGAATTTTCCTACGATAGATGGAAAAAATAAATTCGAAGTAGATGCTGTAATGTTCGGTAGAAGCCTTAAAAAAATACTGCCTAATATCGACAATAATAATCCTAAATTCGAATTAAACGGCGCTTTTATAGATATTAAGCAAAATTTCATAAATATAGTAGGAACCGATACGAAAAGACTTAGCGTATTTAAATTCGAAACTCCTACTCAAAGCGAATTTTCTTTAATTATCCCGAAAAAAGCTATAAGCGAAATACAAAAATTATTTTTCGATAAAATCGAAATTTATTACGATGAAAATACTCTAATAGCTCAAAGTCAAAATTTCGAGTTTTTTACGAAACTAATCAACGGTAAATTTCCAGACTATAATAGAGTAATTCCGCAAGAAATAAAAAAGCGCTTAAAACTTAGCAGAGATAAAATGTTAGAAGGAATAAAGACCGTGTCGATAATTTCCGATACTATGAAAATAACGTTCGCTCAGCAAACTATAACTTTCGAAAGTATCGTAGAAGATAATTCCGAAGCTAAAACGGTAATAGATTTTCAAACCGGACTAGACGAAGAGATAAGCATCGGCGTTAGGAATCGATACTTATTGGATTTTTTAAGCAATATAGAAGAAAACGACTTCGAATTAGGATTTAACGATTCGAATTTAGCCTTCACGGTGAGCTCAAACGAGCTAAAAACGGTAATAATGCCGATAAATTTATAAAAAAGGTAAATAATGCAAAAAGATTACGGCGAAGGTAATATAAAAGTTTTAAAGGGGCTTGAAGCCGTTAGAAAACGACCGGGTATGTATATCGGCGATACTAACGTTAGCGGCTTACATCATATGATTTATGAAGTCGTGGATAACTCCATAGACGAAGCTATGGCCGGATACTGCGATACTATAGACGTCGAATTAACTCGCGAAGGCTCGGCTATAATAAGCGATAACGGTCGAGGAATTCCGGTTGGAATTCACCCGACCGAGGGAATTTCGGCAGCAACCGTCGTTTTAACGGTTCTTCACGCAGGCGGTAAATTCGATAAAGATACTTATAAAGTTTCAGGAGGCCTTCACGGAGTCGGCGTTAGCGTCGTTAATGCGCTTTCTAAAAAATTAGTCGTAAATATAAAACGCGACGGAAATTTACATAGGCAAGAATTTGCTAAAGGAATTCCTCAAGGCAATTTAGAAATAATAAAAACTACTAACAGAACCGGAACGCAGGTTGAATTTTGGCCGGACGATACTATATTTGAAGTAACTCAATTCGATAAAGAAATTCTTACAAAACGTTTTCGAGAGTTAGCTTATTTAAACCCGAAAATCACGATAAATTTTAAAGATCAGCGCGACGGGTTTAGCGAGAGCTATCATTTCGAAGGCGGATTAGAGAGCTTCGTAACCGATATGAATAAGGCAAATCCGGTTAGTAAAGCGGTATCTTTTAGCGGCGGAGAAGAAGATGTTATGGTAGATTTCGCTCTGATGTATAACGAAACTTATAGCGAAAATTTACTAAGCTTTGTTAATAACATTAAAACTCCGGACGGAGGTACGCATGAAGCCGGCTTTCGTGCGGGTCTTACTAGAGTTATAACGAATTATATTCAAGCAAATGCGGCCGCTAGAGAAAAAGATACTAAAATCACGGGCGACGATATTAGAGAAGGATTAATAGCGGTAGTTAGCGTAAAAGTTCCGGAGCCGCAATTTGAAGGTCAAACTAAAGGTAAACTAGGTTCTAGCTACGTAAAACCGATCGTTCAAAAAATGGTCTTTGACGTGCTTAGTAAATATTTTGAGGAAAATCCTATCGAAGCAAGAGCGATAATGGATAAAGCGCTAATGGCGGCTCGAGGTCGAGAGGCTGCAAAAAGAGCGCGCGATTTAACTCGTAAAAAAGAGGGTCTGAGTATAGGAACTCTTCCAGGTAAACTAGCAGATTGCCAAAGTAAGGATGCTACGATTAGCGAGCTTTATCTAGTGGAGGGTGACTCTGCGGGCGGTTCGGCTAAACAAGGCCGCGATAGAGTATTCCAAGCGATTTTACCGTTAAAAGGCAAAATTTTAAACGTAGAAAAATCGCGTCTGGATAAAATTTTAAAATCGGACGAAATAACAAATATGATAACTGCTTTGGGATGCGGCATCGGTGAAGAATTCGATAACGAAAAACTAAGATATCATAAAATAATAATTATGACGGATGCCGACGTAGACGGTAGCCATATACAGACTCTGCTCCTTACGTTTTTCTTTAGATTTTTAAATCCTTTAGTCGAAAACGGACATATTTATTTGGCTCAGCCGCCGCTTTATCGATATAAAAAGGGTAAAAAAGAAATTTATCTAAAAGACGAAAAGGCGCTAAACGAGTTTTTAATTGAAACGGGTATCGAAGGGGTAGAATTTGAAGGTATCGGAAACGCCGATTTAATCGACTTTTTAAAGATAGTAGCGGCTTATAGGAGCGTATTAAAAGAGCTTGAAAAGCGATTTAGCGTTATTTCCGCGGTTAGATATATGATCGAAAATCCTGACATCGTTTCAAAAAGATACGACGAAATTTTTGAAATTTTGAAAAATTATTTAGAGGCGCAGGGACACAATATCCTAAACTCCTACGTCAGCGAAGAAGAGGCTCGAATTTACGTGCAGACCGAAAGCGGTCTGGAAGAACTTTTAGTAAATGAAAATTTATTTACAAATCCGCTTTACGAAGAAGCGCTTTATATAAGTAGAAAAATAAAAGAGCGCGGGATAGATCTAAAAGGCGACGTCTTAGATACGCTTGACGAAGTAGAGAAAAATGCTAAAAAAGGCGCATATATACAGCGTTATAAAGGTCTTGGAGAGATGAATCCCGAACAGCTCTGGGAAACGACGATGAATCCTGAAAACAGAAGATTACTCCGAATAAACGTAAAAGATTTAGCTAGCGCGTCGGATACGTTTAATCTTTTCATGGGCGATGAAGTCGAACCGAGAAGAAACTATATCCAGGATCATGCTAAAGACGTCAAACACTTAGACGTATAAAAACTAAAGGAAATAAAATGAGCGAAGAAAAAAAATACGGCGAAAAAATAATAAGCGAATTCGACGCAGAAAGAGATCTGGAAATTTGGGAAAATAAACACGAGCGCAACTACAAGATCAAGATCACGCTACCGGAGTTTTGCTGCCTATGCCCGCGCTCGGGGTATCCTGATTTTGCGACGATTTATCTTGAGTACGTACCTAATAAATGGGTCGTCGAGTTAAAAGCGATAAAACTCTACATCAACAGTTTCATGACGCGCAATATCAGCCACGAAGACAGCATAAATGAAATTTACGGAGTTTTAGAACGAAAGTTGGCGCCTAAATGGATGAAAATTATTGGCGACTTTAACCCGCGCGGTAACGTACATACGGTAATAGAAATTTGCTCGGACGAAGTAGTAAAAAGCGAAAAAGACGCCGCTAATTTAAATTACGTAGCTGTCGAAAACGTCGTAGCCGCAAGTTATAACGAACCTAGATTCGAAAGACGAAGCGCAGGCACAAGTAACAGAAATAAATTCTCTAAAGACGGCGCTAGTAAAAGCTTTAGCGATAAAAAATTCGGCGATAAAAAGGGTTATAGAGATAAATTTAAAGACGAAAAACCGAGAAGAACCGGTAATAAAGAGGGATTTAAAAAGCCTGAATTTAGCGGCGATAAACGCGTAAGAGTAGTTAAAAAAGATAAATAATGATAAATTCAAAACTAATCGAGCATATCTTTAAAGCCGCTTCCATCTCGCGTTGGAACGATTATCCTAAGATGACGAATTTAGTCGAGCTCGATAAGCAGGCGCATAAAATTATTATCGCTTATTTTATAGCAAAACTCGAAAAAAACGTCGATATGAATTATGTCATAGAAGCCGGAATTTTCGAATTTTTATCGCGCGTAGTGGTTACGGATATTCGTCCGGACGTATTCCATCAAATTCAAAAGCAAAAAAAAGAGCAGGTTAATACTTGGGTGCTTTCTATGCTTGAAAATTTAGTTAAAGACATAGAAGGCGGTGATTTTTTATCGCGTCTAAAAAGTTATTTAACAGGCGAAGATAAAAGCCGCGCTAAAGAGCGCCTAATACTAAAGGCAGCTAGCTATCTAGCGACGCGTTGGGAATTTTCCATAGTTTATCAAACTAGCCGTTTTTTAAACGATATAGACGAGCTAAAATCTAAAGTAGACGAAGAACTTGAGGATTATTACGAGTTAATCGGCGTCAGAAAAATAGCTATGAACCAAAAATTAGCTAAGCTAATAGATTTGGCCGGTAGATTACGTTTTCAAAAACGCTGGGCTCAGACGCCTCGCATCCCTGAAACGGCGGTTTTAGGCCACATGCTAGTCGTGGCGATTTTGAGCTATTTTTATTCGCTTGAAGTAAAAGCTTGTAAAACTAGGCTAGAAAACAATTTCTTTTGCGCGCTCTTTCACGATTTACCCGAATCCTTAACGCGCGATATAATTAGCCCGGTAAAATACGGTATCGAGGGACTAAACGAGATAATTAGCGAATACGAAATGCGCCTGATAGACGAGAGAATTTTACCTTTCGTGCCGGAAAATTTTAGAAACGAGTTCAGTTATATTTTGGGTATTCGCGAGCAAAGCGGTAAATTTATAAAAAACGAGTTTGAAAATAGAATTTGCGAGAAAAAACCGCTCCTGCACGAAGGTACGATGGAAAACGTAAATGAGGATAAATTTAACGCTATCGACGGTAAAGCGTTAAAATACTGCGATAAGTTAGCTGCGTATTTTGAGGCGGGTATATCGATAAGTTACGGCGTAAAATCTAAAGAACTAACCGACGGATTTAATAAAATGGATGAATTTTTTAGGGAAAAACCGACTATAGACGGCGTGAATTTTAATGAAATTTGCGAGGAATTTAAAAAGCATTTCGCGCTAAACTAAAACTCCTCTTCAGATGGCTGCGGCACATGCTTAATCCAAGTGCTCTGCTGCGTTCCCGCCCTGAAGCGATGCTCGAAAAAAACATTGCACAGGTCTAAAAAGGAGCAAGCGCATTTTACTAAAAGTTTACTTAAAATCAATTTAGGTTAAGGCATGGGAAGTCAAATAAAATTTAAATTTTTATCTCTTTTTAGAGAAATTTTTATATATCATCATCGTTCGTTAGAATTTCGAGCAAAGGTATTTGCTACCATTATCGCGGCCAAATTAAATCCCGACGAGGAAGATTTTGAAACGCTATACGATATCTCGAACGAAATTTATAAAAATGACGAAAATCGTAAAAGAGTACTCATACAAACAACTAAAGAATACGTCTCTAAAATCAAAAGAAAAGATCCGCTAACGCTAGACGCGTTGCTTTTGTGTATCGATCAAAATATAAAAGATAATAAAAAATACGCATCTAAAATCGATTTTGAACATCTTAGGCGTTTAATAGACATAGACGAAGAAGAAGGACTGATACAGCGAAGAGTTTATGATTTTTTACTTTACGAAGTGAAAAATTACGCCGTAAATCGCTAAAAATTTCTAAGCTCTATTTTCAAATTAGTTTGTATGAGATTAGGGTTAAATTCTTTGGTCGCAGTTTTTAAATTTCCGAAATTATCGTCCGTTTGTAAAAAACCTTGTAAAAAATAAACGCCTTTATATCCGTTTTGCTCTAAAATTTTAGCCATTTGCGTAACGTCGTTTTCATCTAATAAATCTGCATGAACGCTTGTTCTAACTTCGAAATTAAAATTAATTTTTATCAAAAATCTAAGAGTTTCTATAAATTTTTCGTATAAATTAGATCCCGTTATATTTTTATATTTTTGTTTTACGGATTTAAAATCAAGCGCGACGTAATCGATTAATTTCTCGCTTATAGCTTTTCTTAAAATACTCGAATTTGTTCCGTTGGTATCGACTTTGAGTTTAAAATTTCGTTTTTTTACTTCGCGCGCTAGCTTTAAAAAACTAGGATTTAGCGTGCATTCTCCGCCGCTAAAAACCACTCCGCTAAGCTTACCGACGCGCTTATCTAAAAATTTTAAAAACTCTTCTTCGCTTATTTGACCTTTGCCTAGAACTATATTTTTATTATAACAGTAAAGACATCTCATATTACATCCCGCAAACCATAC
>CAUQJW010000084.1:0-7184 GCA_963518485.1 uncultured Campylobacter sp.
CACGTGCTAGGCTCAAGCGCGGTTTACGATACGCCGACTAAGTGGGCGGCGATAGTTAAAAACGCTAAAAACGTCGTATTTTGGGCGACCGATCCTATCGTAACAAATCAAATTTCATCCGTGCCTCCTACTCACGAGGGCTACGTAGGTATAAAAGAGCTTAAAAAATCGGGCATTAAAACATATAGCGTAAACGCGATGGTAAACGATACGGCGCGCTACTTCGGCTCCGAGAATATCATCGTACGCCCTAATACCGACGCGGCGTTAATTATCGGCATGTGCCACCATCTGTTTACGAACAAGCTCTACGACGAGGAATTTATCAAAAAATACACCGTCGGATTTAATAAATTTAAAGACTACTTTATGGGCGAGACCGACAAAGTCGTAAAAGACGCGGAGTGGGCGAGCAAAATTTGCGGCGTAGCGGCGGATAAGATAAAAAGCTTCGCCGAGGCTTTGGCAAAAGAGCCTACGACCGTGCTTATAGGCCGCGCGCTTCAAAGAGCCGACCACGGCGAGCAGCCTTTCTGGGCGCTTATAGCTCTTAACGCGATGCTAGGCTATATCGGTAAAGAAGGCCTTGGCTTTGAGTTTAGCCTAGGATACGACTCGGGCGGTATGACGAATAAAATTTCACCGACGCTAAAAGGCATCAGCACGCGCATTAGCGAAAAATACGAAAATTTAGGCAAGGCCCCTTGGAAAGACGCTAAAAACGTCACCATTCCGTCCTCTCGTAGCATCGAGGCCTTAGAGTATCCCGGCAAAGAGATCGACTACGACGGCACCAAGATTAAACTACCTCGCATGAGAGTGGCGTATATGGCCTCAGGCTCGATGTTTACGCGCCATCA
The DNA here is from genome assembly GCA_963518485.1 of uncultured Campylobacter sp. GTDB lineage: Bacteria > Campylobacterota > Campylobacteria > Campylobacterales > Campylobacteraceae > Campylobacter_A. The sequence continues at coordinate 861 of CAUQJW010000084.1, forward strand.
AGACGTAAACAACGCCGTCAAGCAGTGGAGAAAATTCGAAACCGTCATCACCGCCGAGCCTTATTGGACCAGCACGGCGAAATTTAGCGACATCGTACTACCCGTAGCTATCGAAGTGGAGCGTAACGATATAAACCAAACCGGCGACAGCGGCGAATATATCGTAGCCTATAAACCCGTCATCGCGCCGATGGGCGAGAGCAAGAGCGACTTTTGGATCTGCGAGCAAATTTGCAAACGCTGGGGCTACGGCGAGGCGTTTAGCGAGGGCAAGGACGAGCTCGGCTGGATGAAGGAATTTTACGCCGACGCGGCCGAGCAGGCCAAGGGGCTAAATTTAAGCATGCCTAGCTTTGAGGAATTTTACGAAAAAGGATTCGTGAGATTTGAAAAAGACGACGAGAGCAACGCGCTCTACACTCGCCTAGCCGCCTTCCGCGAAAACCCCGCTAAAAACCGTCTAGGAACTCCGTCGGGTAAAATCGAGCTATACTCGCCGACGATAGCGAAGATGAACTACGCCGACTGCCCTGCGCACCCTGCGTGGATCGAGCCTTTTGAATGGCTAGGCAACGCGAGCAAGAAGCATCCGCTGCATATCGTCAGCCCGCACTCTCGCTACCGCTTGCACAGCCAGCTAAACAACTCTATCATCAGAAATTTCGCCGAAGTTAGCGGTAGAGAGCCGGTTTTAATAAATCCAAAAGATGCCAAAGAGCGCGGCCTAGCCACGGGCGACGTTGCGCGCGTATTTAACGACCGCGGCGAAATTTTAGCTGGCGTGCTAGTCACCGACATCGTGCCTGAGCGCGTCGTAGCTATCTGCGAGGGCGCGTGGTACGACCCTGAAAAATGGGGCGAAAAGAGTCTCTGCCAGCACGGCTGCGTAAACGTGCTAACCTTTGACAAAGGCACGTCAAGTCTCGCGCAAAGCAACTCGGCTCACACCGTGCTAGCGCAGATTGAGAAATTTAAGGGGGAGATTAGGCCGATAACGGCGTTTTCAAAACCAAAAATCCTACAAAGCATTTAACGCGTCGTCTCGCGAGCGTCTTTAAATGAGTTTGAAAATTTTGGACTGTGGCAGACTACTTGTCTAGCCTTGTCCAAAATTTTCTGCACAACATTTAAATTCATCTCGCGATACTTCCGTTTGTCGTTTTGCGTTCAAATTCGGTAATCCGTCAAATTTCGGCAGGCGACGAATTCGGATTAAATTTAGCTCTCGAAACTGGGCCTAAATTTGATAGCTTTTCTCATTTTTACCCTAAATTTTTTCTCAAATTTGCCGATATAGCTTAAAACTCGTTTTAAAGGATTAAAATGATAAATGACTCAAATTTAAACATTTCTACGGCGAATTTCAAGTCAAATTTAACTCCTGCAGATAAAACCGCTAAGACGAATTTGGCGAATGCGCAAACGCAAGCTTCAAAAAGCAAAGAAGACGTAAAAAGGCAAATTCAGATATACCAAAGCAGACCCAGCGAGGAATTACTAAAAGAAGTTATTAAAATAGACAAGAGCGAAGAAGGCTGGATAACTAAAGCTATAAACCAAATCGACGAGATATTGTCTAAAAAATATACGCCGGGGCAGATAAAAACCCTGCAAGCCAAAGAGCCCGAAACCATGGAAGAAGCCGTAGACGGTATGCTGGCAAGATATTCTTGGTTATTTCAAGCAAATTCGGTAAACGGAAAGCTGACGATAGCGGGCAAATTGACTGGGTTTGGAACAAAAGAGGAGCAGGAGGAACTAAAAGCGTTTAAAGACTCTTTGCCTGAAGACGCTACGATGAGCGATGTCGGAGCTGCTTTGCTACAAAGAACCGACATCAGTATAGAAGAATTTAAAAAACTCTACGCGGAAGATATCGAGAAAACCACGAAAGCCCACAAAGAAGCCGTAGCAAAAATCAATCAAGAGATGAGAGAATACAACGAAAATTTAGCTAAGCAAAGAGCGGAAACCAAATTTAAACCCATCCAGGCAACTAGTAAAAGCAAAACATACGTAGATAAAGACATCAGACGAGAATTCTTTGAAAATTTCTTGAAAGCCGAACGCAAAAAGGGGACGGATATAACTGAAATTTTAAATCAACTAGCAAAGCTAGGCAAATTTGACGTAAGGGCATAAAGGATTAATATGATAAGCGGTATAAACGGATTTAACGCAAACGTAAACTATGATTTTAGTAGCGCTCGCGAGCGAAATTTAAAGACGCATGAGGAAAAAGAGGCTATAAATTTAACCTCAAATCAGGCTTCGAATATGGCGGTCGCACAGCCAAATTCGACAAATCAAGCGAACCCAAAAAATAGCGAAAACGTATCAAGCCTAAAAGGTGTCGACGTAGACTTTAACATCAAAGAGATGGAAGCGGCCATCAGGGAGATAAAAAAGCTCCCGCCAGGCGCACCGGTTAATATACGAGGCGTTTTTTCTCTGAGCGGATATACGCCGGATGAAAAGATAAGCGTATGGGGTAAGATAAGCGGGTTAGACGGCTCTTTTAGTAGGGGCGAAGCGGAAAATCTGAAGAAATTTATAAATAGTAGCGGGGCGTTTGGTTTCGATAAACTTACTCGGGATTTGGCGGGATACGATACGACAAATGTCGATGAATTTGCGAAAAAATACATAAACCGCGAATACCCATTTTTGGGCATAGAATATAATGCAGGGAATAGGGGGATGGAAATCCTCGACTCCGATATGATCGTGGACGAGTTTAAGGATAGGTGGGCTGAATATACCGTGCTGAAGCGTTTGGGCGAGAGCGGCGCAGAAAGAATATCCGTAGATGGCGAAAATATCACGATAGTCATGAATAAAAACAAGGCTCCCGTGGAGTTTAGGGAGCTTGAGAGTATCGAGTATAAGGACGAGCAGAGCAAAAAGGCGTTTATAAAATTCGTTCGAGATGCGATAGAAAAGGGTCTGGATATACAAAATCTGCTTGAGGGCAGGGCTGAATTTAAGGAAAACAGAAGCGAGGCGACGGCGTTTAAACCCATCCAAGCCACAAGTAAAAGCAAAACCTATGAGGACAAGGATATCAGACGAGAATTCTTTGAAAATTTCCTAAAAGCCGAACGAGAAAAAGGAACGGATATAACGGAGATTTTAAATGCATTAAGCAAGCTCGGCAATATTGATTTAAAGGCGTAAAATTAGGGCTTTAACTTTTAAGTAATTTAATCTAATTATGCTAAAATTCGCCGACTATAGATTTAGGAAGCAAAATGAACGATTTTGATAGATTAAACGAGCTAATCGCCGAATTAAAAGCCGATATAAACGGACTTTACGGCAATCTCGATAAGTCTGATACGGTAATCTCTCAAGCCTTAAAAATATCAGGACTAAAAGAGAGTAAAAGCGCGAAAACGGCGGTAGTAAGAAGGCTAGCGGATCTAAAAGTCGAACCGCTAGAAAACGAGCTAAAAAAGCAGGGTAAAAGTCAAGACGAGATAGACGCTATTAAAGCCGATATTTACGAATTTATGCGTGAATTTTACGAAAAGCGCTTCGGCGAGCTTTTGAAAAAAATAAAAAGCGAAAAAATTCTAGACGATTTTAATTTAGCTTTAGTAGAGGGCGCTCATGACGTAGGGTTAGCCGTGAACGCGTGGCAGCCGGTTTGGGAAAAACAAATTTTACTAACGACGAATAAAGAATTCGAGACCAAATTTCCAAGCATCGCCGATGCGATAAAATTTATCGACGAAAACGGACTTTATCAAAAAGACGGCGGGCAAAAGTGCGAGCGAAGCTACGGAGCGGTCGTAAAGGATGGCGACGCGTTAAGCTTTAAGCCTTACGCGGCGGCGTTTATGTCGGAAACTAAGATAGTTTTGCAAAAATTAGACTCTCTCATCTCTAGGCTTAAAATTCTAGCGCAAACAACCGAGCAAAAGGCCTACGTAGAGTACTTTAAAAAACTAAAAGATGCTTTAAGCCAAAAGGAAAACGACCGCGCGATATCCGCGTGGCAGGATGCCGAGCGCGCTTGGATGGAGGTAAAATCTCCTTTGCAAATAGGCCATCCGTTAGAGTATTACGAGGACGCCTACACGCATGCCGTCGCGCTAGAATGGGACGTGCGGCTAAATAGCTCGAACTATTTTAACGAGACCGAATTTAAATCGCGAATAATTAAAAGCTACGAGCAAATATGTCTAGATATCGGCGTTAAAAACGAGAAACTAGACGAACAGGTCGTAAAAAACGTATCGCGAACCCAGATTTATATCTGCGTACCGATGCTCTACTACGGCGCGGAGCTAAACGGACTGTTTTCGGCGCAGGTCGTACCTAACGACGAAACCGTAAGTAAAGAATGCGGCAAGAAAATTTTCGCTTTCGTCAATCATGTTTACGAAAGCGCGAAAGCGCGGCCTTTCATGAAGCTTAGCGGCGAGATTTTTTCTAGCGAGTTTTTAAACTACGGACGCGAAATTTTATTTAAAAAGCCCGAAGTTTGGCGAAAAGTTTATGAAATATCTACGATCGGGCACGAGTTCGGGCATATTTTATTTATCGACGTCGATACCGAAAAAACGATGAACAAGGGCGGCGAGTTTAAATATATCGAGGAGTATAAGGCGACTACGGGCGGACTAGTAAATTTCTTCTTGCACGAACTGAGCGAATATAAAATGCCCGTATTTCACGAGCTAATAGTTCGCGCGGTAGGACTTATCGCGTGGCGCAAGGTCGATGAGGTGCGCGCGTATTACTGCGAAGGGCTGATTCACCTTAGCCTGCTTTTTAAGGCGGGCGTTTTGAGTTTTGAAAACGGCAAACTAAGCGTCGATTTTAGCGAAGCGGCGTACGAAAATTTTAAAAAGCTTTGTTTGGATAACTACCGAGAGCTTGCCGGCTATTATGCTAAAAAGGTTGAAGCCGGCGAGTTTTTAGCTAAATTTTGCGAAAAAGACGGCAAAAGCTATCTGCCTAAAGATGAGCAGACTAGGCGATTTACGCTATATTATTACGAATTATACGAATCGATCGGAAACGAAATAGACGAAAGCGGGGAATGGGAAAAATGGAAGAAATGCTAGAAGGAATGGGCGAACCGCGCATAAAGCAAGTCGCGCTGCCAAAGGACACGAACTCGGCGGGCAATATATTCGGCGGCTGGATACTGAGCCAGATCGACCTAGCCGGCGCGCAGGCCGCGCGGGAGCTGTCGCCCGAGCGCGTCGTAACGATCTCGATGCAAGAAATCGTGTTTAAGCAGCCCGTTTTCGTCGGCGACGTCGTGAGCTGCTACGCTAAAATCATCGCCGCGGGTAATACCTCTATAAAGACCAAGATCGAGGTTACGGCTCTACGGCTAAACGCAGCCGGTTTTCGCGAGCGCATACACGTAACCTCCGCGATCGCCACCTACGTGAGCGTAACTAAAGACGGCGCGAAAAAACCGATCGATCCGGAGCTGAAAAAGGCGCACGGATTTTGACGCCATTTGCGTCCTATTTTAAAAAATAGTCAAAATAAAAAGGAGCTAAAATGAAAAAATCGGCTCTAGCTTTTGGCGCGGCTTGCCTTTGCGCGGTGCTTAGCGCGCAGGCGGCGGATCTAAAATTCGATCCGGATAAATTTGAAACTCGCTCTATAAAATCCGGTGAAAAAGAGGTCAAATTTAGAGCCTACGAGGGGATAGTTTACGTAGCAAACCCAGTGGACAGCGAGTATCAGAGGTTAAATTTTTACGTCCCGGCACAGTATTTTGAGGGCGGCAAAGACAAAAACAGTAAAAATGCGGCGGGCAAATTTGACGCGTCAAGCGCGCCGATCTTTTTGCCAAACTCCATCGGCGGGTATATGCCTGGCGAGCCTTTTACGCCGGCGCTTGATAAAAACGGTAAGCCAAATGCGGTGCTAGCGGCGCTTGAGCGCGGTTACGTCGTCGCTGCGCCTGGAGCTAGAGGCAGGACGCTCAAGGACGCAAACGGCAAATTTAGCGGCAAAGCGCCTGCCGCCATCGTCGATCTAAAGGCCGCCGTGCGGTATCTCAAATTTAACGACGCAGCGATGGCGGGCGACGCGAACAAAATCGTATCAAGCGGCACGAGCGCGGGCGGAGCGATGTCTGCGCTGCTTGGCGTCTCGGCAAACGCGCCCGAGTTTGAGCCGTATCTGGCAGCACTCGGAGCCGCAAAGGCTAGCGACGAGATCTGCGCCGCCTCAGTCTATTGTCCGATTACGAACCTAGAAAACGCCGACGCAGCCTACGAGTGGATGTTCGGCGCGCAGACGAAATACGAGAAAATGGACTTTAGCGCGCTGAGTGCGGCTGGATTTAAC
>CAUQJW010000085.1:0-7099 GCA_963518485.1 uncultured Campylobacter sp.
GGCGTATTCTTTTGGATAGCCTGCTTCTTTAATCGCGACAAACATGATAGATCCTATCGCTACGACCGTAGCAGGCGAGCTACCAGAAACCGCGGCAAATATAACGCACGCAAATATCGCGCTCATCGGTAAACCGCCAGGTAGATGTCCGACCATGGATTTAGCAAAATCTATAATGCGTCTAGCAGAACCGCCCTTGCTCAGTAAATTTCCGGCTAGGATAAACATCGGTATCGCCATGAGGGCAAATTTGTTGATACCGTCAAAGATAAGCTGAGGTATCGTCGCGACGTCAAGATCCGTAAAAAGAAGCATCGTTAAAACCGTACTAGCTCCAAGCGAAACGGCGACGGGAACGCCTATAAGCATGAGACCAAACAGCGAGATAAATAAAAATGCGATGGTCATAGGCTCTCCTTAGCTTTTCTTGACCGAGTCGCGTATCATCTCGGCTTCGTTGTTTATGATGACTTTATCCGAAGGCGTCATAGCGATCTGGTAAATTTTCTCGCCGGCGCGGTAGCTAGCACCCAAAAACGCTATCGGAAGTACTAGCATAGGTATCCACTGCGGCACGCCTAGATCCACGCTCATGAAATCAAGCTCGATCATCACCTGCAGATACTGCACGCTATAAACTACGATAAACATCAAAAATACCGTCGTTAGTATATTTGCAAAGATGAGATAGGCCTTTGCGACGATGGGCGGAAATCTCTCGATCAAAATCGTAACCGAGATATGTATGCCTTTTCTAAAGCCGTATGCTGCGGCAAAAAACGCCGACCAGATAAAAAGATAGTTGGTTAGCTCGCCCGCCCAGGACCAGCCCGTGTTAAAGCAGTAGCGCATAACGACGTTAACAAAGGCTAGTAGCGTGCCTGCGGCGATGCCTAGCACCGCTACGGTTTTGTTTACCGAGGCGATGCCGACATCTAAAATCTCAAAAAATTTACCCATAAAATCCTACTTCGTATTTATCGTTTTTTCTATTAAATCTTGACCGATCACGTTGTAGAAGTTCGGATAAATCGGCTTCATAGCCTCTGCCCATTTGCTCTTTTGATCGGCATTTAGCTCGATGATCTCAAGCTTTTTGCTTTCGCCGGCAAATTTTTTAAGCTCGCTTAAAATATGCTCTTCTTCTTTGGCCGTCTCTTCGCGCTCGTAAGCCGTAGCCTCTTTTAGAGCTTGCGTTACGTGAGCCTTCATATCGTCAGGCAAGCCTTTCCAAAATTTCTCGCTCATAACGACTAAATATCCCAAATATCCGTGGCCTGATAGCGTTAAAGAGCTTTGCGCCTCGTAAAATTTGGAGTTATAGAAATTTGAAAGCGGGTTTTCCGTCGCATCGACTACGCCTTGTTGAAGGGCCGGATAAACCTCTGAAAACGGCAGTACTTGCGGGTTGCCGCCGACAGCTTTAATCTGCTCTTCAAGCACTTTTGAGCTTTGGATGCGGAATTTTTGACCCTTAGCGTCCGCAGGCTCTACGATAGGCTTTTTGCTCGAGCTAAAGTGTTTAAATCCCGCATCCCAAAAATCAAGCGCGATGAAGCCTTTTTTAGCGATCATATCTTTTAGGGCTTGTCCGACTTCGCCGTCTTGAACAGCGTAAAGGTGAGCGTTGTCTCTAAAGATAAACGGCAGGTCAAATAGCTGAAACTGCGGCACTATCGGCGTAAATTTAGAAAAACTAGGCGCAGCCATCTGTACGTTGCCGAGTTTTAGCGCCCCAAAAACTCTATCGTCGTCCATCAGCGATGCGGCCGGGTATACCTCGACTTTGATCGCTCCGCCGCTAAGCTCGCCGACTCGTTTTGCAAAAAAGTCCGCAGCCTTGCCTTTTGGCGTAGAGGCGGCCACGACGTGGGCAAATTTGATCGTGTATGTTTTGCCTGCGGCAAACGCGCTGCCCGCAAGCGCGCAAGAAAGAAGCAGTGCGGAAAGTAACTTAAATTTCATCTAATCTCCTTTTGGTTTTATTGGGCTATCGTTTAGCTTGGTCGAATTATAAAATATAAATTCGACGTTTTAGTCAAAGTGTTTCAAGAAATCGTATAAATTTAAATTTATATGTGTAAATAAGTAACATATAATATAAACTGATAGAAATCTATATAGGTTATAACCTTTAAAGGCTTATTTATTTCTAATGCATGTTACAAAAATACACATTATTAAATTTTACTATTTTTGATAAATTAAATATATTCATTAATAAAGAAGTTACTAAAAAGTAGCTATAATTCAATAAATTTTATTAAAAAGGAAAAATTATGTTCGAACTTAGAAAACTTCCGTTTGATCCTAAATCAAACGCAATCGTTAGCGAGGAGACCTGTAGCTATCATTACGCAAAGCACCATGCGACTTATGTTACGAATTTAAATAATCTCATAAAAGGAACCGAATTCGAAAATGCCGGACTTTACGATATATTGATAAAAAGTTCCGGCGGTATTTTTAATAACGCCGCTCAGGTTTACAATCACGATTTTTACTGGGACTGCATATCTAAAAAAAGCAAACCGAGCGTAGAATTAAAGGCTAAATTAGAAGCCGATTTTGCAAATTTTAAAGAAGAATTTTTGAAAGCGGCGACTACTCTTTTCGGTTCGGGTTGGACTTGGTTGGTTTATAATCCGAGCAGCAAAAAGTTAGAAATCAAACAAACGTCAAACGCCGCCACGCCGGTAACGGACGAACTTATCCCACTTTTAGTCGCGGACGTTTGGGAGCACGCTTATTACGTCGATCACAGAAATGCTCGCCCGGCTTATCTGGAGAATTTTTTTGAAAATATAGACTGGGAATTCGTTAGCGCAGCCTATGAGTGGGCGCTAAAAGAGGGCGTAAATTCGATAAAATACTATATAACCGAGTATGTTCCTTCTAAGACTAAAGCTTGCGGTTGTTGCCGCAGCCGTTAAATTTCGGCGTATTTTCGCCGAAATTTATAAATTTTAGATACAATAGGCTTTTAAATTTTATTTTGGAGATAAACGATGAAGAAAACTCTATTCTTGGCTCTTACGGTAACCGCCGTATTGAGCGGTTGCAACGCCGCAAAACAACCAAAGTCCGTTCTAGACTTTACGACGGAAAATAGCGGCTATAAATTTAGCCTAGCGTCAGACGATAACTTTGATACCGCCGTTATGACCGATAGTAAAGGCGATAAGCGAATTTTAAAACACGTTCCCGCAGCCGACGGTATTAAAATGGCCGACGATAAAGGCACTAGCGTTCACTTCAAAAAAGGTTACGGTATACTCAATCTAAACGGCGGAGCCGATACGAACGTTATGTATCAAGAATAATCTAAAATCCGAGTTTATCTAAACGATATGCTCGGATAAATTCTAAAGACTTACTCTAGGAAATACTTTGAATCGTTTTAGGATAAATATTTCATTTTTTAATTTTAATATTTTAGTTGCCGCTTTAATAGCAGCATTTAACTATAATTTTTTTTTATTTATATACGATAAAACTTCGGATCTTTTCATATCGTGCCTTGCTTGGTTTAGTTTTTTTTGTTTAGTCGCGGCGTCGTTTTTTATACTTTTTATTCCGTTTCTAACTAAATTTTTAAGTATACTTTTTGTATCGATAAGCTGCGTAGCTAGTTATTTTATCTATAATTACGGCATTGCGATAGACGTCGATATGATAGCTAATATTTTAGCTACGGATACGAACGAAGCGATGGATTTTATAGATAAAGAACTTGTTTTATACGTGGTATTTTTAGGGATATTGCCTTGTCTATTTATAATTTCTGCCGATATCCGTTACGGCAATTTTAAGGCTAGCGTAAAAACTAGAATAACTGGCGTAGTTTTCTTGCTGGGCGTGGCCGTCATTACTTTTTGTTTCAAATTTAGCGAACTAAAAACGTTTTTTAGAACCAATCAATCCGTTAGAACCCTAAATCTACCTTTTTATACCGTATATGCTACGATCAAGTATGTGAAGGTTTCGTTATCTAAAGGAGAGTTTAAACAAGTCGGACTAGACGCTAAACTTAAAGACGACAATAAAGAACTTATGATATTTATAATAGGAGAAAGCGCTAGGTCGGCAAATTTCTCCCTCGGAGGATACGGTAAAAACGATACGAATTTTTATACTAAAAATGAGCCTAATCTTATATTTTTTCCTAATGTTACGTCGTGCGGAACCGGTACTCTACACTCCGTGGGATGTATGTTTTCGGTAAATACCGCAAAGACGTATACTAAAAATGAAAATTCCGAAAATACCTTAGACGTTTTAAAAAGAGTAGGCGTAGATATAGCTTGGATTAGCGGAAACGGGGCTCACGGCAAGTGTCAAGGCGTTTGTAACAGAATAGATAGAACTAGGCAGTATTACTTAGACGGATATGACGAGAATTTGCTCGGTATCTTAAAAAATGAGCTAAACTACGTTACTAGAAGCGACGTTAGGAATGCCGCGAAATTAGGCTTTAAGAAAAAAAGACTAATAGTTTTACATTTACATGGATCTCATTATAGATATTTTGAGCGTTATCCGCAAGAATTTAAACGTTTCTTACCGGCTTGCGAAGATATGAATTTTAAAAATTGCGATTACGATAGTCTAGTAAATTCATACGATAATAGCTTGCTGTATACGGATTACTTAATAAGTGAAATAATAAAATTGATTAAAAATCAGGATGGACGAGTCGGTCTTATTTACGTATCCGATCACGGCGAGAGTTTAGGCGAAGACGGAATTTTTACGCACGGCGCAGTTTATAGCACCGCACCCAGGTTTCAAATCCACATACCTATGATAATCTACGCAAATAGAGAAAGCGACGTAGAAATTTTAAGGGGAAAACAAGACGATAATCTAAGCCACGATAACGTATCGAGTTCGATTTTCGGTTTTTTCGGTATTGAAACCGTCGAGTATAACGAAAGATTAGATTTATTTAAAAATTAAAAGATAGCTTCGCTCGGCGAAGCTATTAATCTAGGCTTTTACGCCTACGATTATTCGCGTAGCTTTGATTACGGCTACTACCTCGTCGCCGAATTTTAGAGCTAAATTTTTACCGATTCATTCGCGATGATCGCGCTTAACTTATCTCCGCCCTCGATATCTATATCTACTTCGGCATTCACCGCGCCTTCTTTTAGACTTGAAATTTTACCTTTTATTTGATTGGTTGCGCTTAATTTTAGCTCGCTATCGCCTTTTGCTACGACTATACTTGAAGCTTTGAATAAAAATACGGCTTTTTTGCCGACTTTTAAACTTAAGCTTGCTTCTGAATCCGTAGTAGCGGTTGTTTTTAGCGACTCGCCGCCTTTTTCTTTAGCTACGATTAGAGAATTTGCCGCACCTGTTTTTACCTTCGGTAATCTCGACTTCTAGCTGATTTTTTGCACTGATTGGCATCGCATGCCCTTTAAAATAAAATCGTAGGCGAATATTATCGATAGTTCCTTTGGTAAGACTTAAAAAATAAATATGTAAAAAAATTAATTTTTATAAGATTGTTCGGTATATTAAGAAAAGGGCGTAAATACGGTGGCATAGAGCAAAAATAGGCGAAAATAATAACGTAAATTATAAATTTAACGTATCATTCGCCTATATTTTGACAATCTTTAGATAGGTAAGACACGGATATTCGGACTTAAATTTTCTTGTAAAACGTTTTCGATAGCGTAGAGAGTGCCGGTCGCACCGCTAGCGCAACCGCTACAAGCCCCTAAATATCTAATATAAATATCGATTTTACCTTCCGCATCTTTTTGCAGATCTAAAATTTCTAGGTTTCCGCCGTCCATTTGCAGCATCGGGCGGATTTGCTCGTCGATAATGCCTTCGATAGCCTTTAGTTGGCCGACGACGGTCATATTTTCGAAATCTACGCTATTAAAATTTCCGTTAATTTGCGCTTCTAATACCGCTTTTTTCTTTTCTTCCTCCATTTCCGCTCTTGTTTCGGCTAATATATCGACTAAATAGTATTCTCTTTTTTCGTGTCCGCCGGGCTTAATGCAAGAGCCGCAAAAGGCGCCCGCTTTGGTGTATTGCGTGATCTCCTCGACCGTGTGTAGGTCGTTTAGGCGGATGACCTCTTTGATCGTGCCTAGGCTCACGCGCGCGCACTCGCACACGATGATCTCGTCCTCGAAATGCTCAGGATCCACGCCCTTGTACTGCGCCGCTGCGGCCTTGATAACGTCGTAGGCCATGACCGAACAGTGCATCTTTTGCGGCGGAACGGCGGGGACGTCAGGCGTGTCGCGCATGGCTTTTTCTACGTCGATGTTGGTGATTTTGACCGCTTCATCCACGGTCTTGCCGATGCAAAGCTCAGCCATCGTATCTGAGCTAGCCACCGCAGTGCCGCAGCCAAAGCTCTTAAATTTAGCGTCCATGATGCGGTCGGTTTTCTCGTCCACGAGCCAATACAGCCTCACCGCGTCGCCGCAGCTTTCGGCGCCAAAATCCGCTACGATAAGCTTACCGCCTTTTGCTTTGGCCTCGTCCTGTGTTATCTCGCCCATAAATTTGGGATTGTTCATGCGGTCTTGGACGTTTTGGGAGTATTCGTCCCAGATGGAGCCGCCTATTAGATTATTTTTTGCCATTTTATTTCCTTTTTAGAGGCGTTGTCTCGCGAGCGTCTTTGAATGAGTTTGCAAAAATATCGCTGCGGCAACCTACGTGGTTAGCCTTGCTCATTTTTGCTTCACAACATTCAAATCCATTTCGCGATACTGCCGCCCGCTTCCTTTTAAATTTAAATTGTTAAGGCAAAGTATTTTGAGATGATTTTTGGGGTTGCGCAGGTAAAATTTAGCTCGGCGGACTACTTGTCCAGCCTACGCTAAATTTTAGCAAGCTCCGCAAAAAGCACTCAAAAGACAAGCCGCTACTTGCTATTAGGGTTATAGGCGTACGTACTTGATATACTTCTCAACCTCACCACCGCCTTTTTGATATGCTCTATCGCGTAGTCGATCTCTTCTTCGGTATTAAACCTCGACAGCGACAGTCTTAGCGCCGTATGCGCCAGATCGCTACTAGCTCCGATGGCTTCCATTATCGGGTTGCTCTCTAGTGT
>CAUQJW010000086.1:0-7077 GCA_963518485.1 uncultured Campylobacter sp.
CGCTAAACGTAGATCCCAAGAGTATGCAGCCCTCGGTATCTTTCGGATAGTTGCCTGCATGAATCAAAATGCAGCGGTCTCTAGGCACCCGCTCATTAAATAACACGGGTAAAATTCGGTTAAATTTTGGCGAGTGCCGCCAAGCGACGTCATAAACCCCCTCGGGTATTCGCCTATCCATCCCGCGTCTCGTTTCGTCAGCGCCAGCAGGCTCTAGCGTGTATCCCTCTAAAAATATCTTGCCGCTAAAAAGCAGCTCGAATTTGCCGAGCGTGCCGTCTTTGATGTTTTTAAATCTCGTGATTTGTAGTTTCATTTTAAATTCCTTTCATAGTCGCTCGTTTCGTCGCCGCAGTAGTCTTTTGAGGCCATGGCGTCTATCTTTTTGTCCGCAACTTTGTTGATTTTTCGCCTAGCCCATTCAGCGCCCATAAAGGCGACAATGCCGCCAAGTGCTAGCGACCCCTCAACTTCGTGTATAAGGAGTTTTGAGATAGCAAACGTAGTCCAGCAAAGAAACATCGCCGTAAGAGTAGCGACGGCAAAAGCCAATCTAGTGCGATGTCTCCTGGGTTTTCCATCGTCATCTAACAGGCCCAAGACGCCCCCGATCGCGCCTACTACCAATACCCAAAGCAGATAAAGGTATTCTTTCCAAAGGAAACTCATCCTATCGCTGCCCCAAAGATCAAGGCTAGCAAGATCGATAATGCTATCTCTAGCGCCCTTTTCCTGCTTATTCTAAAGCCCTTAATCTTTCTAATTACCAACTCACTCATTGCTTATTTCCTTGCTCTTTTCGTTAGCTTGCGACATGCAGCCCGTTAAAAGCTCCTCGCAAGTTTTATAATATTCCATCAACTCGCGCGCGGTTTGCATGTTTTCATGATCGTATTTTGGCTTCTTTTGTATTTTATTTATACAACGTATCGGAACCAATTTGCTCATTTTGCACACCCTTTTAAAAGCCTATCCGCCGCTACTGCGTATTCCATAAGCTCCTTAAACGTCTGCGGGTCGCTAGGGTCGTACTCAGGCGGCGTAGGTAACTGCTCGCGTTTTATGCAGGCTATGGGCGTTTTAACCTCTTGATACTCCGTGCGAGCGATGATTTGCGGTTCTTTGCTCGCGCACCCTGCCAGCATTAGCGCGCAAGCTAGCACGCATAAGGTTTGAGTATTTCTCATCTTGCCTCCTTAAAAGCCTTAGACGCTACGCTCGCCGCGTCCTCGTAAAATTTCAGTCTCTCTTGACACTGCGCGTCTTTTGCCGGCGTAGCTAGCTTTTCAAACCTCGCTTTTGCTTGTTTGGCTTCTTTGATTGCGTCTTGCTTTTTTATCTCCAGCGCTTCCAATTTGGCGTTTTGCAGCTCGATTTTTGTATTGCATTCAAAAAGACTGGATGTTGCGATTTGAAATTTTGCATCTTTTATCACTATCTCTTTTTTGGCTTCTTGAAGCTGCGCGGCTAGGCTTTCAATCGTGCCGTTTAGCCGCCATATCTCAAAACCGGCCCCGCCAAGAGCGATAAGAATTACGATGCCGACGCTTACTAAAAATTTTATGTTTAAGAAGCTCATGTTATGATCCTTTTAGCAATTTTACAGCGATGACGACGACCAAAATGGTCGTCGCAATGATCGCAAATTTGACCGCCGAGCTCATTTGATCCTCTTGATCGGGTTGATCGCCCAAACGGTTTTAAGTATCTTTTTATCGTCCGCTTCGAGATATTGCGCTTTGTTGTCTTCGCGCATACCTACGACGTCCATAAGCTTCCAACCAAGATATATGCGGCAGTACCGTTTCGATTTGCCGTATCTGATCTCGCGGTAGTAGCCGAAACGCTCGCGCCCGTCTTTCATTTTGCAAGTGACGAGGCACTCGGTATTCTTTTGCCCTTTGTTGTAGGTCGCTAGCGTATCGCCTATCGCGCGCACGGTGTTTGCGTCTATGTCCTCGACTTTGACGCCCAGATACTTTGCGCTGAATACGCCTATGCGGTTTCTGTATAGCCAGCACAGCCTCGCCCAATACGTGCGGTTTTTGCCGTTCGGGAAATGCTCGCTTTTCCAGCCGTCGTCGCCATTGACCCCATAATCGGGGTCGTCAAACCACGCCGCCCACTTCGGCAAATTTTCGCTTTTCTCGTCGCAGGCCAGCAGAGCGATAGGTACTACTATAAAGTGTAGTATCTCGACGGGTAGCTTGATAGCTACGTTTTTAAGAATTTGTAGTTTTTGCTTTTGGCTTAGTCTCATCTTTTACCTCACTTTGATACTTCGGGCTTGCCGGGCAGCCGCTCCAAGGACACTCGCCCTTTTTGTCTAGCTTTGAGCTACATATCTCGCAGCGCTTAGTTTTCTTTTTCATTTTCGCCTCCTTTTTCTAGTGCTTGTTTTTGGGCTAGTAGCTCTTTGTATTCGCTCCTTAGCTCAGGCAATACGGCGTCGTTGCCGATTAGTATCGCGCGGCGTATGTCGTCCTCGACTTCTTTTATCGCTTCGTTGATTTCCTCTAGCTCTAGCGCCTCGGGGCTGGGCTCGTATAGCTTGTTTAGCTCGTCAAGTTCTTTTTGAGTTAGAGGCGTTAGCCCTAGCTCTTTTATTCTTTGCTTTAGTAGTTCTTCGCTTACATCATCCTCGTAAGCGAAGATTTCTCCGCTTACGTTTTTGTATCGTTTCATTTTTTCTCCTTATCTTAGTTCGAACCATTTTAGGATTTTTGCGCTACCGCCTAGGCGTAGGGTATATTGTTCGTTAGGTAGGATAATCGCGGTTAGGGTGTAGTTTAAAAACCCGGCCGTCGTGCCGTGCCTCGCCGAAGATACCGCGACCCCGCCGACTTCTAAAGAAGCCTCTAGCGTAGATCCGCTAGAGGGCAAGATATGTACTTGAATAGCTACGAAAATCGCTCTGCCCGTATCGTTCGTGTAGATTTCCCCGACTCGTCTTTGATCGGTTACGTCTCGGCGCGTTTGATTTACTCCTAAAAACGGAAGCTTTTTAATCGGCGCGATAACTTTTTCCCACGCTCCCCACGTTTTGTTTTGCGCGTTGATGAGAGTTCTTTGGTAGGTTTCGTTCGTTTCGTAAACTACGTATCTTTGCCCCGTCGGGAATACTTCGAGCGTGCCGTAAGCCGCAACGGGATAATTAAGGTCTAGCCTTGCGTTGCCGAGCGCGCCCTGCCCGAAACTCCCGGGCGTTAAAAAGTCGTTTAGGTTTTGCGCGTCTAGGTCGCGGGTTTGCATAAAACCCGACGCGCTCTTGCTTTTTAAGTATCTACCGTCGCTCTCTGTTTTAGAGTAGGCGTCGATAGCGTCGGTAAGTTTTTGAAACGTTTTTTCGCTCCAGTCTCTGGTGGCTAAAACTACGCTATTATCTACTTTAAGCTCGATATTAGAAACGTTACCGACCAAAATTCTAATCTTAAATACCAGATCGCTTCCAGCGCCCTGATTTAAAGCGGGCTTATAGCTAAGCGGAACGCGGCCTACGGCAAACATCTCCCCGCTTTGCGTAAAAATAGCGAATTTCCTTATATTAAATCCTCCGACGTTAGAGGGTATTACGCCCTCTACGTTGAGGATAGAGGGGTTTTGCGGATCTTGGGTTAGAGAGTTAATCGCGAATTCGTGCTTAGTATCCTCAAGCCGGGCGGCCGCCTCGCTAGGGGCGATCTCGCTATCGCTTACGGCTATTTTACTAAGCTTAACGGGCGTTTTATTAGCTACGGCGTTTATTAATAAATTCGCCCCCGTTGCCGTTAAAAGGCTAAAGTATTCTTGCATCTATATCTCCTAAATTTATAATATTTTCGGTTTTTAAAGCGCACGCGAAAAAGAGGTTTTCGTCGGTCGCTATATCTCGCGGGCTAAAAGGATCTACGCAAATAGTAGCCCCGGCGTTCAAACAAACGCCCGCGTAAATATTCGCGCTTGAGGTAAGCTTTATAACCGAGCCGTCGTAAACGCTTCTAACGTTCTTATAAGCCTCTATTATCTCGGTAGTCTTTTTTAAGCTTGCCTCGCTTATGCCGTTTTCGCCGGCTTCCAAAATTAACTTAAAGCGGTAAGGCTCTCCGCCGTATTCGTGCCACTCTTTGATCTCGCACTGCGAATAAAACGCTTTTAGCGCCTTGTTAAGAGAGTAGAAAGTGCCTTCATTGAAATAGGTTTTTATGGGCTCTTTTAAAAGTTCTTTAGTCTCCTCCAAGCTTGAGCTTTTAGGCTCAACGTCAAACATAAATGCCAAAAAAGCCCGATTAAAATCGTTTTGCGAGTAAAAAAATCTATCGTCAAATTTCAGCCATTCGCCATACTTATCGCTCATCACCTCATCGACGCGAAACAAAACATCCGAATACGCGCGCAAATCAAACATCGCTAGCCTTTAAGATTCTCAAATTGTTTAAAATTAGGATCTCGTCGCGCCCGATTTTGGGGATTTGGCTTTTTATCTCGACGGCTTTTGCGTTTTCGTCGAATGCCGATTCTATAATCGCGCTAAAATGCGGGGTTTCGCCTATCTCCAGTTTTGAGAAAAACTCCGTTATTTTTGCGGTT
Organism: uncultured Campylobacter sp.; assembly: GCA_963518485.1. GTDB lineage: Bacteria > Campylobacterota > Campylobacteria > Campylobacterales > Campylobacteraceae > Campylobacter_A. The sequence goes on from CAUQJW010000086.1 coordinate 4,567, forward strand.
GCGCTTGTCAAAACCTCGCTAAACATGAAATCTTGACGAGGCGAAATTCCTAGCGTCAAATCCAAATTTACGCGCGATGCGGCCTTGATGCGCACGTCATCGGTCAGGGGCGTTTTGCCGAGCAGGGTCTCTTTTATTTTGGTCTCGGCTATAGAGTTTTCAAATTTAGAAAAATATACTATCTGCACAACGCCGGGGCTTAATTGGTAAACGTTTGCTTTCGTTATACCCTCTACGCTCAGCACGTAAAAAAGATAGCTCTTTTGGCTTCCTGCCGTGCTAAAGCGATGCATTGCGAGTAAAAATCTATTTCTTAGCTCGTCATCGCTCTCGCGCGCCTTAAACCCGCTAAAAGGGGTTTTTTGCGTTATTTCCTTGACGTAAATATTAGGGATTTCAAGGATCGTAGTTTCGTAGTTTTCCTTAAAATATTCGCTCGCCTCCACTTTAACGGTTGCTTTATCGGATATACTCACGTCTTGCAGCAAAAATGAAAAATGCCCATTCCCGTCTGTAAATTTTGACCCCTTAGCTAAAAACGTTGAGGAATTAACTACGATTTCAAGCTCTGCGATAGGCTTTACTTCCTCGTTTCGCTTAATACCTATAAGCTTAACTAGCTCGTCGAGATATTCTCCGGTGCTAAAATTTAGGTAATTATTCGCCACTTTGACATTGATGAGCTCGAAAAAGTTATTTATCCGGTATAAAAATATGTCGATCAGCGTCATATAATCGTCGCCGACTAGCGGGATATAATCAAGCTTGCCGCTTTTGCGTCTGAATTCCTCGATTATGTTTGCGCGCTCTTTTTCTATGTCTAGAGGCTTGATAAATTGCGGCACTCTTAGGGGTTTCACAAGGTTAGCCTCACTTCATTTTCGTTAAATTCGCCCTTTATCGCGTAGTCTATTTTGACGTCTAAAATATTATCAGCCCGCGGCGTGAGCTCTATTTTGAGATTTTCCACTCGCGGCTCGAAGGTTAAAATTTGAGACTTTAGATCGCGCTTGAGCGCCAAAAGCTCGCTTAGCGTCATTTGCTTGTCGATGTATCTATCTATCCCAAACGTCGGGCGCAGGGTTTTTGTTAGCTTCGCGGTTTTGCAAATGCGCCTGATACTTTCAAGTTCGCTTATTTGATACATCGTCCATCCTAGAAAAACGAGGCGGCGAAAAGGACAAAACGCCGCCCTACGGCTTTAACGAGGACATAATATAAAAATATCGTTTTCTTTTATACAAGGGGTTTTTGTAGTTTTGGTGTAGTAAAATTTGCGATACGAGGCATAAACCTCAGTCTCTTACGTATCCGTTATTGGTGTGATCGGTTAAGTTTCCGCGAGCGTCGCTTACGCTACCGCCAAAGCTCGCATCGCCTCCGGCCGTTATAGAGCCGGTTATTTTTACGTTTCCGTTTATTTCAAAATTTACGCTACCCCCCCCGTCTCCCGATGTAGATATAGCGCCTTGTATAAGCGTATTTCCTAAAAGCTTTATATCCGGGCTTTTTACGGTCGTATTTTTTGCGGTAACATTCACGTTTTTAGCAGCTAGATTTACGTTTTCGCAGGTTATATTTATCTGCTTTGGGGATAGAATTTCAAGAGTGGAGCTTGCCGTGTCATAGCTGATTATCGTTCCGTCTTCGTATTGCGTTATCTCTTTAGTTTGAGAGCTTCCCTCGGGCTCGCGGCAAGCTTGATTAAATATCGCGCCCACTGCGTATTTAAGCCCGCCGTCTCTTAGTTGATGGACGATTGCCTGCTCCCCTACTCGCGGCGGCGAAAACGTGCGTTTAAACGAGTTCGCATTTTGGACGTAGGGGATGAGCTTTGTTTTCGTGCCTAGATATTCGACCCTTACTAGGCTTTTATTTTCGCTCACTTCGCAGATCGTGCCGATAAATTGCATTTACACGCTCCAAAGCTGCGTATGATAAACGAAACTCAATCTTAGCTCGGTCATAACGTAGTCTTTATCCAAAACCTCGATATTTGAGCGATTTACGGCATTGAGCTCCATAAAATTAAATTTGCCTTCAAAGCTCTTTAGCCTATCTAGCACTTTTAATAGCAACTCGTCGTTTTTGCTATACGACGAAGCGATTAAATTTATGCTCACGCTTAGCTCGTGTTTGATCCGCTCAAAGCTCGCCGCCTCCACCGCGTCGTCGGTGTCTTTTATGATGATTAGCGGTAAATTATCTTTATCGAATACGTAGATCTCAAAAACCTCAACGTTAAAATTTAAGCCCTCTAAATGCTTTTTTAGCGCGCTTATTATTTGGGCTCGGACATTTTCGGGCTCGCCGCCTTGCCGTGTGCTTGAGCTTGCGCCTGCAACTTTTATTTTCGTTGCTTCCTCTATATATTGTTTCTTTAGCATCAAATCTCTCTCAAAAATAGTCTTTTTAGCACTTGACTTTCAATCACGCTTTTCGTGATCTCGTATCTAGTGTCTAGTATCTCGATCTCGTCTTTTAGCCTTAGATTTTTCGCATCTTCAAGGG
>CAUQJW010000087.1:0-7053 GCA_963518485.1 uncultured Campylobacter sp.
GCTAATTGGCGGCATAAACTGCGACATCGAGGAGTTAGAGGGTATCTGCGCCTACAAGCTAACCGTTAGCGTCAAGATAGACGGTAAAACCGGCGTCGAGATGGAGGCGCTAACGGGCGTTAGCGTCGGTCTCCTAACGATCTACGACATGATAAAAGCAATAGATAAAACTATGCAAATAACGGACATAAAACTAGAAAGTAAAAGCGGAGGCAAAAGTGGCGACTACGTGCGATCTAAATAAAGAACCCCAAATCTCGTACCCAAATTTTTGGGAATACAAAATCATCGTGCTTGATAGTGATAAAGCCGAAGCCATCGCGCAGGGCGTCGTAGGCGAAAGACAACACAAGATAACGCCCTCAAAATCGAGCAAAGAGGGCAAATACAAAAGCTACAATCTAAGCGTTTTGGTTAATTCTAACCAGGAGCGATTAGAAATTTTTTCCGCGCTAAGACGCGTTTGCAAATACGTACTATAAGGACTTTCATGCAAAATATAATTTTCTCGCAGGCTATAAAAGAAAATAAAGATAATCCGCAAATTTTAACGATTATCAAAGAGCTCGCCTATGATGTTTGCAAAAAAAGATTGGTAAAAAATCAGGGCGTAAATTTAATCGCTGAAGATTTTGGACTGATGTGCGAGGCGTTGCGAAGCGAAGAGACGCTAAATCCCAAAAGCGTAGCTAACGTAATCCAAGGCATAACCGAAGCTATAAGCGAAAACGACGAGCGATACGTATATAAATTAATCTACGAAAAAGAGCAAATAGAAAAGCAAATTTTAGAGCGCAAAACTAAAATTAGAAAAGATCTGCAAAACACGCTAACCGACGTAGAGGCTTTTTTGCGCAATAGCGACTTTCAAGATAAAGAAAAAATGATCGAAGGAATAGACGAAAAGATGCTTTGCGACCTACAAATGCTAGGTATCTTAAAAGAAACTACGGAAGCGGCGTTTCTAACGGCGCTAGAACACCAAGAAGACGTCAGAGACGCGGTAAGCCAAATTTCTAAAAATTTAGTCTTCGATGCGATAAATCGAGACGAAATAGATAAAACTAGGTTCTTAGAAGCGGCTCAAATTATATGCGAAACGGCGATAAATATCGCAAACGTCGAGCACAAATTCGCTCGCTGGCTCATCGCCGGAGCCTTAAGCGGCACTAGGGACGGGCTAGTAAAGGCGGTAGAAAATTTTATCGACGATATAAAATCGGCTCCCGATAACAAAAACCTACTAGAAAAATCTCAAGAATTTATAAAAATGGAAGAAGGATTCGTAGCGACCGTGCGCAATTTAGCGGCCGAAACGAACGAACCGGCGGCAAGTATCGTAAATGAGATATTACAAAACTCGCTAGATAGCTATTTAGCTAAATTTAAGCGCATGCGCCACGAAATTTCTACGCAAATTTCTCTAAAGTTAGAAGAACTGGGCGGCAAAGACGCCATCGCTAGCAAAATAGAGGAGATAAAGCGCGAAATAAGCCAAAAAAGCGATAAGATAAAAGACGGCTTTAATTCAAGCGAAACGTTTGAATCTCTAAAAAAAGAATTAAGCGAACTCGAGAAAAAAGCCGAAGAAAAGATAAACGACATAAAAGAGCGCGAAATAGGCGAAAATCTCAAAGCGAAATCAAAGGCGCTCGGCGAAAAACTCTACAAAGCCGCCGAAAACCTCATCAAAAACGCCAAAGAAAAAATCGGGAAAAAAGACGGGTGAGCGGTAAAGCGGCTACCACTTTACCCCCGCTTCCAGCCAAAAGTTGCGGCCAAGGCCGTACTCGTAGTAGTTGCCCTCGTTTGAGGCGATAAATTTTTTGTTTAAAAGATTATTTATATCAAGATTTACAAACGCTCGAAAATCGCCTGCCAGCCGCCTTTCATAACCTATGCGCATATCCCAAGTCGCGTATGCGGGCAGCTTTTGGCGCTCGTAGACGTACATCCTGCGAGTCCCATTCCAGCCGCCTAGCAGCGCGTCCGTTTTGCTCGTATAGTTTATGAAATTTGAAACGCTAAAGCCGCTAAATTTAGCCGAGTGGCGAAATTTAGCCGAAAAGGGCACATGATAATCGACGACCGGTAGTTCGCTTTTTTTGATGGTTTTGCCGTTATACGAGACGTCGTCGTTCATCTCGTCGTCTTCGTAATCCGTAAAGCTCCTGCTTTGCTTCGTAAAGCTTAGCGAGCCCTCAAAATCGTTTTTTACGCCCCAAATTTCGATCGGAGCGATGTTTACCGCGCTTAAGGTTACGATGTCGCGCTTGCTTTGCCCTTCGTTGGTAAATATATAATATTCGTTTCCGTAGCCAGGTAGCGGCTCTCTTACGTTTTTCATCGCTACTTCGTCGCGGCCTTGGCGTCTTACGTATTTGAGATTTAGCCTCGCGTTACCGACGTCGCCGCGATAATACGCGCTAAATTCGTCGTCGTAAGGCGTCTTTAGCTCTCTGATCGGGTAACGGTCCCTATCGTAATCGCCGCACACGTAGGGTGCGCCGTATGAACCTCTAGTGCAAGTTTTATTCATTTTATAGATGCCGTTATACATCTTGTACGCGAAAAAATTTCGCCCGTAGTAGCGGTTTAACCCGAGTCCTACAAAATTTTTATCCGCGAATTCATACTCGGCTAGCAACCTCGGGGCCAAATTTACGTCGTTATTATCGCCGTTTCGCTCGATGCGAAGTCCGGGGCGAAATTTAAACGCGCCAAACCTCATCTCGTCTTCGAGATAAAGGGCGAGATTGGTTTGCGTAGCCTTGGTTTTTACGGCGTAGTAGTAGATTTTTTTCGATAGATATTGACCGACCGCGCCCTGGGATGCGAAGCTATCGTCTATGACGCAAGTTTTATCCCCCGGCTCGCACGCGCCTGTTAGCGACTTTGGGGCGCTGTTGTGAACGTAGGTTTTGGGTATCTCGTAACCGCCGATTTGCCTAGTTAGCTCAAAGCCCGATTTTATCAGATGCACCGCGCTAAAAGCGTCAAATTCTTTCATGCTCGCATCAAATTTATACGAGAGAGTATTCTGCTTTTGGGTAAAGTCGTTATACCCGCCGATGCCCGCACTCCCGCTCGTACTCCAGTTTTTGACGTTTGAGGATTTGTAGCTATAATACTCGGTATCATGCTCATAGTCGCGGCTGTTTTGCGAGGCGGAGTAGCTAAGCGTCTGCTCTAAAAATACCCCCTCAAGATCGGCCTGCGCCTCGAGAGTCGCGACGTAACCGCCGTATTTTAGCGTGAGCTGAGAGTCTAGGTAGCGCTTGGCGGAGGTGTAGTTATCTAGCCTAGAGTACAAAAAGCTCGGCTTTAGCGTAAATTTATCGCTCACGCCCCAAACGCCTTTTACGAAAAGATTATCATTAGTCTGCCTGTCGTTTGGAAACGAGTATAAATTTTGATTTATCTGTTTTTTGTTGTAGTGGTTTTCTATGACGGAGCGGTGCCTCGAGTAGTCTAGCAAAAGGCCGAAATTCCGCGTCAAATACCCCTCGGCGCCGACTCTATACCTGCGCTTTTTAAAGTCGCTCATATCGGCTAGATTGCCGTCGTCGTATCTTTGCTCGGCGGAGGCGTCTTTATAAATTTTGCTCCAATCCCCGCCCGTATAAGAGTAGCTAAGCACGCCGTGAAAGCCGCTTTTGGGGTCTCTGGTTTTAGCGTTTACGGCGCCTCCTTGAAAGCCGCCGTATCTAGCCGAGACCGCGCTATCTAGCACCTCGACGCTACCTAGCAGATCCGCATCTACGCTCATGGCTTGCGAGCCTATCGTGCTGTCGCTCCAGATGCTGTTATGGTTATTCCGCGTGCTTTTTTTAGGGTCTAGGTCGTTATTTATGCTTGCGCCGTCTAGGGTAAAGTTGTTTTGATAGTAGCTCGCGCCGTTTATGCTGATATCTTGCGGAGCCAGCTCGCCCGCGCGCACGCTTTTGGCGTTTTTCGCGCTAAAGGCGACGTTTGGATTGCCTTTTAAAAGATCGGTTATGCCGTGATTTTTAGACGTTATCAGATCCATATCCGCGCGCGTTAGTTTTCCGGGTTCTTTCGTAGCGTTGGCGTCGGCGCTGACCTCGACTTTATCTAGCACGACCTCCGCTGCGTTTAACGTGCTAAAATTTAACGCCTTTAAAGCGGTTAAATTTAAGGAGCCCTGATGAGCGTCGCGACTCGCAGCCCAATGCGAAAGCGGCAAATTTAACGCCGCGGCCGCCACCAAAAGGCTAGCCGTTTTTTTCATAATTATCCTTAGTTAAATTTATTCGTCGGTTTTGGACGTTTGCGTCAAAACCGCGCATTTTAGGCGGCGATAAATTTTACTCGCCTTACGTTTTAGCTTTAAAAAGTCGCTAAATTCGGCTAAATTTACACCGCAAAATTTGTAAAAAGGTGGCTATTTGCGGTTCATCTTCGCGGCGATTAAGCTTTGTTTTTAAACGCGCTTTAAACCGCGAATTTAAACAAAAAACGCCTAAATTTAGTCGCCGATTAAAAAAGCTACGCCAAGCAGGTTTGCTAAGCTCTAAAGCCGCTTTTGCTAAAAACCCAAAAACCGCGCTAAGAGCCAAATTTATACCGCGCGGACGCTATTTTTCAGACTTTAAAACCGCTTGATAGCCCTGTTTTTTGATCGCATCGACGACGGCGTTTTGGGGCAAATCGTCTTAAGCTATGATTTGAGCGGTTTTGGCTTCTAAATTTACCTCAAAATTTTTTACGCCTTTTAGCTCGCCCAGAGTCTGCACGATGACCTCGTAGCAGCTCACGCAGGACATATTTGGGATCTCGTAAACTAGCGTCTTATCCGCAAATGCCGCCGCGCTAAGCGCAAAAACTAGAGCCAGCTTTTTCATTCTTTGATACCGACTTTGTATTTTTTGGCTTGGATCGCGTGCACGATATCCATCACGTTTACGCCGCTATCTGCTGTGATGTTTACGTCTTTACTTTTTAGATCAAAGCTAACTCCGGTGACGCCCTTGACGCCCTTTGCGGCATCTTCGATTTTCTTAGCGCAACCGCCGCAGTTCATGTTAGGCACGTTTAGTTCGTAGGTTTGCTCTGCAAAAATAGCGCCGCAAATCGCCGCCAAAACTATGATTTTTTTCATATTTTTCTCCTTAAAAAGAATTATGGCGGTATTTTATCGTCAAGCGGCTTATAAATTTATTATTTTTTATTAATAATTTGTATTTTGTTTGCTATATATTAAATTTAGACTATCTTTTTAAATAATAAATAAAGATTTAGTAAGAAACGGCGATACCGGTCGGCATGGCCAAAAGGTATCGCGAATTATCGATTATTCTTTAGATTTCGCCATTCTGCGGCGCATAGTAGGATCTAAATAACGCTTTCTAACGCGGATATTTTCCGGCGTTACTTCGACCAACTCATCCTCCTCGATCCACTCTAGCGCGCGTTCTAGGCTTAGCTTTCTAGGCGGTACGAGCTTGATAGCATCGTCAGAGCCGCTGGCGCGAACGTTAGTTAGATTTTTGCCTTTAATAGGGTTTACGTCCAAATCGTTTGGACGGCTATGTTCGCCGATAATCATACCTACGTAAACTTTCGTCTGCGGATCTACGAAAAGAATGCCGCGGTCCTGCAAATTCCAAAGGCTATACGCTAACGTTACGCCGTTTTCCATAGAAATTAGAGCGCCGTTGCTTCTTTGCTCTACGGTTCCGCTTAACGGACGGAAATCAAGGAAGCTATGGTTCATAACGCCCTCGCCTTTAGTATCCGTCAAAAACTGGCTTCTAAAGCCTATAAGACCGCGCGCCGGGATTTCAAATTCGATTCTAGTCTGTCCGTCGCCGGTCGGACTCATGGAAGTCATTTCGGCCTTTCTACGTCCGAGTTTTTCGATAACCGTACCGCTAAACTCGTCCGGCACGTCTACGACCAAATGCTCAAACGGCTCGCAACGAACGCCCTCGATTTCCCTAACGATAACTTCCGGACGCCCTAGGCAAAATTCGTATCCTTCGCGGCGCATATTTTCGGCCAAAATAGTTATTTGCAACTCGCCGCGACCGCTTACTTTAAATTTACCCTAGCCGATGGTTTCATATTTCATTGCGATATAGGTTTTCATCTCGCTAGCTAAACGCTCGTCGAGCTTATTTGAGGTTACGTGCTTACCCTCGGTACCGGCCAGCGGACTATCGTTTACGCTAAAAACGACGCTAAGGGTCGGCTCTTCGATATGAAGCGCGTCAAGCGGTACAGGATTAGCCGGATCAACGACGCTATCGCCTACGTCTAGCGCTTCAAAACCCGCGATCGCTACGATATCGCCCACTCCGGCTTCGTCTATATCGATCCTCTCAAGCCCCATAAAGCCGATAAGCTTTGAAATTCTACCCGTCGTTTTCGTACCGTCGGCTTTAGCTAGCATAACGTTTTGATTTTTAGAAATTTTGCCGTTAAAGATACGCGCGATACCGATTTTACCGACGTAGTTATCGTAATCTAGCGTAAAAACCTGAAGCTGAAGCGGATTACTAACGTCGCCGCTAGGAGCCGGTACGTGCGTCAAAATCGTCTCGAAAAGCGGCTGCATATCTTTGTTCTCGTCGCTTAAATTTAGCTTTGCGTAGCCGTTTCTAGCCGCTGCGTAAACGACTGGAAATTCCAGCTGCTCGTCGTTTGCTTCAAGCGCGACGAATAGGTCGAAAATTTCGTTAACGACGCGATCGGGATCGCCCGCGGGCTTGTCGATTTTATTTACGACGACGATCGGGCGAAGTCCGAGCGAAAGCGCCTTTTTAACGACGAATTTAGTCTGAGGCATAACGCCTTCCTGCGCGTCGACTAGTAGTAAAACGCCGTCTACCATCTTTAGCACGCGCTCTACCTCGCCGCCGAAATCCGCGTGGCCCGGAGTGTCGATAATGTTAATCTTCGTACCTTTGTAGTTAATGGCGGTGTTTTTTGAAAGGATCGTGATGCCGCGCTCGCGCTCGATGTCGTTGCTATCCATCACGCGCTCGCCTACGCTTTGATGCGCGCCGAAAGTTCCGGATTGCTTTAAAA
>CAUQJW010000088.1:0-7048 GCA_963518485.1 uncultured Campylobacter sp.
GCGTCATATTTTAGCTCTGTTAGCTCTTTTATATAGACGCCGTAGCACGGCGTGGCGTCTTTTTTTATATATATTTTCATCTTATTCTCCGCTTTTATTTTATCCAAAATAGCCTAATTTATCGGTATAAAAATTTGATAATTATCGCTAAGGCGCGAGTACAAACGGTTCATGTCGTTTGAAAACGCCGCAAACGGATCGGGTCTGCTTATTTTTTTGCTAAAAGGCACGAACTGAAGTAAATTTTGCTCGTTTTTTAGCTTTAAAATAGGATTAGCGCCTTTATCGCTATTTATCTCGACTTGTTTACCGAAAATTTTAGAGAGGCTGTCGAAATGCTCGCTAACGTCGTCGCTTGAAATCCCTCCGAAACTATAAAGCGAAATTTGCAAATCAAGCTGAGAGCAGCAGTCTAAAATCACGGCAGAACTATTTTCTAAATCATCTTTTCCGTCGCTTAAAACTACGCCTTTTTTGATCTCTTCTAGCCCCGGTTTACCTATACTAACGACCGGTTTTCTAATATCGAAAAACGCCTTTTTTGCAAATTTAAAAAAATCGTTATCCGTCACTACTAATCCGACGTCGTGTCTAAAAACGTCTTCTTTAATAATCCTTAAATCGTTTCTAAAAAAATCGAAATTTACGCGGATGTCGTCTCGGTAGCTAATTTCTTTTATCCTTTTATAAACGGAATTTAACGTCGGATTTACGACCTTTACGTAAAGTCTTTTGCTATTTAGTCTTTCATTTAATTTCAAGGCTTCGTCTATAAGTTTAGAGCAGGCTTTTTCTTTCATCTTTAACATATCTAGAAAAAGATAAATATTGCTACCGAAGGGGCTTGGAAACTGTCCGCTTTCTTTTTTTATATTTTTAAATACGCTTAATAGTACGCCGGGTTCGCCGACCAAAAGCAGAGTATCGTTAGGTAAAATCATTAAATTAGGTTTGGCTACCGTAAAATTCGAGCCGCGATAAATCATAGCGATACGCCATTTTTTCTGAGTTATCGAATTTATATGCCTGTACATAAAAGAGCTTCCGACGGGGACTTTTACTTCCATTATCTCGCCCCGTCCGAATCCTACGTTATCTGCTACGACGGGGATGTCCGGTAAGTAACCCAGCAGCCTCGTAGTTATAACGTCTCTACCGTCTAAAAGCCTTAAGTAGCTATCCTCGTCCAACCCCTCAAACCCCCACATATCAAGCATTATAATTTCCGTTTTTTTACTAATGGTACGTAAATTTTTATAAACGCTAAGAGCTTCGAAGCTATCGCCCATAAGAACTATAAATCTCGTAAAATAGCCGTTTGCCACGCGTCCGAGCTTATCAAAGCTCGTCGGATCGAATTTATAAAACGAAAAATTTTCTAAAGTCACGTCGCTAAAATCCAAATCGTCTCCGTAAATAACGACCGTGTAGTGATGAGCGTTATTTCGCGCTACGAATAGTCTTTCTAAGAAATGTTTCGCTACAATGGTATCCGCGATAATTAAGATATTTTTCATTAAAACTCCAAATTTAAAGGGACTATTATATCAAAATGACTTTTAGTATAGATAAAACGGACGGCGCGGCGCGCGCGGGCACGCTAACGACCGCTCACTCGACGATCAAAACGCCCGTGTTTATGCCTGTTGGCACCGTCGGCGCGGTTAAAAGCCTAGATGCCGTGGATATGATGCAAATTTTAGACGCACAAATCATCCTAGGCAACACCTATCACCTCTACCTGCGCCCCGGCAGCAAGGTCGTAAAGCAGCTAGGCGGCCTGCACGGCTTTACCAAATTTAACCGCTCGTTTTTAACCGATAGCGGCGGTTTTCAGGCCTTTTCGCTAAGCAAAATCTCAAAACCGGACGAAAACGGTATTAAATTTAAAAGCCACATCGACGGCAGCGCGCACTATTTCACGCCGCGCTCGGTGCTAGATACCCAGTACGACCTAAACTCCGACATCATGATGATCCTTGACGATCTAGTCGCGCTTCCTGCTGAGAAAAAACGCGTAGAGCTAAGCATAAAACGCACGATAAAATGGGCGCGCGAGGCGATAGATTATCATAAATTTAAGCAAAGTAAAGGCGAAGGGCTCACGCAAAATATATTCGGCATAATCCAAGGCGGCACGGACGAGGCGGCACGTAAATTTTGCGCCGAAGCGCTATACGAGATGCCCTTTGACGGGCTTGCTATCGGCGGTCTTAGCGTAGGCGAAAGCAACCAAGAGATGTATGATACCGTGCAGGCCGTGATGCCCTACATCGACGCGGCGCGTCCGCGCTATCTCATGGGCGTAGGCACTCCAGAAGACCTCGTAGAAAACGTAGCCCGCGGCGTGGATATGTTTGACTGCGTGATGCCGACGCGAAACGCGCGCAACGGCACGCTATTTACGAGTTTCGGTAAGATAAATATTAAGTCCGCTAGATTTGCAACCGACCGCGCTCCGATAGATCCCGAGTGCGACTGCTACGCGTGCCGCAACTACTCGCGCGCATATCTTAGCCACCTATACCGCGCGGGCGAGCTAACGTTTTTCCGTTTGGCAAGCCTACACAACTTGCATTATTATCTAAATTTAATGCGACAGACGAGAGAAGCGATAACGGCGGGCGAATTTGAAAAATTTAGGCGAAATTTCTACGCCAAACGCGGTAAAGACGCGCCGAGCATATAAGGCAAAACGGTGAGCGAGCGTGATATCTCGGGATACTTTTACGACGAGGAGTGCGAGTACGTCTATCTCGTCACGGACGGCAGCGAACAAAACTATAAATTTATCTTTAAAGACGACAAAATTTACGCCCGGGACGGCAGCGAAAGCGGCGAGGAGGAGTTTATCCGCGTCGTAAAAAAGATAACGAGCGAGTTTCGCGCCAAGATCGCCGAGCACTCCGCCCAGCTTGAAAGCTACGAGAAAATTTACGCAGGCAAGAGGGATTTTACTAAATTTATCAAAAAGCACGCGGTCTTAAAATACGAAATACGCAAATTTCAAAATAAAATTTCACACTTTTACGAGGCTCTGGCGATCTGTCAAAACGAAAGGCCCGAGCTTAAAAAACAGCTCAAAAACTACGTCTACGAAGCCGGCGTGCTAAAAAACGCCGCCTGCGAAAACGCCGCTAGGATAGACGATATATACGCGCATATCCAAAGCCTAAAAAACGACAAAATCAACCGAAACATCTACATCCTGACGCTACTTTCGGCGCTATTTTTGCCGCTAAATTTTATCACGGGATTTTTCGGGATGAATACGAACGGGATGTTTTTAAACGGCTTTCAAAACGGCACCGCTATCGTCGCCGGATCTATGCTTGCGCTTTTTGCGACGCTAGCGGGACTGTTTTATTTCCTAGGCAAACGGCGGGAGTAAATTTGCAAGGTCATTTGCGGCTAGCTAAATTTAACTAGCCGCCAAATTCGCTGCAAATTTAACTAGCCCAAGTAAAAACCGCAAATCAAGCGCGCGGCATAGTCAAATTTACTCCGCTTTTCCAGCCGTCGCTTTATAGATACCGATTTCGTCTTGCAAAATTTTATATTTTTGAGCGACCAGGCTGGTCCTACCTTCAAGCAGCGAATTTTGGGCCTCCAGATAGTTTTTTAACTCCGTTTTACCGTAGTCGTATTTGAGTTTATATATGTCGCTGATAGAGCTTAGATTTCGCAAATTTTGGTTTAAATTTAGCAAAACCGCCTCGTCTTTTTGCAGATTTTTATAGCTCGCGTCGATCTCGTTTAGCGCGGTCGTTAGCGTCTGCGCGTAGTTTAGCTTCATCGTCTCAAACTCTAGCTCGGAGATTTTTAACTTTGATTTAAGCTTAGAGTAGTTTAAAAACGGCAAATTTATCGCTATATTTCCGCTTAAGAAATTTAGCTTAAGCCCCTCGCTCGCGCTATCGCCGCTACCGCTAAGACCCGCGCCTACCGTGATGCTTGGATAGAAGTTCTTTTGGCTAACTTTAACCCCCAAAAGCGCCTCTTTGATGCGCGAGATCGCCGCTTGCAGGTCTGGACGCACGCCGATAACGTAAAGCGGCACGTTTAAATTTACGCCCTGCGGCTGGATATCGCTCAAATTTCCGCTCAAATTTAACTCAAACTCGGGTCTAACGTTTAGCAGATTTCTCAGCGTTTTTTCCGCCGCGTCAAGGCTCTTGCTTGCGTTTAAAATTCTATTTTTAGCCGAGATTACCGAGCTTTTGACCTGTTTTAGGCTTAGCTCTTCTTCTTTGCCGAGCTCAAATTTAGCCTTTATAATGGCTTCTAACTCTTCGTAATTTTTTAGCGTTTTTTCATATAGATTTATGCTCTCTTTTTGATACTTCGCTTCAAAATACGCGTCTGCGACGGAGTTAATGAGTGCGAGTCTGGCGGCCTGCAGGTCGTATTTGGTCGCGTTAGCCTCCCACATGGCGGCGTCTGCGGAGTTTGCGAGCTTGCGCCACAGATCGATCTCGTAGCTTAGCGATATGCCGCTTTTATAGCTCTCGCTCCAGCTGCCGCCCGTTTTTATATTTTTACCGGTTTCCGCGCCTAAATTTGCGTTAAAGCTAGGCACGAGATCAGCCTGCAAGACGCCTGCTTGAGCTAATGCTTTATTTACCGCGACGGCCGATTTTGCCAGGTCTATATTATTTTTTAGCGCGAGGCCGATTAGCTCGTTTAGGCGCGCTTCGCCGTAGCCCGTCCACCACTCGCGGTTTATCTTTATATCGGCGCTTGCGTCCTCTTTTAGCAAAATTTGCTCGTAGTTTTCGTTTATCTGCGTTACCGCGCAGCCGCCGAGCAAAAAGGCGGCTAGGATTATGGAGATTTTTTTCATTTTTATTCCCTTGTTAGAGCGTCGATCGGATTTAGCTTTGAGGCGCTGCGAGCGGGCATGTAGCCGAAAATCACGCCTATCGCGCTAGAAACGACGAGCGCTACCACGATAGAAGTCTGCGAAAATATCATCTTTATATCGGGTGCGAAATTTTCTGCTAGATAGCCGATGCCAAAGGCCGTTCCGACGCCGATTAGTCCGCCGATCAGGCACAGCAGCACCGCCTCGATCAAAAACTGCTCAAGGATATTTCCCTGACGCGCGCCGATCGCCATCCTGATGCCGATTTCCTTGGTTCGCTCGGTTACGGAGACTAGCATGATATTCATCACGCCGATACCGCCCACTAGCAGCGAGATAAAGGCGATACAAGAGATCAGCAGCGTCATAGTCCTCGTAGTCTCCTCGATCGTTTTTTTAATCGTATCGGAGTTTCTGGTGAAAAAGTCCTTTTTACCGTGCTTGGCGGTTAAAATTTCCGTTAAACTCTGCTCTGCTATTTGCGCGTTTACGTTATCTTTTACCTTAACCGTGATGGATGACAGGTGCCTATCGCCGGTTAGTTTGTTTATGACCGCCGTATAGGTAGAAAACGTGCGCAGAGTGCTGGAATCTGCAAACATATTGTCGTTTTTGGCTACTACGCCGATGATTTTAAAGGGGCGCTTGTTAAAAAGCACCGTTTTACCCAGCGGATCTTCGTTTGAGAAAAACTGCTCCCTAGTTGGCTGATCTATCACGATCACGGACGCCGACTCTGCGACCTCTTGGGCGGTAAATACCCGCCCGGCCTCTACCTTGTAGCCCATGACGTTTAGGCTCTCCTCGCTACCGCCTTTAATCGTAGCCGAGGCTGATTTATTGCCGTAGGTGAGCGTGCCGCTAGCGGAGGCGTTTGGCGTGACGCTATCTAGATAGTCTTGTTTAGATAGCATAGTTGCGTCGCTAACGGTCAAATTTCTCACCCGCTCCGAGCGCATATCGCCAAAACCTTTGCCGTTTAGGATATCGATCGTGTTCGTGCCGATACCGCGGATATCCGAGAGTATCTGCTCCTGCGAGCCCTGCCCAAGCGCTACGACGCAGATAACCGAGGTGATGCCGATGATGATGCCAAGCATCGTTAGCGCCGAGCGAAGTTTGTGGCTAAGGATCGCGTTTATCGACATTTTAAAGCTCTCGATAAACTGATCTTTGTAAAAGATAAAAATATTTTTTTGCTTCGGCGACGGTTTTTCGGAGGCGAAAATTTCCTCGCTTTTTAACGTATCGCTCAAAATTTTACCGTCTTTTATCTCGATGACGCGGTTTGCGTATGCGGCGATATTTGGGTCGTGCGTGACGATGATGATGGTGTGTCCTTGTTTGTGCAAATTCGCTAAAATTTCCATCACCATGAGGCCGCTTTTGCTATCTAGCGCGCCGGTAGGCTCGTCTGCTAGGATGATCTCGCCGCCGTTTATGAGCGCTCTAGCGATCGAGACTCGCTGCTGCTGTCCGCCGCTAAGTTTATTGGGCAGATTTTGTAGCTTTGCGCCAAGACCGAGCCCTCCTAAAAGTTCGCCGGCTTTTTTCTCGCGCTCTTTTTTAGAAACGCCGGCATATACGCTAGGTAGCGCTACGTTTTGCAGCGTAGATAGCGTAGATAAAAGGTTATAGCGCTGAAATATAAAGCCGAATTTCTCCCTTCTTAGACGCGCTAGCTCGTCGCCTTCAAATTTAGATATGTCGCGCTCTTCTAGCAGATACTGCCCGCCGCTTGGATTATCTAGGCAACCAAGGATGTTCATGAGCGTGGATTTACCCGATCCGCTTTGTCCGATGATAGCGATAAACTCGCCCTTTTTTATGCTCAAATTTACGTCTTTTAGCGCGTCAAATACGTTATCGCCGAGCTTGAATTTCTTACTTAAATTTTTAAGTTCTATCAAATTTTTCAAGACATCGCCTTAGAATTTCATTCTTCTTTTTTCTTTTTCGAGCATCGCATTGATTTCAGCCGCCGAATTTCGCTTCGTCACGACCTCCTCGCCCTCCTCTACTCCGCTTAAAATTTGAGTTTTTAGGCTATCGATTAATCCCGTTTGCACCTCTCTTCGCTCGGCCGTTTCCAGTCCGTTTTCGTCTCTTTTTAGCACATAGACTACGCTTTTGCCCTCTTCGTTTTTAACGGCTATCGAGGGCACTATGACGGCATCTTTAGCG
>CAUQJW010000089.1:0-7004 GCA_963518485.1 uncultured Campylobacter sp.
GAGTATAGCTATCCTTATTTTCCGCTTTTGGATGCGCTAGTTTGTTTAATTCTTCCGTTTTCGTAATGGCTTTACCGCCCAGCTGTATGGCGCGCTCTGCTACGTCGTCAAAAATTTCGGCCATATCTTCATATGCCTTTTGGGTGTATTCGTGAACGCTAAAAAACTGGATACCTTTTACGTTCCAGTGATAGTCGTGGAATTTAATGAATAACGCATGAGCGTCGGCCTGAATTTGGTTTAGTTGTGAAATAACTTTTGACATATTGTCTCCTTTAAATTAATTTTGTAGGTTAAATTATATATCTAGTAAGCTTAAAAGAAAATAATTTGTAATCAATAGAAATTATTATCTACTAAATTTTTATCTTAATATAAAAGCGGAAATTTAAATTTATTGCGCTTTTAATATTTTGCATAACTTAGGATTTACTAGATAACATCGTCTTTAGTATGCGCTTACCAACCTCGACGCCCGGCTGATCGTAGGTGTTTATGCCTAGCATTATGCCCGTAGCCGACGTGAGAAGTTCGAAATAATAAATCAAAAATCCCGCACTCGCCTCATCTAGCCGCTCAAGCTCGATGACGTCTACGCTGATGCCTTCTTGCACGAGCGCATGCATGGTGGCGCTGCACTGGGCGTTGATTAGCTCGCCCAAATTTAGCCCGTTTACGAAGTCGCACCCCTCAAGGCCGTTTAGGCTAATGCTCGGTATCGCCGTGTTTGCGTCCGCGGCGGCTACCTTGATGAAGCTTACCGTTTTGTCCTTTACGCCGTCCATGATTAGCTGCAAAAAGCTGTGCTGATCGCGCGAGCCGATGAGTCCGACGGGCGTGAGTCCGTAGCGTTTGTAGCCCTTTTTCTTGCCCAAGCTCTCCGCCCACAGCTGCACGTACCAGTCGTTAAACTCCAAAAATCTATCGCCGTAGCTAAATATCACGTTGATCTTGGCGTTTTTGTGCGTCGCGTAGTGGTAGGCTTTTTGTAGCAGCGTATCGTCGCCGTCTTCTAAAAAACGCTTTTTACACGCCCGTGCACCCTCTAGCAGCGCCGCCGCGTCGTATCCGCATAGCATTAGCGGCACCAGACCGATCGCGCTAAGCACGCTAAATCTGCCGCCGACGTTTTTAGGGATATTAAAAAATTTGACGCCGTTTTGCTTCGCGTAGGCTTCTAGCGGCGAGGCGGGGTCTGTTATGACGATAAAATTTGCGCTCAAATTTGAGGGCTTAAAGCGCTCCAAAATGCATTTAAATAGCGTAATCGTCTCAATCGTGGTGCCTGATTTTGACGAGATAACAAAAAGCGTCTCGTCAAATTTGATGCTCTCGCAAACGCTCTCAAAGCTAAAGGCGTCGACGTTATCGAGAAAATAAAGCTCACGCTCGCGGCTCCTTTTTGCGCTTGAAAGCATCGTTTTTAGCGCCTTGACGCCCAGACTGCTACCGCCGATGCCTACTAGCACGACGCTTTTTACGTGTGCGAGCGTCGTTTCAAATTCGGCGATTTCGCTTAGTAAGTTTGCGCCGATTTCGGGCAGGTGATAGTAGCCGATCTCGCCGCCTTTTAGCTCGTCGTTCATGCGTTTGGCGTAGGAGCCGATCGCGCTTAGCGGCGTTTTTTCGAAAAATAACTCATTTTTTAGCATTTTTGCCTAGCTCGTAGAAGAAATTGGTCGCCTGCACGAAGCCCTCGACGCTGCCGCAGTCAAAGCGCTTACCTTTAAATTTATACGCTAGCACCATGCCGTCTTTGGCTTGCTCTTTTAGCGCGTCGGTGATTTGCACTTCGCCGTTTTTGCCGGGTTTGGTGCGCTCTAGGATCGTGAAAATATCAGGCGTCAGGATGTAGCGGCCGATGACGGCGAGGTTGCTCGGAGCTTCTTTTGGGTCGGGTTTTTCGACCATGTCGCTCACCATCAGTAGATCGTCCTCGATCGCGCGGCCCGTGACGATGCCGTAGTTTTTGCTCTGCTCGATCGGTACCTCCATCACGGCGACGATGCTGCAGCGGTATTTTTCGTAAATTTTTACCATTTGAGATAGCACGCCTTCGCCCTCTTCGTTGATGCAGAGGTCATCTGCTAGCACTACGCCAAAGGGTTCGTCGCGCACTAGGACTTTGCCTGTGTGGATCGCGTTGCCTAAGCCTCTCATGCTCTCTTGACGCGTGAATGAAAACGTGCAGCGCGCCATCAGCTCTCTGATCTCGGTTAGCAGGTGTTCTTTATTGGTGCCGGAGATTTGATGCTCTAGCTCGTAGCTGATATCAAAATAGTCCTCCAGCGCGCGCTTGCCGCGGCCGGTGATAAACGCCATGTTTTTCATGCCCGCCTCTAGCGCCTCGTCCACGCCGTAGTGGATCAGCGGTTTTGTGAGGATCGGCAGCATCTCTTTTGGCAGCGATTTGGTCGCAGGCAAAAATCTCGTGCCGTAGCCCGCAGCCGGAAATAAACAAGTTTGTATCATGATTTTCCTTTTGATTTTTTAGGAGATTATAGCGAGTTTTGGCTTATTTGAAGTATTAGGGGCGGTTTTGAGCGTTCAAATTTGACTAAATTTAAATTTTGCCGGCCGAGACCCGAGTCTTGAAAATGTGAAATTTAACTCCATCAAATTTAAAAACCGAATTTTGCATTGTCAAGATACGGTTCTCGGTGTGTAAAATTTAAAATAAAGCTAAAAATAGGGCGCAAATTTAGTAATTTAAAATGCACCCGTTTTTTGAGCAAATTTGACCGCCGGGCGGCGGCAAATTTATATCCCTCTAAACGCTGCTTTTGCGTTTTCTAGGTCGTTTGCGTCAGGATGAGTCGCGGCTCTAGCCCATCTGGCTTCGCGCTCTGGAGTCACGGCGTAGCGCGGGTCGTTAGGGGCTGCTTCGCCCATTTTGCGTAGTTGCTCGATGACTTTTGGATCGATTGCGCCTTGACAGTAAAACTCGCGTAAAATTTCATTCTCGCCCTCGCGTAGCACGACTTTTGCCTTTTCTAGGCAGTTCATCGCGTGCTCGTGCTCGGGATCCATGCCAAGCGTCATAAAAACGCCCGTTTTTTTGCCCTTTATCTCGCGTAAAAAGCGTTTAAATTTAGGCTCCGCGTCACCCTTATCGACGTAAAATCCAAGCGCGATAAAGTCGTAACCGTCCAAATTTATGTGCAGATCCTCGGTAAATTTGACCGCCTCGCAGCCAAGCTCGTTTGCGATGGCAAGACCGACTTTTTCGGTATTTCCGGTCGCGCTCGTGTAGATAACTATTTTTTTCATTCAAAGTCCTTTTGTGAGATATTTGCTACTTCGGTACCGATCGACATACCCCAAAATACGCCGTCCGTAGTGTAGTTTAAAAAGCCGTTTTCTATGCGCATATAGCCTTTGTTTTCGCATTTTTTGAAAAACTCCGTTAGCGCGCTAAAGGTCTCGTCGCTAACGAGGCTTTTTACCTGCGCGAGGTCGATTTTCGGGTACATAAAGAGGCTTTTTAGCCGTCCCTCGGCGCGCTGTTTGTCGTCTACTTTGTTTATCATACGCATTTTTTCTTTAGCATTGTAGATATCGTAGTAGCCTAGCCTTCCGCCCGAGCCTCTTCCAAGCGGCAGGATATCGGCGCCTTGGTGGCTTAGGCGGATATACTGATAGCGGTCGCGGCCTATGCGGTTAAATTTGGTATGCTCTAGCACCTCGTAGTTGCCCGTGCCCAGTAGCTTTTCAAAGAAAGCGTTGTGTAGCTCGTGCTCGTAGTTCACGTCGTAGTAGTCCTGCGATACGGTCTTTGCAAGCTCTGATTTTTCAAAAAGCTGAAGCGAATAAAAGCTCGTGCTGTCGATCTTTAGTTCATCGACCAAGCGGGCGTCTTCGAGCACCTCGTCTATCGTTTGCTCGGGGTAGTTAAAGATAACGTCCGTGCAAACCATGCCGCTAAAATTTTGCCTGATCATTTTTAGATGCTCTATCGCGCCTTTTTTGTCGTGGACGCGGTTTAGCAGTTTGCGACCTTTATCCGAAAATGTCTGCACGCCGATGCTAAAGCGGTTTACGCCTAAGCTTTCTAGTAGGCGCACTTTGCTTAAATTTAGATTATGCAGCGTGGTTTCTAGACTAAATTCGCAGTCGTCCGAGATATTAAAATTTGATCGCAAAGCCGTGATGATCGGTTCTAGGTGCTTTTCTTTTAGTATCGTCGGAGTTCCGCCGCCAAAATAGACGCTGCGGATATTTTTAGCCTGCAGATACGGAAATTTGCCGTATTTCCTGGTCTCGCCCAGTAGATACTGCGTGTAGCTGTCTAGCTCGTCTTCTAGCTTTGTGCGGTTCATCGAGCAAAACGAGCAGATATTGTCGCAAAAAGGCACGTGGATATAGATCACGCCGTCCTTTTGCGTCGGCTGCTCCTCTGTTAAAAATTTCTCCACCTCGGCGTTAGTCGCCATCTTTATTTTTTTGGGACGCGTCGGCCCTGCGTGCCCCTTTTGTCTGGTTTCAAACATTTCGCGCCGCCGCTAGTTTTCTATACTATTTACTATATTTATGACCTCGTCGCGTAGGCTCTCGACCGTTAGTTCGGCTTTTTTCTCAAACGGCACGAAGACCTCGCCCTCATCGCACGCGATATACATACCGTCCTCGGTGATGTCGGTCATTTTGACGTTTTGCGGGTTCGTAAAGCCGCCGAATTTCGCGCACATATCCTCCGTAAGGCCGATGAAGTTATCGTTCATCATACCTAGCGCCATCTCTTTGGCTTCTCTTGCTTCCTCGCTTAGCTGCATTCTGTCTCCTTGATTTTAAAATGATATCCGTTATTTTAACCGTTTTTAGCTGAATTTTAGCGCTTAACAAGCGCGATCTGCCCGTTTCGTATCTCGTAAATTTTATCCGCCGCGTCAAAATACGCATCGTCGTGGCTGATCGCAAAAATCGTGTAGCCTTGCGCCTTAAGCCCCGGCAAAAACTCCGTGTAAAAATGCCGCCTAAACTCTGGGTCTTGATCGGCTGCCCATTCGTCTAGGATCAAAAATTTACGCTTTTCAAGCAGCGCTGCGACCATCGCGAGGCGTTTTTTCTGGCCTTGAGATAGATTTAGTGTGCTAAAAATCCCGTCCTTGACGCTTACTTTGTTTTCTATCGACATCTTTTTTAGCAGTCCCTCTATCAGCGCCAAATCGTCGCTCATAACCTCGTCAAAGAGATAAAAGTCGCTAAACACCGCGCTGATCGTATTTGCGTAGCTTCTTAAATTTGACTCGGTGATTTTGACGTCATCTGCAAACATCTCGCCGCTTTTTGGCGATAGAAGCCCGGCTAGGATCATAAATAGCGTGCTTTTGCCGCTGCCGTTTTTGCCGATCAAAAACACCGTCTCGCCGCGCCTAATCTCTAAATTTATATCTTTTAGCGCAAATTCGCTCCCTTCGTCGTAGGCGAAATTTATATCTTTTAGGCGTAGTTTTTGCCAAATTTGCGGAGCTGTCTCGCCTAGCTTAAACTCCGTCTCAAAGGGTGCTAGGTCTAGCTTTTTTAACCGCTCGTAGGCGATACGCGCTCGAAAGACGCTAGGCACGGAGTAAAGCAGCATCATGAGAGGCGCTCGCAAAAAAAGTATCGCTAGCGCAACCGTGATCGCGTCTTGCAGGCTCGCTACGCCGCAAGCTAGGCAAAAATATATCTCGATGCCCACGGCGCCTAGCATCACGGTGTTTAGCCAGTTACTCATAAAGGATTGATGGATCTCGGCTTTTACGATATTTTCGCGCAGGCTTTTTGCGTTGGGTATAAAGCGGTCCAAGAAAAGCCGCTTCGCGCGGGCTAAATTTAAGCTAAGCTCCCTATGTCCCTCGATACAGGTCTGATAGTCGCGGTATAGCGCGTCCTCGCACTTGCGATATCGCTCGAAGTATTTGTGGATATTTTTTATCGAGCGCTTGCAGATCCACGTCGCCGCGCTCGTCCAAAGCACCAAAAACACGAAAATTTCGGCTGAGATATAAAGTACGTAAGTGCCCGTCGCGCCGATGATGAGCACGCCTTGGATGATGCTTGGCACTTGCATAAAGCCGTCGGTTAGGCTGCGTACGTCGCTTGAGAGCGAGGCGATCAAATTTGATTTGCCCGCGGCTACGATTTTTTGATTTGCGGTATCAAGTATCCTTTTTATCGTTTTGGTTCGCAGCTCGTAGACAAAGTCGTTGCCGATCACGCTAAGAGCGATGCGCGAGAGCACCGAAAAGCCCAAAAACAAAATCAAAAGCGCGAAAAACGCGAGCAAAATTTGAGCGTCTTTTTCTTTTAAATTTAAGAGGTATTTGTTGATAAAGGCTAGTATTAGGACACCCGAACCGCTAAAAACGGCGCTAGATACGATCATGGCGATGATTTGCCAAAGCGTTTTTTTGAGATTTTTTTAAACATTTTCATTCTTTTTTGAGAGCTTATTTCATTTTAGCCGCCATTTTATAAGAATATTTTTAAAATTTCGCTAAAATCGGGCTTTATTTGAAGGAGAAATTTGCAAACGGTTTTGCGGGTCGTATCGACCAAAACTGAAGCCAAAAAATCGACGTTTTTGTGTTTTTTATGCCCGATTTGCGAGTTTAAAGCCTTGCACGAGCGCCTAAAGGCCGAGCATCCAAAGGCCGCGCACGTCGTGTGGGCGCTGCGCGAGCGAAACGGCTACGGTCAGATAGTAGAAAATCAAAGCGACGACGGCGAGCCAAAGGGCACGAGCGGGCAACCCTCGCTAAACGCGCTTAGAGGCGCCCAGCTCATAAACGCGGGCGCGCTCATCGTTCGGTATTTCGGCGGGATAAAGCTAGGCACGGGCGGACTCGTGCGAGCTTATGGCGCAGCGGTAAATGCGGCGATAGAGGAGGCTGAGGGCTGCGGGGCGCTAGTTAAATTTGAGATAAAATCGCTTTGCGTGTTTTTTACGCTATACGCGCTTGGTTCGCGATTTGAGCACTATTTTGAAAAGAGAAATTTGAGCTTTGAGCGAGAATTTAACG
>CAUQJW010000090.1:0-6995 GCA_963518485.1 uncultured Campylobacter sp.
TCCTAGCACTGCGTCTATGAGAGCGTGGATAGCTACGTCGCCGTCGGAGTGAGCCTTTAAATTTCGCTCGAAAGGGATTTTTTCGCCGCCGATTGTTACGAAACTTCCCTCTTTTTTCTCTTCTTCAAAGGCATGCACGTCAAAACCGTTTCCGACGTAAATTTCGCTTGAGGGCGCGCTAAGGCCGTAAATTTTAGAAAGATCGTCTTTAAACGTGATTTTTCTAGCGTTTTCGTCGCCTTGCACGTACCAAATTTTACCGCCCGCAGCCGCTATCGCCGAGCTATCGTCGGTGTAAATTTGACCTGATTCAAGCGCGCTTTTTAGCATAGTCGTGCGCGAGAGTTGCGGAGTTTGGATGAGTTTAATCTGCTCTCTATCGACGACGCCCGCGCCTAGATAAACGGTATCGGGTACTTTTAGCGCAGGTACGACGCAGTCGGCGTTTTGGATGCCGCCTATTATACGCGAGAAAAGCTCCGCGCTAATCATCGGACGAGCGATGTCGCTCACCAAAACAAATTCGCTTTGAACGAGTTTAAGAGCGTTTTTTAGGCTCTCTTGACGCGTCGCTCCGCCTTTTACGAAGCGATACGACGGGGCAAATTTG
Source organism: uncultured Campylobacter sp. (assembly GCA_963518485.1). Taxonomy (GTDB): domain Bacteria; phylum Campylobacterota; class Campylobacteria; order Campylobacterales; family Campylobacteraceae; genus Campylobacter_A. Next base: position 611 of record CAUQJW010000090.1, read on the forward strand.
CTCATATATTTTTCCTCGTTTGAGGCGACGATTATCTCTTTAAAAGCGTAGTGCGAGCTTAAATTTTTAGCCGCAAAGAGCCATAGCGGATCGCCTCCGACGCGCAACCACTGCTTTTTAACGGGCATTTCAAAACGGCTGGAGCTTCCGGCTCCGAGCATTATCAGCGTAACGTCTAGCAAAATTTCTCCTTTGGCGAAGTGTTACGATATTATACAGATAAAAAGCTTGTTTTTATCTTTTTTGAGTAATATTAGAACCAAAAATTTTAGGAGCGAAATATGAAAGAATTTCGGGTCAAATTTGACTCCGCCGACAAAACTCCGACGCAGATGTACTACGCTAAAAAAGGCGTTATAACGCCCGAGATGAACTACGTAGCGCAGGCTGAAACGCTAAATCCCCAGCTCGTTAGGAGCGAGGTCGCCGCAGGCAAGATGATAATCCCTGCAAACATCCATCACGAAAATTTGCTCCCGATGGCGATCGGCAGGGAGGCCAAAACCAAAATCAACGCAAATATCGGCAACTCAAGCCTAAGTAGCGATATCGACGCCGAGCTTGAAAAGCTGCAAATTTGCCTAAAATACGGCGCCGACACGGTCATGGATCTAAGCACGGGCGGCGATTTGGATATGATCAGAAGCGCCATAATCGCAAACTCAAGCGTCCCCATAGGCACCGTGCCGATGTATCAGATCATCCACGATATAAAAGAGGTCGAAAATTTAACCGCGAACGACATCCTAAAAACGCTTGAAAAGCAGGCGCGCCAGGGCGTTAGCTACTTTACGATACATGCGGGCTTTTTGCTCAAATTTATGCCGCTAGTGGCAAAACGCAAGATGGGTATCGTTAGCCGAGGCGGCAGCTTAACTGCTAGCTGGATGATGCATCATCATAAAGAAAACCCGTTTTACGAGGCCTTTGACGACATTTTAGAAATTTGCGCCGCTCACGACGTCGCGCTCTCTCTTGGCGACGGGTTGCGCCCTGGCTGCCTATACGACGCGACCGATGAGGCTCAGCTTAGCGAACTGCGGGTTTTAGGCGAGCTAACGCTGCGCGCATGGGAGAAAAACGTGCAGGTTATGATCGAGGGGCCGGGTCATATTCCTTTAAACCAAATAGAGTATAATATGAAAATCGAACGCGAGCTGTGCCACGGCGCGCCTTTTTACGTGCTAGGGCCGCTACCTACGGACATCGGCGCGGGGTATGATCACATCACTTCGGCTATCGGCGGGACGATGGCGGCCTTTTACGGAGCCTCGATGCTATGCTACGTGACGCCTAAAGAGCACCTTGGTTTGCCAAACGCAAACGATGTGAGAGAAGGCATCGTAGCGCATAAAATCGCCGCTCACGCAGCCGACGTCGCGCTAGGCAAGGCAGGCGCGATAGAGCGCGATCACGCAATGAGCGACGCTAGATACGCTTTTGACTGGAACAGGCAGTTTGAGCTAAGCCTAGATCCCGAGAGGGCGCGTGAGCTACACGATGAGAGCTTGCCGCAAGAGACGTTTAAAAAGGCGGAATTTTGCTCGATGTGCGGGCCTAAATTTTGCGCGTATAAAATTTCAAAAAATCTAATGAAGGAGAAAAATGTTAAGTAAAGAGGATGTCTTAAACAGACTAAAAGGCGTGATATATCCGGGCTTTGAGAAAGATATCGTGAGCTTTGGATTCGTAAAAAACGTCGAAATCGGCGAGAAAATTTTAATCGAGGTCGAGATCGTAAGCTCAAATCCCGACGTAGCAAACGAGCTGCGAACCGACATAAAGCGCGTGATGGGCTCAAACGAGTGCGTCATCAATATCATCCAACCAAAAATCCCAGAAGAAAAAAGCAACACTCAAAGCGGTAAAAACATCGCTCCGCAGATCAAAAATTTCGTAATGGTAAGCTCGGGCAAAGGCGGCGTGGGCAAAAGCACTACGACGTTAAATTTAGCTATCTCGATGGCGAAGCTAGGCAAAAAAGTAGGTATCCTAGACGCCGATATCTACGGTCCAAATATCCCTAGAATGCTCGGCGAAGTAGGCACACAGCCTCAAGTCGTCGGCAACAAGCTAAAACCGATCCTAACTCACGGCGTGGAGATGATGAGTATGGGCGTGCTAATGGAAGAAGGCATGAGCCTCATCTGGCGCGGCTCGATGATAATGAAAGCTATCGAGCAGCTGCTAAAAGACGTATTTTGGAGCGAGCTGGACGTGCTCTTTCTCGATATGCCTCCGGGAACGGGCGACGCGCAGCTAACTCTAGCTCAAAGCGTACCGGTGACTGCTGGCGTGTGCGTCACGACGCCGCAAGTAGTGGCACTAGATGATAGCAAAAGAGCACTTGATATGTTTGAGAAGCTTCACATACCAATCGCCGGCGTGATAGAAAACATGAGCGGATTTATCTGCCCTGAAAGCGGCAAGGAGTATGATATATTCGGCAAAGGCACGACCGAGGAAGTGGCAAAAGCTTATGACACCGAAGTGTTAGCCGAAATCCCTATCGAGCCTGCCGTTAGGGTCGGCGGCGACAGCGGCAAGCCGGTGAGCTTTTACGAGCCAAACTCGGTCACGGCTAAACGCTACGAAAAAGCGGCGGCTAGGCTGTGGGAGATAATCAAAAATATCAACGATGAGGGCGGCGCGGACAACTCGTCTATCCAGCCCGTGATGGACGGCAAGAGCGCTTGCTCGAAGTAAAATTTAAAATCTAAAGCCCAAATTTACTCGAATTTGGGTTTTAACTCTCGCAAATTTACAAATTTAGGAGAACGACAAAATGAAAGCGATCGTAACGGTGATCGGTAAGGACAAGGTTGGCATTGTGGCGGGCGTTTCGGCTAAGCTCGCGCAGCTTGGACTAAACATAGACGACATTAGCCAGACGGTTTTGGACGAGTTTTTTACGATGATGGCGGTGGTTTCCAGCGAGGAAAAGCAGGACTTCACGGCTCTGCGCGAGGAGCTAAACGAGCTAGGCGAAAAGCTAAAAGTCAAGATCAACATCCAAAGCTCGGCGATCTTTGACGCTATGCACAACATCTAAGGCGCCGCTATGGACATCAAAAACGTAACCGAAACGATCGCGATGATCGAGGAGCAAAATTTCGACATCCGCACGATCACGATGGGCATCAGCCTGCTTGACTGCATCGATCCCGATATAAACAAGGCGGCGGAGAAAATTTACGCAAAGATTACCGACAAGGCGCGCGATCTGGTAAAGGTCGGCAATGAAATTTCAGCAGAGCTTGGCATCCCGATCGTAAATAAACGCGTCTGCGTAACGCCTATCGCCATCATCGGCGCGGCGACGGATGCCGCAGACTACGTGCCGCTTGCTAGAGCGATGGACGAGGCGGCGCAAAAGGTCGGTATCGACTTTATCGGCGGCTTTTCGGCGCTAGTGCAAAAGGGCTACGCAAAGGGCGATAAAATTTTAATCGACTCCATCCCAGCCGCGCTCGCCGCGACGCAGAAGGTCTGCTCGTCGGTAAATATCGGCTCGACCAAAACGGGCATAAATATGAGCGCGGTCGCCGATATGGGGCGCGTGATAAAAGAAACCGCGCGGCTTTCCGATCTTGGCGCTGCAAAGCTAGTCGTGTTCGCCAACGCCGTTGAGGATAATCCCTTTATGGCGGGCGCATTTCACGGCGTGGGCGAGGCCGAAGTCGTCATAAACGTGGGCGTTAGCGGCCCCGGCGTCGTTAAACGCGCACTTGAGAAGGTGCGCGGAGCGAGCTTTGACGTGGTAGCAGAGACCGTGAAAAAGACGGCATTTAAGATCACGCGCATCGGACAGCTCGTAGGACAAATGGCGTCCGAGCGGCTGGGAGTGAAATTTGGTATCGTAGATCTCTCGCTAGCTCCGACTCCGGCGGTGGGCGATTCGGTCGCGCGCGTGCTTGAGGAGATGGGGCTGGAGCGTGTCGGCACGCACGGCACGACTGCTGCGCTTGCGCTACTAAATGACGCGGTCAAAAAGGGCGGCGTAATGGCGTGCAACCAAGTAGGCGGGCTTAGCGGCGCGTTTATCCCCGTCTCCGAAGACGAGGGTATGATCGCCGCAGTGCGCGCAGGCTCGTTAAATTTAGAAAAGCTCGAAGCGATGACTGCGATCTGCTCGGTGGGGCTCGATATGATCGCGATCCCGCAGGATACGCCCGAGCAAACGATCGCCGCGATCATAGCCGACGAGGCCGCGATCGGCGTGATAAATCAAAAAACGACCGCCGTGCGCATAATCCCAAAAGGCAAAGAGGGCGACACGCTGGAATTCGGCGGCCTGCTCGGCAGTGCGCCCGTGATGAGCGTAAATAAAAACTCATCGGCGGACTTCATCGCCCGCGGCGGCCAGATACCGGCACCCATTCATAGTTTTAAAAACTAAATTTACAAAGTCCGCTCAAATTTGCGGACTTTGTACTTTTAAATTTATACGCGACGTTTAAATATCTTTTAATTAAAATAGCATCGAAAATTCATGTAGAGCCATAAATGAAAATTTTGCGTTTTTTATCAATGCTTTATCTTAGCATGGCGGCAGCGGACGGCGACCGATAATGATAAGGCAATAAGCATCGATATTTGCGTGATACCGTACCGCTCGGCAAATGTCGGTAAATCAGAATGCGTAAATATACGCGACGAGATGGGCGCCTTGCTTGCGAGCGACGATGCGGAAAATTCAAGCTACGGTGCAAATAATATAAGACGCTCGGCGGACGGTCGCACCGATGACATTTTCGAACTTTCGGCTCGCGCTTACGATCTTGGCCTACGCGACGATGCGGTGTTTTGGTTTTACAACGCTAAAAACCGAGCGATCTTACTAAGAGAAATTATAAATTTAAGCCATGCACAAGCAAAGTAGGGTCGGCGAGAGATTTTATTTTAAAAGCCGTTTTAAATTTTACTAAAACGGCGTAATTTGACGAGCTATGCGTTACGGCAGCAATCGCTCGGATCTTTTTCGTGCGTAATACGGTTTCGCAAGTCGCGGCGAATAATCTCTATCGACCAAAACCACACAATATGTCCCGCAAATTCCGATACGTGTTCGTACCAAGGAAGCGTCCAAAGCGGCGGCGTTAGTCCTAAAATCGGTAGCGTAATAACGTGTACGGCGATATTTACCAGGATACCGACGGCAACGCCTTGCCAAAGCGTGATTTTAGGAAATTTCTCCGCAAGCACGCAGTAGCCGACCGCAAAAACGATCGAAAACAATATATGCGTCATCATCACATAGTTAAACGCATGCCCAGCAAATTCGTAAAGTGCGGCATACGGGTCGGTAACGCCCAAATAATCGCGCAAAAATACGTAAGGCGGATTTAAAAAATTTCTCGAGCAGTCGATCTGATCGGCGGCCCTGATAAGACTTTCTGGACCGCAAGCGGTGTCGAACATGTCTTGCGGACTGCGCGGCGGCAACGGAAACTCCCCGCCCCATTTCACGAAAGCCGACACGATACCCGCAGGGATACCGATAAGCGCGGCTAAACCGAAACGTTCCTTGGTTTGCGTATTCATCGTAACCTCCTAATGATCAAAATTGCGAAAGTTTATCAAATAAGTAATTATATAAACTTTAAATGATTAAATATTTTAAAATAATAATATATTATATATTTTTATTAAATTACTAAAGCGGTTTTTTAACGGTGATTAAAACTAACGAAAAACCGTTCACCGTTCATTTTTACGTTTATTTCGTCCAGCAAATTCCTAAAATAACTCGTATCGCCAAAAAGGTAAATTTGCTTATATAGCGGTAATAATTTCGGGAATTTTCGTCCGATAAAAGCTAAAATTAGGTCCTTAGAATCCGGATACGCATTTAACCCTTCAAATCCGATTTCGTCGGCGATACCGGAATATGCGTCGACTATTTCGAAAACGGGCGTGATTTCCGGAAATATAGGAGAAATAAAAAGCAAAGTTTTTATGCCGTTTTCTCGTAAAATTTTTAGGGCTTCAAGCCTATCTTTAGGCAAAGACGCTCGCGGCTCTATAATCCTAGCGAGGTCATTGTCTAGCGTAGAAACGCTTACGCCTACGCGCAAGTTAGGCATAGTTTTAAAAAGACTTATATCTCTTAAAACAAGTTTGGATTTGGTTAAAATTTGAAGCTTTACCTCGCTTCCAGCAAGCTTTTCTAATATCTTTCTCGTATTTTTAGCTTTAGATTCGACGGGATTATAACAGTCCGTAACCGAACTCATAAACACGCTTTGTCCTTTGTAGCCGAGCAAGAATTTATCTATGCCGTTTTCGTCAAATTCTTTAATATCGACGAATTCGCCCCACTCTTCGCTATGTCCGCTAATCCTACGCATAAATTTAGCATAACAATAAATACAAGCGTGAGGGC
>CAUQJW010000091.1:0-6959 GCA_963518485.1 uncultured Campylobacter sp.
AAAATTTCGCTTCTTTTTTAACGAAAATTAGTGTGTTTTTAAAAGACGTGTTTAACTACTTAAAACTAAGAATACGGCTAAATGAGTCGCCTACATGCCTAATATACGACAAAAACGACCCGGATTTTGCTATGCAAGAGATGTTAAAACAGATGGGACAAAGTAATCTGCCTAAGGTCAAGCCGATCCTAGAAATCAATCCTAATCACGAAATATTTGAAAAATTAATTCAAAAAGAAGCAAGCATTTACGAAGTAGCCGAATTACTATTGGATATGGCTAAGCTAAACGAGGGAATAAATTTAGAAAATCCGGCTAAATTTTCTCAAAACCTAAGCAAGCTTATAGCAAAATCGCTATAATTTCCGGGCTACGAAAGTAGCCCGCTATTCAACTATAAGATAACCTCAAGCGTTCTAATGCCGTCTTCAAGCGTCGCTATATCGCTATTTTGGCCTTTTAGCAGGCTGGTAAAGGCATTTAGCTCGCCGCTTAGCGCTTCGCTCTTTTTCACAAAGCAGCTTTTTTGCGAAAAAGAGTTCGCGTCTAAATTTGTATAAAATTTAAGCTCCTGTGAGATCAAATCCGCCTCAAAAACGCCGCCCTCGCAGACGACTTCGACGGTTCGCTTTTTAAACGGCGATAGCCACGAAACTCTGGCGCAGGCCGTAGCGCCGCCGCTAAGCTCGAAGCTTAAATTTGCGCTATCCTCGCAGCTAGCGTGGATGCGGCGGGATTTTAAGATATGCGAGCTCAAAATCTCCTCTCCGCTAATAAATCTAATCAAATCTATATCGTGTACGGCAAGGTCGGCTAGCACGCCTACGTCGCCGATACGAGTCGGAAACGGCGAAATCCTAGTCGTATGAATCTCGTAAATTCGCCTTTGGACTAGTTCGTTTTTTAGCGCGCAGACTGCGGGGTTAAATCTCTCTACGTGTCCGACTGCTGCTTTTATACCCAGCTTTTTAGCCGCCTCTGCTATCTCGCGCGCCTGAGGAACGCTAGAGGCTAAGGGCTTTTCTATGAGTAAATTTACGCCTTTTTGCGCGCATTTTATCGCGGCGTCTTTGTGCGCGAAAGTGGGCGTCGCGATGACGGCGGCGTCCAAATCCTCGCTCTCTAGCATCTTATCTAAGTCGCCGTAATGCTTGCAGCAAAAATCCCCGCCGGTAAAAGGATCGCACGCGGCGACTAGTTTTGCGTCCGCTACGTTTTGCAGGGCGCGGGCGTGATTTTTACCCATTACGCCAAGGCCGATAACGGCAAATTTAAGCATTATTGATAACCTCTATCACATAATCTTGCTCTTGCTCGCTCAAAAACGCCGACATCGGCAGCGCCATGATGTCCTCGCTCACGCGCTCGCTAACGGCAAAATCGCCTTTTTTGTAGCCAAGATCTTTAAAGACCTCTTGCAAATGTAACGGCAGCGGGTAATAAACCCCCGTCGGCACGCCTTTTTGCGCGCAGATTTCTAGCATCCTAGCTCTATCTTTTACGCGGATGCAGTACTGAGCCCAGACGCTCGTATTTCCGCTTTCTACAAAGGGCGTTACGACGTTTTTTAGGTTTTGGCCGTAGCGTGCGGCGACCTCTTGGCGGCGCGCTATTTCGTCGTCAAAGTATTTTAGCTTCACGTTTAAAACGCCCGCTTGGATGGCGTCTAGCCTACCGTTTATGCCGATGGCGCTATGGAAATACCGCTCTTTTGAGCCGTGATTTAGTAAAATTTTTATCTTTTGCGCCAGCTCGTCGTCGCTCGTAAATATCGCTCCGCCGTCGCCGTAGCAGCCAAGCGGTTTAGCGGGGAAAAACGAAGTCGTGGCTAGCTTTGAGAGGCTGCACGACCTTGCGCCCTCTTGCTTCGCGCCAAAGCTTTGCGCCGCGTCCTCGATGACGGTTAGGCCGTGCTTTGCGGCGATTTGGTTGATGCGTTTCATATCGGCGATTTGACCGAAAAGCGAAACCGGCATTATGGCTTTGGTTTTTGGCGTGATTGCGGCTTGGATTAGGCTTGGGTCGATGTTGTAGGTTTTTTCGTCGATATCGACGAACACGGGCTTAGCTCCCGTTAAAGCTATCATCTCGGCGGTCGCAAAAAAGGTAAAAGGAGACGTGATGACCTCGTCGCCGCGTCCGATACCAAGAGCTAGAAGCGAGATAAATATCGCGCTAGAGCCGTTGCTGCAGGCTATGGCGTGCTTTGCGCCGCTAAAGCGAGCTAAATTTTCCTCTAGCAGCGCGACCTTTTGGCCGCCGATATACGCGCTAGAATCTAGCGTCTGCGCGATTTGCTCGTCGATTTCGTTTTTGTATTTTCGGTATTGTCCTTGCAAATCTATAAAATTTATTTTCATTTATTTTCCTCGATTTAAGATTAAAAATTATACTACTAAATTTATTAAATTTATCAAAATACTCGTATTTTAGGGCTTTTTGGGCTTAAATTTAAGCAAAAGCCCGCAGCAAAAACGAGTCTAAATCCCCTCGCTAGCCATCCCCGCCTCGATTAAAAACCGACTCGGCTGATAGTTTATCTTTTTAATTTTGTCGTATTTGGCGTAGCTTAAAATCAGCTCATCGCGCGCCCTCGTGACCGCGACGTAAAAGAGCCGCCGCTCCTCCTCGAGCGAGCCGCCCATGCTCATGAGTTTTAGGTTCGGGAAGCGATTTTGCGCTAGATCGACTACGAAAACGAGATCAAACTCAAGCCCTTTGCTCGCGTGCACGCTTAGCAAATTTACCCCTTCGCCGCTGCTCATCTCGCTGCTACCCAGCGTGATAAAGTTGTAAAATTTCTCCGCCTCCGAGTAGTTTTTGGCTAGTTCGCCCAGCACCTCCAGCTTGCCGGCAATCCGCTCTAGAGCCTCTTTTTTTAGCGTTTCGTCGACGTTACCGTTTTTTTGCGTGGCGCGCTTGGTCGCGAGGTTATCGGCGATGAGTGCGTAAATTTTGCTATTTTTGAGATCTTCTATCAGCGAGGTCGGGCGCGAGTGGCGTTTGGCGGCGTTTAAAAAATTATAAATTTCATACAAAAACTGCCCGCCGCTCTCGCTTAGTTTTTGCATTTTTAAAATCGGATGCGCGAAAAATTTCTCGCTAAAGTTAAATTTAGCAAAGCGCGACTTCTCTCCGACCTCGTCAAGCTCGTCAAAAAGCCCCAACTGGTAGTTTTTAGTCTTTTTAGCAAAGGCTTCCACGCTATCATCGGGCTGCAAAAATCCGCGCACGACATCGCCGTGTCCGACCTTGCTTAGCACCTCGAAAATCTCCTTGCTAAGCGCCGCACCGACGCCTTTTGCATATTCGCACACGTGGATAAAGGCCATGATGTCCTTTGGGTTGATGAGGATGCCTAGCAGGTCCATCGCAGCGCGCACCTCACGGCTCTCAAAAAAGCTCACGCCGCCCTTACGCTTAGAGCCGATACCAAGCTCTCGCAGCGCGACTTCTAAGCCGTCGGCGCTTGAGTTGTTGCGAAAGATGATGGCGATGTTTTCTTTTTTGTATTTGCTGACGGCGATGACCTGCGCGATGTTTGAGTACTGGTCGAAAAGCTCGTTGTAAACTAGCAGCTTTGGCGAGGTAAATTTGCCCTCGCGGCCGACGACTAGCTTTTTTTCGTAAAGGCGCGGGTTGTTTGCGATGACTTTATTGGCAAGGGCTAGGATGGCGGAGCTGCTGCGGTAGTTGATGTTTAGCGCGTAAATTTTAGCGTCTGCGAAGCGGTCCTTAAACGAGCCGATGATCTCGATATTTGCGCCGTTAAAAGCGTAAATGCTCTGGTCAAAATCCCCGACGCAAAAGAGGCTTTTCGTCTCAAAAGCGCTGATTAGCGAGCCTTGCAGGGAGTTTGTGTCCTGATACTCGTCGACTAAAATTTCCTCAAATTTTAGAGACGCGCCTTTTCTCAATTCGTTACGCATTTTGATAAGCAAGTCGTTAAAATCCGCATAGCCGAATTTGCTCTTTTCCTCCTCAAATTCGCGCAAAACGTCCTCATAAATCTCGGCATATACGCCTTGCTCGTCGCTTCGCTCTTTTAGCCATTCGCCAAACGTTTGCTTTAGGGCTAAATTTTGAAACAACGAATACGCGTCGTAAAGATAGGCGCCGCCGTATGGTTTAACGTCGCTTAGGTGGTTAAATTTGCGCCTTTCGACGAGCGATTTTAGCAGCGTTTTTAGCTCGCTAGGCTGCTTTAGCGTGACGGGTTTTTCTAGAAATTTAAGCAGCGAATAAGAAACCGAGTGAAAGGTGCCCGCCGTAATGCGCGAGGTGATTTTTTTATCAAAATGTCGGTTTAGACGCTCGATCATCTCGGCAGCAGCCTTGTTGGTGAAGGTTAGCAGCAGGATTTTTTCGGGCTTTATGCCTAAATTTAGCAGATGAGCGATGCGCGCGACGATGGTGCTGGTTTTACCGGTGCCCGCACTTGCGATAACTAGATTGTGCCCGGCAGGAGCGGTTGCGGCGGCGTATTGTTCTTGATTTAGTTTTGAAAGGGGCATATTTTCCTCGCGTTTAAAAGGGTGGATTATACCCAAACGGGCTTAAATTTATAAAAACGCAAAAGCGGCGAGGACTAAATTTATTCGCCCCGCGTTTTGCGGAGCGAGGCGAAAATTTTGGATTTAGTATTTCTTTTAGTTCCTCGTCGCTTAGTTCGTAGCGGTAAAACTTAAGGTAGAATTTCTTTACCTCTTCTTCCAAATTTATATCTGTGAAAATTTCAGGATAAAAGATTTTGGCTAGCCAAAGCGGCTGCAAAGCACCCTCGGCGCTACACATGCTCCACAGATACACTCCGCTAGGCACGACGAATACGGTGCCGTCCTTAACGGCTTTTATTTTGCTAAACGGAGGATTTTTTAGTATTTTTCCTTGCCTTCGCGCGAATTTGTTATGATAATATCGGGGTTAAAGATAATAACTTGCTCCTCGTTTATCGTCTTTGAGATTTTAAAGTCGGTTTCGTTATCTTGAGAGCTTAAATTTATGCCGCCAGCGATTTTTATGTACTCCGCACCGATATCTTTGCTACTGATCGTGCTAAAATTTCCGGAGTTAAAATTTAGAGCCAAAACCCGCTTTTTATCCTTGATATTTTGAACTTTTTCGCTTACGTATTTTATATTTTCGTCAAAATACTCGTTAAATTCCTCCGCCTTTTTTACCGCATCGCCGCCTAAAATTTCGGCTATTTTGCTAACTGCACCCTTTATCTCGCTAGCGTTGCTAAATTTATTTATATTTACGACCGCGATACCTGCGGCTTCTAGCTGCGCCTTTTGATTTTCGTCAAATATCATACCGACGGGCCCAAAAACCACCTGCGTATTTGAGGCGATTATGCTTTCGGCACTGCTTGTTAGCGAGCCGCTAATATTGTTCGTTGTTTTTATTTTAGGAAAAATTTTACTCATCATTTTAGGTAGCCGCGCCGCGCCCGAGATGATTTTATCTTCGCCCGTTAGCATCGCGCTCATCTGCGTAAATGCTCCTATCATCGGCGTTACGCGCTCTACGTTATCAGGTATTTGCACCTCTTTGCCGCCGTCGTCTACTATGATACGCGCTTGCAAAAGGCAAGCCGCAAGTATCAAAACCGTCAAAATTTTTCTCATTTTTTCTCCTTAAATGATCGGAACGCAGGAATAAACGCGCCTGCCCTCGATCTCGTTTTTTACTACTCTTATATCGGCGCCGTAAGCAAGTTTTAGATTTTCATCCGTTATCGCTTCGCTCGCGCTGCCGTAGATGATGCTTTGATCTCTTTTTAAAAGCGCGACCTTGGCGTCTATATAAAAAGCATGCTCGGCAAAGTGCGAGGTCATGATGATCTTATGTCCGTTTGCCGCTAGCTCTTTTACGGCTTTTAGGATTTTTACTTGATTGCCGAAGTCCAAATTTGAAGCGGGCTCGTCAAGCATCACGGCGTTTGCTTCTTGCGCCAAAGCTCTTGCTATTAAGACCATTTGCCTCTCGCCGCCGCTGATATCGGTGTAAATTTTATCCGCAAATTCGCTCATTCCTAGCATTTCAAGCTTTTGCTCGGCGATATTTACGTCATTTGCGCTTGGATTTTCAAAAGCTCCGATATAAGGCGAGCGTCCCATTAAAACGACGTCTAAAACCCTAAAAGCAAAGGGCGGCGCGTGAGCCTGAGGCACGTAGCTAACGATCTTTGCTCGCTCTTTATCGCTTAAAGCGAAAAAATCTCGCCCGTCAGCTAAAATTTCTCCGCCAAATGGCTTTAAAAATCCTAAAATCGTCTTAAAAACGGTCGTCTTACCTACGCCGTTTGGTCCGAGCAAGCATAAAATTTCTCCGTCTTTTAGCTCGGCGCTAAATTCCTTCACGACTAGCTTTTTGCCGTATCCGCAGCTTAAATTTTTTATCTCAAATTTCACAGCCAGCCCTTTTTACTCTGATAAAGCAGATAGATAAAAACGGGTGCACCGATGAGCGAGGTAATTATACCAAGGGGTATCTCGCTAGCCATCGCGCACCTTGCTATCGTATCTACTATCAGTAAAAATAGCGCGCCGATTAGCATTGAAGCCGGCAAGAGGGCGTTAAAATTCGCCCCGACTATAGAGCGGGCGATGTGCGGCACGATGAGTCCGACCCAGCCTACTATACCGCAAAAAGCAACGCTAGAAGCCGTCAGCAAGGTAGAAGCGCAGATGATGATAAAGCTATAAAATTTGACGTTTACGCCCATGGCTTTAGCTTCTTCTTCGCCAAAGGCTAAGATATTTAGCCTAAATCTAAGCAAAAACAGAGGCACGGAGCAAAACGCCGTGACGCCTAGCATATAAAGGACGTTTTGATATCCTCCCGTGCGAGCTAGGCTACCCATCAGCCAAAATGTAATCTCCGGTAGCTTGTTTTCGCTATCTGCTATAAATTTTAAAAGCGAACTAAAAGCGGCGAAAAGCGAGGATATGACG
>CAUQJW010000092.1:0-6783 GCA_963518485.1 uncultured Campylobacter sp.
TCTCATAAACGAGGGTAAAATTTTAGCCGTCAAAGGGCTTGGCGGATTTCATCTGATGTGCCGCCTAGATGAGGATACGGTAGGGCTGCTAAGAGAGCGCAAAAAGCGCCCTAAAAAGCCATTTGCCGTGATGTGCAAAGACCTAGCGCGCGCTAAAAAATACGCACGAATTTCGCCCGAAGAAGAGCGGCTTTTAAGCTCAAATTTAAAACCGATCGTCGTTTTGCAAAGTTTGCCGGGCGCGCCGGTTCCGTCAAATTTAGCGCCGGGACTCAATAAAATCGGCATATTTTTGCCATATACGGGCGTTCATCTTTTGCTTTTTGAGTACCTAGATGGCGACGTCATCGCCACCTCGGCCAACGTCTCTGGCGAGCCCATCATCTACGACGAAAAAGACCTGCGAGAAAAGCTGGGCGGCGTGATAGATTTTTACCTGGATAACGACCGCGAGATCCACTCGCCAAGCGACGATAGTATCGCGTTTGTAGCAGACGGCGAGCCTATATTTATCCGCACCAGCCGCGGCGTGCATCCTAAGTTTATCCGCACGAAATTTAAGAGCGAAAAGACCGTTTTGGCCGTCGGAGCGGAGCTAAAAAATCAGTTTGCGATCTTTAAGGACGGCGAGCTAATGATAAGCCCGTATATCGGCGATCTAAAAAACGTCGCGACCTATGAGCGTTTTTGCGCGCTAATCAATCTTTTTAGCAAGATTTACGAGCTAAAATTTGACGAGATCGTAGCCGATTTGCACCCGCATTTTTTAAACTTAAAATGGGCGCGCGAATATGCCGCAAATTTCGGCTCAATTATCACGCAGATCCAGCACCATCACGCGCATTTGCTATCGGTGATTTTAGAAAACGATTTGGACGCAAATCGCGAGTATCTGGGCTTTTGTTTTGACGGTACGGGATACGGCGCGGACGGGAGCGTCTGGGGCGGAGAGATACTAAAAGTGCGCGGCAAAGAGTACGAGCGGGTTTGCAAATTTGACGAAATTTTGCTGATCGGCGGCGAAGCTAGCGTGAAAAATACTTGGCAGATCGCTTATGCCGCGATTTTAAAATACGATTTAGAGCGCGAGGCGGAGGCGTTTTTGGCCAAATTTGAGCCCGCTAAGCTAAAAAATCTAAAAATCTTGCACGAAAAGCAAATAAACTGCGTCGAAACCAGCTCGCTTGGACGTATATTCGACGCGTTTGCGGCGGTGATCTTGGGGCTTGATAGCATTAGCTACGAGGGCGAGGCGGGGATGAGCCTAGAGGCGCTTTTTGACGCAAATTTGGACGCCTGCTACGAGTTTGAAATCATGGACGGCAAAATTTGCTTTAAAGAGGCCTTTAAAAGAGCTCTAAAAGACGATGCTAAAACGGCTGCGACGGGCTTCATAAAAGGGCTCGCAACGCTCGTAGCGGACGTAGCTTGCGCACAGCCTAACGACGTCTTGCTAGCCGGCGGCGTTTTTCAAAATAAAGCCCTGCTTGAAAATGTAATTTTAATTCTTAAGCAAAAAGGTAAGAAATATTACATAAATAAAAATTTTACCGCTAACGACTCATCTATTTGTTTTGGACAAATTTATTATTCGTTAATATGATTTTATTTATAAAACTATCTTAATTACGGTATATTTGAAAGTATTAGATTGTAACTAAATTAATATTTTTTAAAGAAATTTGATATATAATTATTAAAATATTTCTTTAAGGAGCTTAAGATGGATAGTATCATCAGATTTAGTATTTCGTTGCCAAAACAACTTTTGGATGAGCTCGATAGCAAAATCGGCTCTCAAGGATATGCATCAAGAAGCGAATTCACGAGAGATTTAATTCGCGAAAAAATCGTTCAAGATAGCTGGAAGAACGGAGATGACGAGTTGATAGGCGTTTTAACGCTAATTTACGCGCATCGCCAAAATGATTTAATAGTAAAAATGATGGGTATAGAACACGACGCAAACGTAGATATAGTCTGCACTACCCATATACACGTTAATAGAGATAATTGCCTAGAAACGCTTGTTTTGCGCGGTAAGGCTAGAAATATAGAAAATTTAGCCGATAAAATAGGCGGTCTTAAAGGCGTAAAATTTTCTAAGCTTACGAAAGCGGCCATCCCGCATTCTTAATTTTAAGTTATTAAGATAAAATCTTTATAATAAAATAGTAAGTCGGCTTTTGCGACTTGGCAACTTTTGAGCTTTTATAATAAAATTAAAGCTTTCGTGAATTATTCTAAAGATTTTACCGAGTATGAGGCAAGTTTCGGTATCATTTTGATACTAGCCGCGATAGCTGCGTCGATAGCGAAAAATACTAGTATTTTAAGCGATTTTTACAATTCGGTTTTTAAGATTAATTTGGGTTTATATTTGTAGAATTAAAGCTTATTAGGCCGTTAATTTTATGGATAAACGACGATTTGATGGCGATATTTTCTTTTTTTGGAACTTGAGCCAAAACGAGAGATAGTCGGGAGCGAGATACAAAATCCAGCTCAGATCGTACTTTTTATCGTTGGCGCCGCTTCGGCATCGTCATGCCCGCGCTCGTTTTTACGCATTTAACCACGCTGCCGCTTCTGCGATAAAAGGCTGGGTAGTCCCGGCCGTGACGGATGTAGCATTTACTCTAGGCATTATAATGATTTTAGGTAAGATAGTGCCGGCGAGTCTAAAATTTTTTCGTGACGCTGTCTATCATCTATGACGTTTGCGTGATTTTGATAACGGCAATATTTTACGGCGGATATCTCTCGGCGATATCGTTTATGGTTGTTAGACCAGCTGCTTTTGGGACTTTTAGCTTCAAATTTAGCCGGCATAATATAAAAGCTTGCTACGTGATTTTTTTTGGTATAATACTTCGCATGAGCGTGCTAAAATTGGACGCCCATGCGACGTTAGCGGGTATCGTGGCGGTATTTTTCATGCCGCTTAAGGCAGAGAGGGCGAGGGTTCGATGCTAAGTAGATTAAGTACGACTAGCACGTCTGCATCGCCTTTTTCGTTCTGTCGGCATACGCCCTCGCGAGTGCTGATATTCGGCTAAAAGGCGCTCGGCTATAGCAAATTTCCACCCCGTGTCGCTAGGTATCATACCGGGGCTGTTTGCGGGTAAGCGGCTAGGGGTGTTTGGATTTTGCTTTTTGCGGGTTAATTTAAGCCAGCTCAGTTTTACGGCCTTTGCTTGTTTACTGGTACCATCTTTACGATGAGTTTTTTATAAATTCGCTCTCCTATCACGGCACGTACGAGTTCGCGTACGCAGATAAGCTCGCGGTGTTCATCGCATCGGTGATCTCGGGCGCTACGGGCTATGCGGTGCTCTACTGGGCTGGGCGACACAGGATAATGAAATGCGTGGAGTAGAAAAATGATGATATTTCATAAAAATTTTCTCGCGGACGAGCTTGCGAAGTGGCGAGAGGACGGACTAATAAGCGACGAGACGGCGCGCAAGATAGCGGCTAAATACGATATAGATTTATCGGGCGCAAACGAGCGGCGAAGCTTTATTTTAAAGCTCGTAGCGTATCTGTTTTTGGCGCTTTCGCTATTTACGTTAGTTGGCGCAAACTGGGAGGAGCTGCCGCGCGCCGTGAGGCTAATCATAGTGCTTGGCATACTCGCTGCGGTGAATTTTAGCGGAGTTTTGGCGCAAAAAAACGGCAAAGAGACGCAGGCTACGACGCTGTTTTTCCTGGGGAACTTTTGCTACGGCGCGGCGATCGTTTTAGTCGCGCAAATTTACCACCTAGGCGAGCATATGCCTGACGGAGTGCTGCTGTGGGCGGTCGGAGCTTTGGCGCTCGGACTTGCTACGCGCAAGTCCATCATCACGCTGCAAGCTCTTATTTTGGGGCTTGTTTGGTTTTTGATGGAGTTTGAGTTTAGCGGCGTTTCGCACGGATTTTTGTTATTTATAGTAGCTTGCGCGGCGGTGCTTTGGCGAGACGACTCGAGGTTGCTGACCGCTGCGCTTTTTGCGAGCGTGTTTGCTTATATCGTCTCTTTCGTGCTTTACGAGAGGTATTTTCTAGCTGATTTGCGCGTGGAGGATGCGTTTTACGGCGTTCATTTTTTTGCGCTTAGCTACTGCTTGCTCGCCGTTTGCGCTTCGTTTTTGCTTGAGAGGGCGGGTAAATTTGAACTCGCGTTTTACCTTAAAAACATCGGTATCGTCTGCGGGGCCGGTATCTTGTGCTTTGATATGTCGCTTTACGAAGACTTGTACTTTTCGCGTCCGTGGTCTTACGACGCTCAGAATTACGAGCAGGTTTTAAACGGCGTTACGTTTTTAAAAAGCGTGTTTGGGGCGCTGTTTGCGGCATTTTGCGCGGCCTCTTTGGGGCTTGCGTTTTACTTTAAAAAATACGCCGCCGCTACCGTCGCAGCGCTTTCGGTCGCGCTGCCTTTTATCTTAGATGCGTTTGCGGGTTACGAGGAGGGCGTGTTTTCGCTCATCGGCGTTTGCGTCGCGGTAGCTCTTATCAAGCAAAATAACATGAAATTCGGCATCGCGCTTATCTTTTGGGTGGCGTTCGTGCGCTACGTCGATCTGGTCGGCGATTACGTCAGCGCTAGCGCGTTATTTTTGGTATTTGCGCTGGTGGTGCTCGGGGTCTCTAGGATATCTAAAAAAAGGAGCGCGAGATGAAACTAAAGCTGATTTTTGCCGCCGCGGTATTTCAAATTTTAGCCGTGATAGCGATGCTTGCGTATGCGTACGCGCCGATTTATTTTGGCAAAGAGATCTTGCTGCAAACCACGCTTTACGATCCGCGCGATATGTTTCGCGGCGATTACGTGCACCTTAGTTACGGGTTTGCGAGCGTTTATGAGCTGGACAAAAGAGACTCGAATTTGAGCAAAAGGCAGCAGCTGCACGGTAGTAAAATTTACGCTATCTTAAAGCAGGACAAAGACGGCAGGTATAAATTTGATAAATATAGCTTCGAGCGGCCTAACGGCGGAACGTTTTTAGCTGGCAGGGTTGATTATAATACCGCAAATTTCGGCATCGAGGCCTTTTTTATGCCGCCTAAAAAGGCGCAGCAGATGGAGCGAGATATGATGGAGTTTAACGCCACCGCCGTAATAAGCGTGATGGATAACGGCAAAGCTCGTATCAAGGATATCGTAGTAGAAAAACCAAACGCAGCAGAATCTGGCAATCGTTAAATTTGCAGGCGGCCGAAGGGTTAAATTTGACGAGACTTACCCGAACTCAAATTTAGCCCGAGCCGTCAAATTTGACGCGACTCAAATTTGAGTCAAATTTTAACCCCTCGCCGCTACCGCAAAAATCTCAAAATATAAATAAAACGCAACGAAATAATATCCGCAAGTATGAAACTAAAGCGGGATTTTAACATCTAAGAGTATAATAATCCCAAAAAATCGCTAAGGAGAAACAAAATGTGTAAAGATTGCGGATGCTCGCTGGGCGGACACGATCACGCCCACACTCATGCAGACGGCACGACTCACTCGCATGCCCACGATCACGGCTCCGAGCACGGACACGGCGCGGCTCACGAGCATAGCCACGGCCACGCGCACCCGGCGCTAAACGAGAGCAAAACCGTCGAAGTGATAACGAAAATTTTATCCCAAAACGACGAAGAGGCCGCGCACAACCGCGCTCATTTGGACGAGCGCGGGATTTTATGCGTAAATCTCATGAGCAGCCCCGGCAGCGGCAAGACAACGCTACTAGAAGCTACGATAAAAAGCGGTAAATTTAAAATCGGCGTCGTCGAGGGCGATCTAGAAACCAACCAAGACGCCGACCGTATAATAAAAGCAGGCGGCAAAGCCCACCAGATCACGACCGGACAGGCATGTCACCTGGATGCGTTTATGGTGCACGAGGGGCTTCATCATCTGCCGCTAGAGGGCCTTGATATAGTTTTCGTTGAAAACGTCGGCAACCTCGTATGTCCAGCTAGCTACGACGTGGGCTCTCACTTTAACGTCGTGCTGCTATCGGTGCCTGAAGGCGACGACAAGGTAGCCAAATACCCCGTGATGTTTCGCGCCGCCGATCTTATAGTGATAACCAAAACTTCGTTGTTGCCGCATTTTGAATTTGACGTTAAAAAAGTCGTCAAAGAGGCTCGCAAACTAAATCCAAAAGTCGACGTCGTCGAGCTTGACGCAAAAACGGGCGAAGGCATGGAGAAGTGGCTAAATTTCTTAAAATTTAAAAAAGAGCTTAGATAATGTGCCTCTCAATCCCGTCAAAAGTGGTCGCGATCGACGAAGATAACGTCGCTACCGTCGAGACGCTAGGCGTGAGTCGCCGCGTGAGCCTCGATCTCATCGCCGAGCCCGTAGCAGTTGGCGAATACGTACTCATCCACGTCGGCTACGCAATGGAGAAAATCGATACGAAATTTGCGCTAGAGAGCATCGAAATCTACCGCCAAATCGCCAAAGATATGCAAAACGGACAAATAAGCGCGGACGAAGGCGACGCGGGGCTAGGCGCCATGCAAGCGGCGGCAAATGAGCCTGACGCAAAGGAAAAAGCGTGAATCTAATCAATGATTTTCGCGATAAAGAGCTTATTTTGGCGCTTTCAAAACTCATCAAAAAAGAGAGCGTAAAGCCGCTAAATATCATGGAAATTTGCGGCGGACACACGCACTCGATCATGAAATTCGGCCTACCGCAGTTAGTCGGCGAGCATATAAATTTCGTCCACGGCCCGGGCTGTCCGGTCTGCGTGATGCCAAGGAGCCGCATCGACGAAGCTATCAAGCTAGCCC
>CAUQJW010000093.1:0-6776 GCA_963518485.1 uncultured Campylobacter sp.
CGGCAAAGAATCAAAAAGCCTCTTTGAAATAATGCAAGAGGATATGAAAGAGGCGCAAAAACGCCTAGAAAAGCTAACCAGGCAAGAAAAGCGAACGCAAAAGATGCTGGATAAAAACAGAAAATACGACAAAGAGCTAGAGCAAAACGCTAGAAAAAATTTAGAAGAACTTGAGGCGATGATGAAATTTAACGCTAAGAGCGTGGATATAAAGGCTTAAAAGGATTAATATGATAAGCGGCATAAACGGATTTAACGCAAACGTAAATTATGATTTTAGTAGCTCTCACGAGCGAAATTTAAAAGCACGCGAGGAAAAAGAGGTAGCGAATTTAGCACCAAATTTAACGGCACGGATTGATTACGATACCGTAAATCCCGACGAATTAGACTACGACCAACTCAAAATTTGGGCGGATAACGTTGATCCCGAGAAGCTAACCGGTAAAAATTTAAGCATGTGGTTGGGTGCGAAAATGGAGTTTGATAAGGTGGAGGACGGATGGCGTAAGGAACTCGGACTAAAGCCCGGCGAGCCAGTAGCCGTGAGGAGGATATTTTCGCTAAGCGGCTACACGAGAGACGATAAAATAAGCGTCTGGGGCAAGATAAACGGGCTTGACTCGTCGGTAAGCAAAGAAAAAGCCGCCGAGCTAAAAAGTTTCGTAGATAGTACGCGAGCTTTGATAGCGCACGCGCGCGATCCGTCCGATATATTTAGGCGGGACGTCTTTAGCGTGGATAAATTTATGAAGAGATATGATGTGGATTTGGGCGGGTTTGGCTTAGGGCTCATGCGTAGCGGTAGCGGTGTGGCAATGGACGCCGAGGCCTCAAGGCTGCTGAATTCAGATATGAGCGAGGAGGAATTTAAAGATAAATGGCTCGAGTACGCGGCAAATAAAATCCTAGGCGAATACGCAAACGTCAAAATTTCGCTCAAGGACGGCGCGCTAAATTTCGACCAAACGCCCGCAAAAGAGCGCATAACGCTTCTTGGGCAAGATCTCGAAACTCGAGTGAGCTACGCGGACGAAGAGAGTAAAAAAGAGTTTTTTAAATTTCTAAAAGACGTATTTAAAAACGGCGAGAGTATCGGAGAAGCGCTACAAAAAATCGCTCTAAAAAAGGGAGACTTTGACGAAACGGTCAAAGAAGAAGCGCAAGCAGACGCCGCCAAAGAAAAGAAATTTAAACCGATCAAAGCGACGAGCAAAAGCCAAACCTATGTTTATAGGGATATAAAGCGCGAGTTTTTCGAGAAATTTATCAAAGCCGAACGAGAAAAAGGGACGGATATAATGGAGCTTTTAAGAAAAATCGGTAAAATGAGGCTTGATCTAAAAGTCTAAGGAGCTGCCGTGAAAATACGAATCTACTACGAAGATACAGATGCGGGCGGCATAGTCTATCACGTAAACTACATAAAATTTTGCGAACGAGCCAGAAGCGAGATGTTTTTTAGTTCGGGATTAGATTTTGATGAAAATCGTTCCTTCGTGGTCGCAAATATAAATGCGAATTTTATCAAGCCGGCCGTTTTAGGAGATTTATTAGAGGTCCGTTCGCAAGTCGTTCAAATCAAAAAAGCCAGCGTAACGCTAAGGCAAGAAATTTATAAAATAGGGCGATTGAGCGAAGCTTGCGAGCCTAAGCTTATCTTTAGCTGCGACGTAGTTTTGGCCTTTTTAAATCGCTCAAAAGTAGCCAAAATAGACGAGGAAACGGCTAAAATATTTAAGACTAACGAAAAATTTTAACCCTAGAGTTAAAGTTCTTCTTTTTCGGCTTGCGTAAAGTCGTATTTGTCCGCTTTCATTATTTTGACGCCGTATTTTATTTGATTGTTTTCCATACTCTCGGCGAAAATTTTATCGGAGCTAGGCTCTAACATCGAGTAGAGATGCTCTACTCCGACGGCTGTAGAGTAAGCTACCCAGTTGTAGTTAAAATCCTGTCCTAAAATCGCGCCGTAACCCTGAAGCTCGCCGTCTACGCCAAGTAAAGAATTGGCTATATAGAGATTTTGCCTATCTTCGTTTTGCGTTAGTTTAAAGATACTAGGCAAATAGTTTATCTGCGTGCTTAGCAATGCCGCGACTTTTACGTCGTATAGGCGAAGCTGCGAGCTTAGAAGCGAGGCTTTTATAATCGGTAAATTTAAAAATACGCTAGCGCCGTCTAGTCTAGCATTTACGTAGGCTTTTAAATCGCTTTGCGCGCCTCTTATTTCGCCTTCGTAAACTAGTCCGCCCCCTAGCTGCTCTACGTAGCCGTTCATTGCTACGGCTAGTCTGCTGCCGTCTGAAAAGGCGGCGTTTTTACCGTTTGAAAACTCTAGTAGCTTTTCGATTTGAGCTTTATAGTCGATACCGCCGAACGCGATATTAGCTCGCGAAGTCGTTACGCCGGATACGTGGATCGTCGGTACGTAGGCTACTTGATCGTCGCCTAAATTTTTATTTAAAATTTCGACTCCGGTTTGCGTAAAAGCCGCGATAAAGTAGCTTATACCGTAATTTCGCGCTTCGTTTAGGGCGTTTACGACGTTTTGTTCGGTTTCGTCGCCGATATTGTAAAATTTAATCTCGACGCGAGCGTCCTTCCTGACGGCATAAGCTATGGCCGCATCCGAAACGACTCTAGCGTAGCTTTTTATGCTTCTCTCGGGTATTATTACTGCGATTTTAAAATCGGCTCCTTGAATCGGCGCGATTTTATGCGTCGTTTGTTTTCCGGAGATCGCCGCATAGGCTTGTAATACGTTTTGATCGTTTGAATCCGTAAAGCGAGCTAAAAAGCTGTGATAAAGGTCTTGATTAAAAAGTTCTAAAAGGCAGTCGTCGCCGCATTTTTGCGTTTCTAAATCTATATAAATTTCTTGTGCCGGCGGTATATCGGAGAGTTTATCGCTTTTGGCCCAAAGCGCCGCGCAAATCATTAAAAATAGTAAAAATTTCCTCATAAAAATCTCCTAATTTTATTTAAATCAAGTAAAAAAGCCTCTTTTTTGCTCGGATTTTGCATTACCCAAAACGGCGAATAAGTCGGCACTAGAAGCATATTTCCCGATTTTACGGCATTTCCTCGTATACTTTCGAAGCTTTTATCGGCGCGGCTTCTGCTAAGTCTGTAAAAAACTTCTTCGCCCAGCGCGACTACTACTTTCGGCGAGACGTTTGTTATCTCGCACTCCAAATACGGTCTGCAAAGATCATAACTAGCCTCTATGGGCGCATTGCCGTTTTTTTTGCACTTTATCAGAGTCGTAACGTAAAAGTTTTCGTCTTTGAATTCTGTTTTAATCAGATCGTAAAATTTTTCGCCGACCGCTCCGCTTAACAGCTTGCCGCTTTTATCGTCTAATTCGCCGGGCGAATCAAGTACGAAAATAACCTTTGAATTTGCGTTTCCGATACCGACTAACGAGTGATTTTTACTTTTACATAGTTCGCAAAGATTGCAGCTTTTAATCTGCGAATTTAATTGCGATAGGCTTTGATTCGGAGTTTGATCGGTTAAAAAATATTCGTTTGAAAATTCGTATCCGAAAGCCTTGAGATAGCAAAGCCGCCTTAAAAATCGTTCTTTATTCATTTAAACAACAGATTCAAACGGTCGAAACATCATTTTGAATAGCTTTTTTATCGCGTAGCCCACTACCGTTCCTATTTAAATATTTCGGGATTATATCCTCAAATTTTAAAAATAAAATAAAGTTTAAAATTTCGTTAAAAGGATTTTAAGGGATTTGCTGATAAAATCACGACCTTAAATCACAATTTTAAAAAGGAAATATATTATGAAAAGAACGTATCAGCCTCATAATACGCCTAGAAAACGCACTCACGGCTTTAGGGTTCGTATGAAGACCAAAAACGGACGCAAGGTTCTAAACGCCAGACGCGCTAAAGGTAGAAAAAGATTGGCCGTTTAAGTAAATTTGCGACTATAGGCAGTCAAAAGGAATTCTCTTGCATTTATAAAGACGCCGCTAAATGGCATTCTGAAAATTTAATCGTCTTTTTTAAGGAAAGTAGCGAAAATAAGTTAGCGGTAGTCGCCAGCAAAAAAGTCGGCAATGCGGTTATCCGCAATCGGTGCAAAAGACTTTTGCGAGCGATTTTCGTAGAGATAGGAGACGAGCTGAAAAGCGGCGTTTACATAGTTATAGTTAAATACGGGCTAGAAAAAAGCCCGTATTTAAAAATAAAAAAGAACGTTTGTTGGGCTCTAAAAAAGCTTGGATGTGTGAAGTGATAAAAAAGTATGCTATTTTTTTGATCAATTTTTATCAAAACGGTATTTCTAGATTCACTTTAGGCTCTTGTAGATTTTATCCGACTTGCTCGGAATATGCCGTTTGGCAGATAAAAAATAATAATTTTTTGATCGCAATTTTTGCGATTTTAGCTAGAATACTTCGTTGTAATCAATTTTTTAGCGGAGGTATAGACTACCCCGTAATTCGTAAAAATTTTAACTCTTTTTTTGTCTTTAACCGAAATTTAAATCTAGATATCGCTTTTTGGTTTATTCCTTATAGAGAGAATAAATTTTACGTAGTTAAAAAAATAAATTTTAAAAAGGAAAAATCGTGTTAGACAAATTGTCAGTCCAAAAAAGGGTCGTTTTAGCGACCTTGTTATCGTTTATATTTTTTATAGCTTACGATTACTTTTTCATACCGAAACCTTTACCGCTAGAGCAAAATAAAACGACGATCGATAAATCGATATCCAAAGGCGCTCCCGGCGCTAGCGAGTCCGGTCAAACTCCGACTCAAGCGCAAAATACGAACGGCAAAGATATAGTTTTCGTAAAAGGCGCAAATTTTGAGGCTAAAATAGATAATTTGGGTAGAATTTCTAAATTTTATTTAAATAACGAGAAGTACAAAAATAAAGACGGAAGCGCGCTTCAGCTCCTTACGAATCAACCTTTACCGCTTGAAATTAGATTTATCGATACGAATTTAAACGAACAGGCTTTTAAAATCGATTACGAAAGCGACGTAAGCGAGATAGACGTATCTAGCGAATCTAAAAGCGTAATTTTAACTCAGAATTTAAACGGCTCTAGTATCGTTAAAAAGCTGACTTTCTATCCGAACGGAAGCTACGATATAGACCTAAGCGTGAGCGCCGGCGAGTATTTTATAACTCCCGGATTACGACCCAGCGTAACCGTAGATAACTACACGGTTCACGGCGTCTTATTGCGCGACGCGGAAGAAAAATTAACTATCTTGGAAGACGGCGACGTCGATATCGCGGAGAAATTTTCAAACGTAAATATCGCTGCCGATAGCGACAGGTACTACACCACGTTATTTTATAACTTTGATAAGCCGCTAAACGTAGTCGTCTCTAAAGACTCGGCAGGCAACTCTCTGGCTTTCGTTAGCGGCAGCGGAGAGTTTAAAGCTAAAGGCTATGTCGGCGCAAAAGATCACGGCGTCCTAAAGAGCGTAGACGAAAGACTGGTTAGCGTTATAGAATACGGTTGGTTTAGTTTTATCGCAAAGCCTATGTTTGCTTTTTTAAATTGGCTACACGGCTACATAGGTAACTGGGGTTGGGCAATCGTCGCGCTAACGCTAGTTATTAGAATCGTTCTTTTTCCATTAACGTATAAAGGTATGCTCTCCATGAATAAGCTAAAAGAGCTTGCTCCTAAAATGAAGGAACTTCAAGCCAAATATAAGGGCGAGCCGCAAAAGCTAAATATGCACATGATGGAGCTTTACAAGAAAAACGGAGCCAATCCGATGGGCGGATGTTTGCCGATTTTGATGCAAATTCCTATATTTTTCGCTATTTACCGCGTTTTATTAAACGCTATCGAGTTAAAGGGCGCGGAATGGATACTTTGGATAAAAGATTTATCGCTAATGGATCCTTATTTCGTACTACCGATTTTAATGGGTATAACCATGTTCTTGCAACAAAAATTAACGCCTACGAATTTTACCGACCCGATGCAAGAAAAGATAATGAAATTTTTACCGCTTATTTTTACGTTTTTTTTCGTTACGTTTCCGGCAGGTCTTACGCTTTATTGGTTTATCAACAACGTTTGCTCCGTCGTTCAGCAAATTTTCGTAAATAAACTTTTTGAAAAGCATAAAAAAGCGGAGGCGAAGGTATAATGAGAATAGAAGCCGAAAATTTACAAGCCGCTTTCGAAAAGGCGGCTAGCGAATTGGGTTGCTCGGTAACGCAGCTGGATATTAAGATTTTGCAAAATCCAAGCTCCGGTTTTTTGGGCTTTTTTAAGAAGACAGCCGTTATAGAAGCCGTAAGAGAAGACGTTTCGGCTCAGCAAAAGCACGAAAATAAAGCGTCTAAATTCGAAAAGAAAAAAGAACAAAAAAAATTAGAAGAAATAAAGCCTAAGCATGAAAAAAACAAATCGGATAAAAAACCGGTATATAAAGAAAACCATGCAAAACACGAATTTGACGCAGATGCGACATTTGCGGAAAGCGAACCGGTAGAAGTTAAAAAGACGGAAGTTAAGCCCAGAGAGGATAAAAATATCCTAGATACGTCGATAATAGACGTTTTTAATAAGAATGACTTTTACGACGGCGAAGCGGTAACTCGGGAACGCGAAGAACGCAAATCGCATAAAGAAACGAAGCAAAAAGAGCAAAAATTTAAAGCCGATATAGATACGGTTTTGCCCGAAGTAAAGGAAAATCTAAATAAACTTTTTGCAGCTAGCGATTTTAAAATAGATAGTGTCGACGTTGGCAAATTTAACGACGATAC
>CAUQJW010000094.1:0-6719 GCA_963518485.1 uncultured Campylobacter sp.
TATATAGGAAATATTCTCTCCACTCCGACGCTATTTGCTCCTATTTTTCTAATAATAAAAGTTTCACCGGTTCCGCTTCCACGTCTAGCTATACAAATACCTTCGAAATTTTGAATTCTAGTTTTATCGCCCTCTTTGATGCGCGTAGCTATGCGAAGAGTATCTCCCGCACGAAAATCAGGCACAGACTTCTCGGCTATTTGAGTTTTCTCAAACGCTTCAATATATTTATTCCTCATATCTTTTCCTTAAGAGACGACTTAAATTTGCGGTATAAATCTGGGCGAAAAAACCTAGTTTTTAAGCACGCCATGTTATTTTTCAAAGCTCTGATTTTACCATGGTCTCCCTTTAAAAATGCTGAAACAATATCAGAATTAAAGCGTTCGCTTGATTTAGTAAAAGAAGGAGCCTCAAGTAAACCGCCCTCAAAGCTTTCTATCTCGAGGCTTTTTTCGTTCCCTAGTACCCCGTAAATATTGCGAGAAACGGCATCTGCCATACAAAGAGCAGGTAACTCTCCTCCGGTTAAAACAAAATCTCCTATACAAAAAACTTCATCCGCATATCGCTCTATTACGCGTTCGTCTATACCCTCGTATCTGCCGCAAACAAAACAAATGCTATTTTTTTTTGCTAGGCGTTTAGCATCGTTTTGAGTAAATTTTTTTGCCGACGGGGCAAGAAAAATAATATGCATACCAGCTTCTTTGTCTAGTAGAAATTTTAACGCATCCTCTAACGGCTGACATGCCATAAGAAGTCCGGCTCCGCCTCCAACCATATAATCATCCACTTTTCTATGTTTATCTTTACTAAAATCTCTAGGATTTAGAAAGTCGATACTTAATAGATTATTTTTAACCGCTCTGGATAATATACTGCCATTAAAATAAGGTTTAACCAAATTTTCGAATAATGTAACAAAGGTAAATTTCATTAGGAATTTTCTAAAATTAGTAAGGCGTTTTCGGTGTAAATTTTTTTATCCTCTATATCTATTTTTTTTACATAAACATCTATATAAGGGATATAAAAATGCTTTTCTAATCCTTTAGTTATAAAATTTTCGTCGGTCTTTACTAAAAATAAATGAGTTGTTCCAATCTCTTCTATACTTTCGACTTTACCTAACTTAACGTCGTTTTCATATATCTCGCAATCGATTACGTCAAAGTAAAAAAACTCGTCTTTTTTAAGCTTGCAATTCCTTCTAGTTTGTTCTATTGTGGAATATATAATCTTATTGGTTAAAGTTTTTGCATTTTCTACATTTTCGTAATCGCAAAAGAGTATTGTAGAATTATGCGAATTAAAGCTCTTTACGACGAGACTTTTACCGTTCTCATCGTAAAAATTAGAATCTTTTTTAAACTGATTCGGAAAATCGCCTTTATTGTGTAGTTTAACAAAGCCCTTCAACCCGACCGTCTTACCTAGCAAAGCTACTTCTACTAAATCACTCACGCGGCCTTACCGTAACGCGATACGATGTAGCGTCTTTTGCTTTATAGCCGATAATAACGGTCTTTATAGCGTTGATCATCTTTCCGTCTTTACCGATTAACTTCCCGGTATCCACCTTGTCGGCATATATTATAAGCTCTACGAAATTATCGCCGAGATCTATTTTCTCGATTTTAATCTTCTGCGGATAATCCGCTATGAGTTTAGCGTATTCAAGTAAAAAATTTTCTACCATTTTTTAAATTATTTGCTAGTTATTTTTGCAACCCTATCGCTAAGTTTTGCACCGACGCCTTTCCAATAAGCCAAGCGCTCAGCGTCAAATTTTACTACCTCAGGCTCAATCATAGGATTGTAGTAGCCGATCGACTCTATCCAGCCGCCGTCTCTTCTTTTTCTGCTATCCGTTACGACTATACGATAAAAAGGTTTTTTCTTGCGTCCCATTCTCGTTAGTCTTACTACTGTTGCCATTATATTTCTCCTTTTGTTTTTTTTAAATAGGCTTAAATTTAGCTACGCACGTAGCCAAATTTAAGCCCTTTAATTAGGGCGAGAGTTTTTAGCTTGGTTTAGTAAATTTCCAAGCCCTTTTAGACCTTCTTTACCAGAAAACCTCTTTGCTATTTTTGATGCGTTTTCAAACTGCTTCAAAAAGCGATTTACCTCTACTTGAGATAATCCAGATCCCGCAGCCAAACGTCTTTTTCGGCTGTTGTTTAGCAAATCAGGATTTTCGCGTTCTTTTTGCGTCATCGAATTTATCATAGCCTTGATATGCAAAATTTCTTTCGAGTTATCAAGGTCGATATCTTTTATCTGATTTGCCACGTTTGAGAGACCCGGTATCATCCCGATAAGGCTTTTCATATTTCCAAGCTTTTTGACGCTTTCCATTTGCGATAAAAAGTCGTTAAAGTTAAACTGTCCTTTTTTGATCTTTTTATTTATTCTTTTTGCTTCTTGCTCGTCTATCACGGCGCTCGTTTTCTCAACCAACGTCGCCAAGTCGCCCTCGCCCATTATGCGGCTCACGATACGCTCAGGGATAAAGCTCTCCATATCGCCGACTTTTTCGCCGATACCTACGAATCTAAGCGGTATGTTTAGCTGCTTTGCTATGCCGATAGCTACGCCACCTTTACTATCCGAGTCAAATTTGCTTAGCACCACGCCGCTTATTTTTAGCGCATCGTTAAACGTACTTGCGGTTTTTACGCCGTCTTGTCCGCTCATAGCGTCGGCTACGTAAAAAATTTCATGCGGATCAAGCGCTGATTTGATATCTTTTATCTGCTTCATCAAAGCTTCATCTATCGCTAGGCGTCCTGCCGTATCGACCAAAAGTACGTCGTAAAGCCCGCTTTTTGCTTTAGCTAGCGCTTGTTTAGCTACGTTTAGCGGATCGGTTTCGTTTTCTATGCTAAAAAGCTCTATCTCGTTTGCTTCACAAAGCTGACGAAGCTGCTCGACGGCCGCCAAACGCTGCAAATCGCACGCCGCGACCAAAACTTTTTTCTTTCTAAGTTTTAGATAATTAGCTAACTTTATCGTCGTAGTGGTTTTTCCGCTACCTTGCAATCCCGCCATCAGCACGATCGTAGGAGCTACGGGCGCAAAGACAAAGCCCTGGTTGCCCGGCGCGGTTAAAACCTTCGTCAAATTTGACTTTATAGCGTCTAAAAACTGCTTTTGGCCTATCCCGCTTTGCTTTAGATCGGCCTCTATGAGGGTTAGCAATTCTTTGGTAACTTTGTGATGAACGTCGGCTTTTAGTAGTGCTTTTTTAAGCACGTCAAGCGCGTTATTTAGCGCTTTTTCATCGTCTACGAAACGAATTTTACTAACGGCTAAACGAAGCGACTCGCTGATTTGTTCAAACACATTCTACCTTTTATTTACATTATATAGTTAAAGCGCGTATTTTATTAAATTTAAGCTTTATCGCTCTTTAAATCTCAAAATTTCTTGAAATTTCAAAACCGAGCCTGTTAAAATCACTGCTCAAATTTGACCTAAATTTATATCCTAAAAGCTCGATTTTATAAGCGTGCAGATACATTCTCGCGGATTTATTTTTAGCGTATTTTTCATCGCCGACGATCCCGTACCCCGCGTGATTTAGATGTACTCTGATTTGGTGAGTTCTGCCGGTTTTTATCTCGACTTTTACGAGGCTTTTTTTGCCTGCGACCATAACCGGCGTCACGTGCGAAAACGCCTCTTTGCCGTTTGGCGAGATCTTAGAAAACGCTCCGCCTTTGTTTTTTAGCGTGATTATCGGTTCGTTTACGCTAAATTCCTCGCTCACGATACCTTTTACTGCCGCAACGTATTCTTTTTTTACGCGGCAGTTTTTAAACTCCTCGATCGCTTTTTTTTGAAATTCCTCGTTTTTTACAAGCAAAAGCACGCCGCTAGTTTCCTTATCAAGCCTGTGAAGAAGCGGAAATTTATAAGTTTCGCTCACTTTTTCCGAGGTTAAAAATGCCGGTTTATCAACCGCGATCAGGTTTTCATCCTCGAAAATCACGCTTGGGCGCGGTAGTTTTTGCACGTTAAATTTAGTCGCCGCACTCATCATCGCGCGCGCCACGGCGATCCTCTGTCCTTTGGCGCTAACTAGCCCCGCGTCGATTAGTTCCTTTGCCTCGTTGTTTGAGATGCCTTCCTGGATCGCCAGCAGTTTATAGGCTTTTTCTTCTTTCATAAATTTCCTCAATATCTTTTAAAATCTCGCTTGCATCGCCTTTGGCGACGATTTTTGCCTTTGGTAAATCCTGCCGTAAAAGCACATTTATCTCGTCCGCTTTTGCAAAATTTATCCCCTCAACCGCGCCGTACAAGGCTTTTTGATTAAATATAAACTCCCCGCTTATCACCGCGTTTTCAAACTGCGCCGCCTCGATCGGATTGTGTCCGCCAACGTTTGGCACGAAGCTACCGCCGAGCACGACGACGTCGCTAAATTTGTAAATATTTACCAGTTCGCCCATCGCATCGACCAGCACGCACTGCGCGTCAAAGTTTTTCGTTTCGCTAAATTTAGCAAAACTAAGTCCGTTTTTTTCGGCAAATTTAGCCAAAATCTCGCCCGCATCGTCAAATCTCTCAGGATGACGCGGAACTAAAATCAGATTGTCGTTTGCGCTCAAATTTAACTCGCGCAAAATCATCTCCTCCTCGCCCGCATGAGTACTAGCCAGCACGATCACGCGCTCTTTTGGTTTGGCGTAAATTTTACTCGGGTTTGGCAAAAAAGCTGATTTTATATTGCCGCTAACGACGATATTTTTAGCACCGAGCCGCCCTAGACGCTCTTTATCCAGATCGCTTTGGGCGTAAATTTTATCTATAAATTTAAACAAATACCTGTAAAAAAAGCCAAATTTTAGATAGCTTTTGTAGCTCCTATCAGAAATCCTAGCGTTTATCAAAATGATACGCGAGCCCTTAAATTTAGCCCAAAAAACAAGCCCCAGCCAAAGCTCGGCCTCAAAAATAACCGTTATCTTAGCGGGCTTTAGCCAAAACGGTAAAAATATCTCAAACGGCAAAAAGCGCGTATTTTGCGTAATTTTTTTCGCCTCGTCAAATCCTGTTTTAGTTACGACCGAGACTGCGGCCGCGTCTTTAAATTTACTAACTAGCGGCGCGATAGAACGCACCTCGCCGAAACTGCACGCGTGAAAATGCACGCGCGAGGCGTCAAATTTGGGATTTTTAAACAAAAAAAATCTAGCGGGAATCGAGGCTCTGTACTTTTTCTTAAAAGCTAAAATCGCAAGCGGTAAAGCCCCCAAGGCAAACGCCGCGAGGACTAAAACGTAATAAATTATTATCAAATTTAAAGGCTAGTTCGCCGCTTCTTTGTATAAAATTCGGCCGCAGTGAGGGCAGGTCACGATGTCTTCGCCCTTGATGACGGCAGAATAAGTCTTGTCGTTTATCTGCATAAAGCAGCCGTAGCATGCCTGTTTTTTGACCGGCACGACAGCTGTATTGTGTGCCCATTTGCGGATTTTTTCGTAAAAGGTCAAGATTTTTTGATTCATCTCGCCGACTAGCTTATTTTTCTTAGCGTATATTTCATCTCTTTGTTGCTCGATGGCGCCGACCTCGGCCGAGATTTCACTCTCGATTTTGGTCAAATTTTCGCCAAGCTCCGCAGCCTTCGCCTCAAGCTCGCTTTTTAGCGCATTTTTGCTGTCTATGATTTTTTCTAGTCTTTCGACCTCTTCGTTTGCGGCCTCTAGCTGTTCTTTTGCTAGCTCGTCTTCTAGTTGAAGCGCTTTTATCTCTTTTTCGGTTTTTGCAGCGCCGCTTTTTTTGGCGACGTCTTTTATCTTTGCGCTAAATTCGGCTATATGCGCGTTGGTTTGAGATTTTTGATTTTTTAGCTCGGTCACGCTCGTAGCCGCTTCCTCGATCTGCGCTAAAATCGCCGCCTGCTCGTCCTTGGTCGCTCTTAAAACGCTTTGAACCTTCTCGAGGCGCGGGGTAAAATCGTCGATATCTTTATCGATGCTTGAGAGCTCGACTAGCTGTTCTAAATATTTATTCATCTTTTTCCTTTAACTGTATGAAAACGGGTTTTTTGAGTTGGATATTATAGTAGGAATCGGCAAAATTTGCAAATATTTTGCAAGCGACTCCCCAAAATACCGCTCGCTCTCGAAGTGCCCGATGTCTAGCATAGTAAGATTATTTTGCACGGCGCTCATGGCTTGGTGGTACTTTAGATCGCCCGTTAAAAACAGGTCTGCTTTAACGATATCAATCAAATCGCCGCCGCTTCCCGTACAAAACGCAAGGCGCTTTACCTGCGTATTGCAGTCAAATTTTCGCCCTTTACAAACCCTTAGACAGCTTAAATTTAGCTTTGTTTTTACCATCTCGCAAAGCTCGTCAAAGCTCAAATTTACGTCCGCATAAAGCAAAAATCCGTCGCGCTCCTTTGGCGTAAATCCCAAAATTTCGCTTAGCACGTATTCGTTTAGGTGGCTTAGATCATAGTTCGTGTGCATAGCAATCAAGCTTAAATTTTTAGCCATCATCTTTGCGATTAGGCTGCTTGGATACTTGTCCAAATTTAGCGATTTTAGCCCCTTAAAAATGAGCGGATGATGCGTAATGATAAGCGAATTTGGCTGTGCTTCGTCCAAAAGCTCGTCGTCGACGTCAAGGCTAAGGTAAACGCGCTCCGCGCTCGCCTCAAACGAGCCCACGAGCAGTCCGCTATTATCCCACTC
>CAUQJW010000095.1:0-6678 GCA_963518485.1 uncultured Campylobacter sp.
CGACTTCGTGCGCATTTACGTCTGCGGGCCGACGGTTTATGACGACGCGCATTTAGGACATGCCAAAAGCGCAATTAGCTTTGATCTGCTTAGACGCACGTTAAGCGAGCTTGGCTACAAGGTCAAATTCGTGCGAAACTACACTGATATCGACGATAAAATTTTAAAGAAAATGGCGGAAAGCGGCGAGAGTCTAGAATCGATCACGGATAGATACATCGCAAGCTACGAGCGCGATATGAGCGCGCTTAACGTACTTGAGCCAGACGTCAAGCCAAAGGCGACGCAGACGCTAAAAGAGATGACAGAGTACATCGAAATTTTGCTAAAAAACGGCTTTGCCTACGAGATAGCGGGCGACGGCATATACTTTGATACCGCAAAGGACGCGCAGTATCTGAGCCTGAGCGGTAAATTTGACACCGAGGCAAACGTCGCTCGCGTCGAGTCAAATTTGCAAAAAGAGAATAAAAAAGACTTCGTACTATGGAAATTTGACGAAAAATGGTACGAAAGTCCGTTTGGCCGCGGACGGCCCGGCTGGCACACCGAGTGCGTCGCGATGATAAAAAAGCACCTAAGCAGCGGCGAAAAATTTGAGATCGATATCCACGCGGGCGGGCTTGATCTGCTATTTCCTCATCACGAAAACGAGGCCGCGCAGTGTCGCTGCGCCGAGCGCAAGAGCCTGGCTAAATACTGGCTACACAACGGCTTTATCCAAGTAAATAACGAAAAAATGAGCAAGAGCCTCGGAAATAGCTTTTTCGTTAAAGACGCGCTGGAGCGAAATTTGGGCGAGGCAGTGAGATTTTATCTTATATCTAGCCACTATAGAGCGAATTTTAACTTTTGCGAAGATGATCTAAACGCGGCAAAAAAGCGCTTGGATAAAATTTACCGCCTAAAAAAACGGGTTCTTGGCGCGGCGGCAAATTTGAGCGCAAACGATAAATTTAAAAGCGAATTTATGTCCGCGATGGGAGACGATCTAAACACCTCAAAAGCCCTTGCTTGCGTAGACGAGTTCGTCCGCAGCGCAAACGACGAGCTAGACGCAAATCCTAAAGACAAAGCCAAAAAAGGCGAAATCGCGGCAAATTTGGAGCTAATAGCGCGGGTGTTAGGTATCTTGCAGGTGGACGTGTTTGAGTATTTTCAGTTTGGCGTGAGCGACGAAAAGCGAGCATATATCGAGGATCTGATAAATCAAAGAAATGAAGCCAAAGCGGCTAAAAACTACGAGCTATCCGATAAAATCCGCGATATGCTAGCCGCAAACGGCATCAGCCTCATGGATACGCCAGAGGGTACGAAATGGGAAAAAATATGAAATTAACGAAAATTTTAGGTAGATTTAAGCCCTATTTTAAAGACTACTTACGGCAGTTTTGTTTGGTTGCGCTAGGCATGTTAATGGCTAGCGGAGGCACCGCCGCTACGGCATGGATAATAGACCCCGTGCTAAATAAGATTTTCGTTGAAAAAAATAAAGATTTACTTTATATTTTGCCTTACGCCGTAGTAATTATTTATTTTACCAAAGGGTTAGGAACGTTTCTTCAGGCATATTATACCGCTTATATCGGACAAGACGTAGTTAGAAGATTTCGCGACAAGCTACTCGGCAACTTAATAAATCTAGATATGAAATTTTTTTACGATTTTCGCGTCGGGGAACTAATAAGCCGTAATGTAAGCGATATCGAGCGAATTAGAACTATCGTTTCAAATATTATTCCGGAGTTAGTTAGAGAAAGCGTTACGATAGTAGGACTACTAGGGGTAGTGATTTATCAAAGTCTAGAGCTTGCGTTTTTTGCGCTAGTCATAATGCCTGCGGCGGCATACCCGCTATCGCTTTTAGCTAAAAAAATGAAAAAAATATCGCGTGATTCTCAAGAGAAAAACTCTGACATCAGCTCGAAATTAAACGAAATTTTTACTAATATCGAGATTATAAAAGCCGGTAATGCCCAGGAATACGAGAAAAGGCAATTTAAGGAGCAAAATTATAATTTTTTTAAATTAAATTTAAAAAGCGTAAAAATAACCGAATCCGTAAGTCCTATAATGGAGGTATTCGGTAGCGTCGGTATCGCCGTGGTAATAATAGTTGGCGGTAAAGAGGTCATAGACGGAAATTTGACGATGGGAAGCTTTTTTTCTTTCCTAACCGCGCTTTTCATGCTTTATACGCCTATTAAACGCATTTCAGGCCTTTATAACAAAATGCAAGACGCCGTGGTCGCGGCAGAGAGAACCTTTGAGCTACTTGATAAAGAGCCTCAAATTTTAAGCGGCGATAAGCCGGTGCCGTCTAAAATAAATTTGATAAATTTTAAAGACGTCAGGCTAAACTACGACGACAAAGAGGTGCTAAAAGGCATAAATCTAAGCGCGAGCAAGTCTCAAACCGTAGCGCTCGTGGGCAGTAGCGGCGGCGGAAAAAGCTCGGTCGTAAATTTGCTCATGAGATTTTACGACGCAAACGGCGGAGCGATCGAGATAAACGGCGAAAATATCAAAAATTTCGATCTGGGTTCGCTTAGACAAAATATCGGACTCGTAACCCAGCGCGTCTATATCTTTAACGACACGGTCGCAAACAACGTCGCCTACGGCCGCGAATACGACAAAGCCAAGGTCGAGCTCGCGCTAAAAACGGCAAACGCGTATGATTTCGTCGCAAATTTACCCCAGGGCGCGCAGACGGTGCTAAATGAATTCGGCACCAATCTCTCAGGCGGCCAGCGTCAGCGTATCGCCATCGCCCGCGCGCTTTACGACGATCCGCAGATTTTGATATTTGACGAGGCTACGAGCGCCCTGGATAACGAAAGCGAACAGCAGATAACTAAAGCCATCGCGAATTTACAAAAAGAAAAGATAATATTTATCATCGCGCACCGCCTAAGCACGGTGCAAAACGCAGATAAGATCGCCGTTATCAGCGGCGGAAAAGTGGTCGGTTTCGATACCGACGAGGCGCTTAGCAAGAGCTGCGAAATTTACGCGAAACTAAAAGGCGAAGCCCTTGTTTAAGCCTAAATTTGATAAAATCGCTCAAAATTTAAGGATAGAATTTGAATTACGAAACGCTAAAATCCATATTTTTTAAATTTGACCCCGAAACCGCTCACAAAATCGTCGAAAAAACGCTAAGTATCTCAGACTGCGTATTTCCGGGGCTTTATAGCATCGTCGCCAAAAACTGCGTCGTCACGGACGCGGCTCTTTCGCAAAATTTGCTGGGAACTAGCTTTTTAAACCCGGTAGGAATCGCCGGCGGCTTTGATAAAAACGCTACTATGCTACGCCCGCTAGCAGTGCTTGGATTTGGGCACGTGGAGTTTGGCACCGTGACGCCAAAAGCGCAAGAGGGCAACGCAAAACCGCGCCTTTTTCGCCTAATCGAAGAAGAGAGTATCCAAAACGCGATGGGCTTTAACAACGAGGGCGCAGACGCCCTTGGCGCGCGCGTCGGCAAACTATATCCGTTTGCGATACCGCTTTTTGCCAACATCGGTAAAAATAAAATCACTCCAAATGAGGAAGCGATCAAAGACTACGAAATTTTAGTCGCTAAATTTAACGAAATTTGCGACTGCTTCGTCATCAACGTCTCCTCGCCAAATACTCCGAATTTACGCGAACTACAAGAAGAAAGCTTTATAAAAGATCTATTTGCGCGCCTTACGCCCATCGCAAAAAAGCCGATAATCTTTAAAATCGCGCCCGATATGGACGACGACAAAGCCGTGCAGATCTGCAAAACGGCCGTAGAAAGCGGCGCCAAAGGCGTCATCGTAAATAACACGAGCGTGGATTATTCGCTATCAAAATCTGCGAATTTGCAAAATTTCGGCGGACTAAGCGGCAAGGTTATCGCTAGACGCTCGCGCGAGCTTTTTAGCGCGGTGGCTAGCGAGCTTTACGGCAAGACGGTTTTGATCGCAAGCGGCGGCATAGACAGCGCCGAGGAGGCATACGCACGCATAAAATCTGGCGCAAATTTGGTTCAAATTTACACCTCCTTTATATTTAAAGGCCCAAACATCGCAAAACAGATAAACGAAGGTATTTTAAAGCTTTTAAAAGAGGATAATTTCGCCTCGATTAGCGAAGCGGTAGGCTGCGATATAAAAAACAAAATTTAAGGAAATTTATGCTTATAAAATACTCCAAAACAAAGCTCAAAAACGGCTTTGAGATCTATCACATCCCCGCTAGCAAGGGCTCTAGCGTCATCAGCGTGGACGTGTTTTACCGCGCAGGCTCGCGAAACGAAACCATGGGTAAAAGCGGCATCGCGCACATGCTAGAACATCTAAATTTTAAATCCACGAAAAATATGAAAGCGGGCGAATTTGACGAGATCGTAAAGGGTTTTGGCGGCGTAAATAACGCTAGCACGGGCTTTGATTATACGCATTATTTCGTCAAATGCTCAAAGGGCAACCTAGACGAGGCGCTTAGGCTTTATGCTGATATAATGGAAAATTTGAGCCTAAAAGATAAAGAATTCCAGCCTGAGCGCGACGTCGTGACCGAGGAGCGCAGATGGCGCACGGACAACTCTCCGATCGGCTTTTTGTACTTTACGCTCTT
This sequence comes from uncultured Campylobacter sp., assembly GCA_963518485.1. Taxonomy (GTDB): domain Bacteria; phylum Campylobacterota; class Campylobacteria; order Campylobacterales; family Campylobacteraceae; genus Campylobacter_A. Next base: position 4,612 of record CAUQJW010000095.1, read on the forward strand.
TAACGTCGCTTTTAGCTATCACCCGTACCACTGGACTCCGATCGGCTTTATCGGCGATATCAGAAACTGGACGATAGAGGATATAAAAGAATTTCACGAGACGTACTATCAGCCGCAAAACGCGATCCTGTTAATCAGCGGCGACATCGATAAAAAAAGCGCGTTTGAGCTAGGTAAAAAGCACTTTGAACACATAAAAAACAAAAAGCCGCTACCAAAATTCCACTGCATCGAGCCCGAGCAAAACGGCGCAAAAAGAGCTGAAATTTATAAGGATAGCGAGGTAGAGATGCTAGCGCTCGCCTTTAAAATCCCGCCGTTTAATCACGAAGATCAGCCTGCGTTAGGCGCGCTAGCGGAGTATCTAGGCAGCGGGCAAAGCTCTGTTTTGCAGCGCGTTTTGATAGATGAAAAATGCCTCGTAAACAGCGTGGACGTCTATAATATGAGCAACATCGACGAAAGCCTGCTAATCGTACTAGCCGTTTGTAATCCCGGCGTCAAGGCAGAGGCCGTAGAGGACGAGATCTGGCGTGTGCTAGAAAACGCAAAAACGCAAAAAATAGACGAAGACGAGATAACCAAGATAAAAAATAGCCTAAAAAGCGATCTCATTTACTCGCAAGATAGCGCGTCGAAGGTGGCGAATTTATACGGCGGATATCTCGTTAGAGGCGATATAAAGCCGCTTTTTGAGCTGCCGGAAAAAACAGCCGCGCTAAAACCGGCCGATCTAAACGAAATTTGCAAAAAATACGCGAGAAAAGAAAAATCCACGACGATCATCCTAAGAAAGGAAAAAAGTGAATAAAAAAGCAATAACGGGCGCTATGACGGCGCTGATTACGCCTTTTAAAGACGGCAAACTAGACGAAATCGGTTATGAAAAGTTAATCAAAAGACAAATCGCAAACGGCATCGACGCAGTCGTACCCGTAGGCACGACGGGCGAGAGCGCGACGCTAACGCACGACGAGCATAGAATTTGCATCGAAATCGCCGTAAATACCTGCAAAAACACCGGCGTAAAAGTACTAGCAGGCGCTGGCAGCAACGCCACTCACGAGGCGGTAGGTCTTGCGAAATTCGCGCAAGATCACGGCGCAGACGGCATCCTCTCGGTAGCCCCATACTACAACAAACCGACGCAAGAAGGCCTATACCGCCACTACAAAGCCATCGCTTCAAGCGTCGAAATCCCGGTGCTACTCTATAACGTCCCGGGCCGCGTGGGCGTAGATATCCAGCCGTGCACGGTTTTTAGGTTATTTAAAGAGTGCGACAACGTCTACGGCGTAAAAGAAGCCACCGGCAGCATCGAGCGCTGCGTCGATCTGCTCGCACACGAGCCAGACCTATCCGTCATCAGCGGAGAGGACGCGATAAACTACCCTATCCTCTCAAACGGCGGCAAGGGCGTGATCTCAGTCACGGCAAATTTACTCCCTGACGAAATCTCAAATTTGACCCACTTTGCGTTAAAAGGCGAATTTGCGCGCGCAAAAGCCATAAACGACGACCTTTATGCGGTAAATAAAATAATGTTTTGCGAGAGCAACCCGATCCCCGTCAAAGCCGCGATGTATATCGCCGGGCTCATATCAAGTCTCGAGTACCGCCTGCCGCTTTGCGAGCCGAGCGCCGAAAATCTCAAAAAAATCGAACAAACCATAAAACAATATAATATAAAAGGATTTTAATGAATTGCGAAAACGAATTTAAAGGCAAAACTCTAGTAATCAGCGGCGGAACGCGCGGTATCGGACGCGCCATCGTGGAGGAATTCGCCGCAAAGGGCGTAAACATCGCCTTTACATATAACTCAAACGAAGAGCTAGCCAAGACCCAAGCCGCCGAACTCGAGGCGACATACGGCATAAAAGCCAGAGCCTACGCGCTAAATATACTAGAACCCGAGACCTATAAAGATCTATTTTTAGAGATTGACGCAGACTTTGACCGCGTAGATTTTTTCGTCTCAAACGCCATCATCTCGGGTCGCCCGGTAGCAGGCGGATATACGAAATTTATGAAACTTCGCCCTCGCGGTATCAATAACATTTTCAC
>CAUQJW010000096.1:0-6505 GCA_963518485.1 uncultured Campylobacter sp.
GACTATACCTACGACTAACGATAGCAAAATGCCGTAAAAAGCTAGTTTGAGCGTGAAAATACCCGCCTTTACGAACATTGGAGAAAATTCTTTTATAAACTCAAAATCCATAAAACGCCTACATTTAAAATGCCGTAATTTTATCCTAATAATATTAAATTTAAAACAAATTAGGTATTATATATGATTTAAATCTAATTTACGGACGGACTTTGGATATCTTTCAACTCATCGGGCTACTAGGCATGATTTGCATAGTGGCGGCATATTTTTTACTACAAATAGGGCGTATAAATAGCGAAACCTTGGTATATCAGACGATTAATCTAATCGGAGCGATTTTGCTAATAATTTCGCTTCTGGAGCATTTCAACTTAGGTTCTTTTTTGATAGAGGTTTTTTGGATATTTATTACGTTTTTCGGCTTTTATAAAATTTACAAGAAAAGGAGCGCCAAGTGAGAGCGTTTGCAGAGTGGGAAAAACAAGAGCTGATATTTTTATCGCTTCCGCACGAAAACACCGACTGGAAGCCGTATCTAAATGAAATTTTAGACGCTTACGAGAGGCTCGTGGCAGCTATCGCGCCGTTTCAAAAGGTCGTTTTGATCTGCCCTAATGAGAGGATTTTTGTGGAGCGATTTGCTAATTTTGATAACGTAGAGTTCGTAAAAATCGATACCGATGATACGTGGATACGCGACTACGGTATGATCGACGTAGAGGACGGCGCGAAAATCGTCAGCTATGATTTCAAATTTAACGCTTGGGGCGGTAAATTTGAAAGCTCGAAAGATAACGCCGTAAATTTAGAGCTAGCTAAGCGTTTTAAAAGCGATTTGCGAAGTATCGATCTCGTGCTTGAGGGCGGCAGTATTGATTTTAACGGGCGCGGCACGCTGCTAACGACTGAGAAGTGCCTATTAAACGACAACCGTAACTCTCATCTAAACAAAGATCAGATCGAAGCGCGGCTTAAGGAGCTTTTCGGCCTTGATCGCGTAGTGTGGCTTAAAAACGGCTTTATAAAGGGCGACGACACCGATAGCCACGTCGATACGCTGGCGCGTTTTATCGCTGCTGACACCATCGCCTATGCCTCCTGCGACGATCCAAACGACGAGCATTTCGAGGAGCTTGCCGCGATGAAAAAAGAGCTTGAAAGCACGGGCTTTAAGCTCGTGCCGCTACCGCTTCCGAAGGCTAAATTTTACGGCGACAAGAGGCTTGGGTGCACGTATGCGAATTTTATCTTTATAAACGGCGCCGTTATTGTTCCGACGTACAATGACGATAACGATAAAATTGCGCTTGATCGACTAGCGCAGCAGCTACCGAATCATAAGATAATCGGCGTGGATTCGCTCGTTTTCGTACGTCAAAACGGCTCGCTGCATTGTTCCTCGCAGAATAGATTTGTAGGCGCAAGAAGCGAAAGCGAAATCTAAATGCAATTAAACAATGCCGACATAAAAAGGCAAAATGAAATTTTAGGCCGCAGAGCCGTGATAGTCGCAGGCGCGACGGCATTTGTGCTAGCCGTGGTTAAATTTGCCGCGGGTTTGATCGGCGGTTCGGTGGCGGTGCTTAGCTCGGCGATCGATTCTATGCTTGACCTGCTAGTTTCCGCGCTAAATTTCTTCGCCATCCGTAAATCCCAGGCCGCGCCCGATGCTAAATTTAACTTCGGCTATACTAAGCTAGAAGCGCTTGCGGCGATGTTTGAGGGTGTTTTGATCGTAGGTGCCGGCGCGTTTATATTTTACGAGAGCGTGCGTAAGCTGCAGACGGAGCAAGCGCCAGTAGATACGGCTTTTTCGCTCTATGCGATGGCGCTATCGGTCGCGGTTACGGGGCTGCTGGTCGCCTACCTCTCCCGCGTCGCTCGCCGCACGAGAAATTTGATCGTTAGAGCCGACGCGCTGCACTATAAAAGCGACCTTTTTAGCAACCTAGCCGTTATCGCCTCGCTTATCTTGGTCGAATTTACGGGATTTGCCGCGATAGACGCCGTTTTTGGTATAGTGATTAGCGGCTACATCGCCGTTAGCGCGATAAATTTGATGAAAGAAAGCGTAGGCGTGCTGCTTGACCGAGCGCTAGATCCAGATATAACGGCGCAAATCGAGGATACAATCCGCTCGCGCAAGCAGATAACGAGCTATCACGGACTAGCTACCAGAAAGAGCGCAAACGTCTGCTACGTCGCTGTTCATCTAGTCTTTAACCGCGAAATTTCGCTTTACGACGCACACAAAATTTCAGACGAGATAGAGGCCGCTATCAGGGCTAAATACGGCGGGTTTGAGTGGCAGATCACGACGCATCTTGATCCGTGCGACGATCAAAACGGCTCGTGCGAATGCTAAATCAAAGGGAAAATATGAAAATTTTATTCGTTTGCCACGGAAATATCTGCCGCTCGACTATGGCACAGTCGGTTATGCAAAATTTGAGCGAAAAGGCGGGTCTGGCCGGGCGCCTTAGTATCGACTCGCGCGCCACTCACGAGGACGAGATAGGCGAGCCGCCGTATTACGAAACGGTGCGGGTTTTGAAGCAAAATGGCGTGCCCGTGACGCCTCATAAAGCGACCTTGATAACGCAAAAAGATTTTGATAACAGCGACCTTATCTTGATAATGGATGATGAGAATCTAAGGACATTGAGACGGAAATTTGGCTCCGACGCCAAATTTGACGAAAAAGTAAAATTTCTGCTCGAATTTAGCGACGCGCCAAGTGGCAAGATAATCGCCGATCCATACTATACCCGCGATTTTGAGCGGTGCTACGAGGACGTTTCGCGCTCTTGCGCGGGCTTGCTTGAGAGGCTAAAGCAAATTTTATGAGCCGGCGAAAGCGGCAAAATTTAGCTTGCCGGCCGGCCGTTCAAGCCCTAATTTATCCCCGCTTTGATATAATTTTAAAAATTTAAATCGTAAGGAAAAATATGAAAGTAGCGCTAATCCAACAAAAATTTCACGGCACCAAAGACGCGACCGTGCAAAGGACGCTCGAGCTCGTGCGCGAAGCTAGCGGCGGCGGGGCGGAGCTAGTCGTGCTTCAGGAGCTGCACCAGACGCAGTATTTTTGCCAGAGCGAGGAGACGAGGTTTTTTGATCTTGCCGAAGGCTGGGAAAACGACGTCAAATTTTGGGGCGAGGTAGCGCGACAAAACAGCGTCGTGCTCGTTACTTCGCTCTTTGAAAAACGCGCGGACGGGCTGTATCACAACACCGCATTCGTCTTTGAAAAAGACGGCAGCGTCGCTGGTAAATACCGCAAAATGCACATCCCGGACGACCCTGGCTTTTACGAGAAATTTTACTTCACTCCGGGCGACATCGGTTTTGAGCCGATCGATACGAGCGTAGGCGGGCTTGGGCTTTTGGTGTGCTGGGATCAGTGGTATCCCGAGGCTGCGCGCCTCATGGCTCTGCGCGGCGCGAAGCTACTCGTCTATCCGACCGCGATCGGTTGGTTTGAGGGCGACGAGGAGGCCGAGAAATCGCGCCAACTAGAGGCCTGGGTCGCCGTGCAGCGCGGACATGCGGTCGCAAACGGCCTGCCCGTGATCGCCGTAAACCGCGTGGGTTTTGAAAAGGACGAAAGCGGCGTGATGGACGGGATCAAATTTTGGGGCAACAGCTTTGTTTTCGGTGCGCAGGGCGAGGAGCTTTTCCGCGCCGATAGCCGGAGCGAGCTGTGCCGCATCGTCGAGATCGATATGACCAGAAGCGAGGAAGTGCGAAGGATTTGGCCGTTTTTGAGAGACCGAAGGATAGATGCATACGCAAATTTAACAAAAAGATTTATCGACTAATAGTTTGTATCTTTTTAGATTGCCGTAAAAATATATATAAATTTAAACTTAAGAAAATATTTTCTTAAGCCCAAAATGTGTAAAATGGTAAAATCTAAAAAAATCATAACAAAAAGCTACGTAAAATTTACGTAAAAAAATAAATTTTTATGATAGCATAGCCCAAATTTACTATAAAGGAGCAAGAAATGAAAACTTCGTCTTTGGCATTAGCCGGGTTGCTTTTTGTATCGACTTTGGGCGCAAAGGAATTCGTATCTATCGGAACAGGCGGTATGACGGGGACCTATTATCCGGTCGGCGGCGCGCTATGCCGTATCGTTAATAAAGATCCGCAAATGAAATGCTCGGTCCAATCTACGGGCGGATCGGTGTATAATGTAAACAATGTTCTTAAAAAAGAGTTAAATTTCGGTTTCGTTCAAAGCGACGTAGTCTATGACAAGTATAACGGTACCGGTAAATTTAAAGATATGGGCGACACTAATTTACGTTCGGTGGTGGCGATTTATCCGGAGCTTTTGGCGTTCGTAGTTTCTAAAGAAAGCGGTATAAAATCGATTAACGATTTGGCCGGCAAAAAGATAAACGTCGGTAATCCGGGGAGCGGCAACGAAGCTACGGCGTTAAGCGTATTTAAGGCCTATAATTTCGACATTGCTAAACTCGGACATCGCGGCGTTTTGACGGCTCAAGAGTGTCCTCACGCGCTGCAAGATAAAAAAATAGACGGATATTTTTATATGGTCGGGCATCCTACCGCCAACATTACCGATGCGGCAAATTCTTTACCTATAGATATAGTAAATATCGAAGGCGAGAATATCGACGCTATGCTCAAGGAATTTCCGTATTTTGCAAAGGGCGTAATACCTAAAAATACGTATTTGGGTATAGATCACGATACGGTTAGCATCGGCGTAAAAGCGGTTTTGGTGGCCGACAAGGACGCTAGCGATGCTTCGGTTGCGGCTATCGTTAGAGCTATCTTGGATAATTTCGACGAGTACAAAAGCCTACATCCCGCTCTAAGTTCCGTAACGAAAGAAAGCTTGATCGAAGGTATTTCCGCTCCGTTACACCCTGCTGCCGAGGCGGAATTTAAAAAGCACGGAATTATAAAATAAATTTAAAGGTAGTTAATGCAAGCTGAAGGTAAGGTTGCGCAGGAAAAAGAGGAATTCGTAGAGGTTAAGACTAGAGAAATCGGATCTAATTTCTATGTTTATTTAACTAGTATTATTTGTTTTGCGTGGTCGGTTTTTCAGCTTTATATCGCATATTTCCCGATGAATACGACGATGTCGCGTTCGGCGCACCTTGCGTTTGCTATTTGTTTGGTATTTTTGCTTTATCCGCTAAAAATTCATAAGAAAGCGCACTATAGTTTGCCTTTTTACGATGTAGCTATCTGTATTTTGGGTACTTTGGTGGCGCTTTATCCCCTTGTAGAATTTTATTCGTTAGCGCAACGCCCCGGCGATTATACGGTATTTGATATTGCGGTTTCTTGCGTCGCCGTTTTGATATTGTTTGAAGCGGGGCGTAGGATAATCGGACCAGCGCTGCCGATTATCGCGTTAATCTTTTTAGGATACGATTACTTCGGGCAGTATATGCCCGACATCATAGCTCACCAAGGCGCTAGTCTAAACAAACTCTCGGGCCATATGTATCTTACGACCGAGGGAGTATTCGGCGTACCGCTGGGCGTTAGCGTGAGTTTTATATATCTTTTCGTGTTGTTCGGTTCGCTGCTTGAGCGTGCCGGAGCGGGGCAGTACTTTATAAATTTAGCCTTTGCGCTTTTAGGTAAATATCGCGGTGGACCGGCGAAAGCATCGGTTATAGCTAGCGGCCTAACGGGTATGGTGAGCGGTAGTTCCACGGCAAACGTCGTAACTGTAGGTACTTTTACGATACCTTTAATGAAAAAAGCCGGACTAAGCAGTATGAAAGCCGGCGCTATCGAGGTAGCCGCCGGCGTAAACGGTCAGCTGATGCCGCCTATTATGGGCGCTGCGGCCTTTATTATCGCCGAATTTTTAGGGCTTAGTTATACGCACGTTATGATTGCGGCCGTTATTCCCGCATTCGTTTGTTATATGTCGCTATTTTTTATAGTTCATTTAGAGAGCTGTAAGCTCGGCCTAAAAGGCTCGGAACGGGATAAAAATTTCTCTAAATTTAAAATTTTCGTTAGCGGACTTCACTATCTTATACCGATTTTTATTTTGCTTTATACGCTGTTAATCGCAAAAGAATCTCCTATATCGGCGGCGTTTAACGCCATTTGCGTTTTATTTTTGATCATACTTTTTCAAGAACCGGTTAAAAAATTAGCCTATAGCCAAAGTATTACGAAAGATGATTTTATAATAGGTTTTGCCGATATATTTTGGTCAATGGTAACCGCGGCTAAAAGTATGACTACTATCGCGGTCGCGACGGGGTTAGCCGGCATCATCGTCGGTTCTATTTCGCTAACCGGCGTCGGTCAGGTTTTGTCGGACGTAGTCGAAAATTTAGCCGGCAATAATGTGTTGCTGATTTTATTTTTAACGGCGATTATGTCTCTTATTTTAGGCATGGGGTTACCTACGACGGCAAATTATATCGTAGTTAGCTCGCTTGTAGCGCCCGTTATTTTATTTTTAGATAATAAAAAAGGCTTTCTTATC
>CAUQJW010000097.1:0-6368 GCA_963518485.1 uncultured Campylobacter sp.
AACCATACTATACAGGCGGTTATATTCGGGTAATCGGTAGTGGTAAAAGGAGTTAGCGAGTAAATAGGAAAAGAGTCGTTCAAATTTACTCGCTTTTAGGTTATCTTACGTTTTCGCAGAATTTAACACGCTCTTTATGCTCGCCTTTTTTACCTAGATTAAAGCTCTCTACCGGGCGATGATAGCCCATTACGCGGGTATAAACTACGCATTTGGTGCGTTTTTTTTCTAACGAAACCAAAATTTCTTTATCGCTCATTTTTTACTCCTTAAAAAGATATTTTCGTTAGTATAACGCCGCTTTCTTATTTAGGACTTAATTTGTCGTAAATGCCTTTATATCGTTACTTCGAAATTAAATTGCGAATACGTTTTTAAAGATTAAGAAAAAAGATGGTAACATCGGCGTTACTTTTAAATAAAGGAATAAAATGGTAAAGATACAATTTCGCCAAGAAGAACTAACGCTAGGCGGTGAAGAAGTTTTTATCGGTTCTTACGCTCCGGAGATCGTCTTAACCGCTTCCGATTTAAGCGCGGCTAAAGCAGGCGGTAACGACGGTATAGAGATTTTAGTTTCCGTTCCGTCGCTAGATTGCGATATATATGCATTAAGGTTGGATAAATTTAATGAAAAAATGGCGGATAAAATAGCTATAAAACTTAACGTAATTTCATCTGATTTACCTTTTGCTATTAATAAATCTTCTTTTGCAAAAAATCTTAAAAAATTAAATTTTTTAAGCGATTTTAGAGATAAAAGCTTCGGCGAAAAATACGGCGTTTTAATTACGGGCGGATCTTTAGCGGGACTGCTTACCTGCGCTATTTTCGTCGTGAGAGACGGCGTAGTAATACATAAACAAATTTTAGGGAATTTAAACGATGAACCTAACTACGATGCGGTATTCGAAGCGATAAAACGAACCGGCGGTTGCAGTTGCGGATGTATGTAATTAAAATTAAAATAGACTTTTAAAATAAGATTTTAAAATATATTTGATACTTGTTTAGCTATAATTTCTCCTTATAGCGTCAAGTTTGACGACCACGTTTTTAGGATACTTAGATGACTACCTCATAGATACGCGTTTAATCTCAAATTTTAGTCTCGCGGGGCGAGGAAATTAATACAAAGAAAATTTATGTTTAAAGAATTTAGAACGAAATATCTAACGAATTTCTGGAACGTCGGGCAGGCGATGATTATCCTAGCCATCGTAGCGACCGTGTATTTCGGGATTTTTGGCGGCGGATGGGCGGTGACGGGCGAGATGACGCGCTGGGGAGGCGAGTTTTTGGAACTTTTCGGGATGGATCTTAGCGGCTACTCCTACTACAAGATCACGAACCTTGACGGTAGCCCGCTCACGCGCTTTGAAGGGCTTATGCTAATAGGCATGTTCGTGGGCGCTACGATCGCGGCCTTTATGGCAAATAAAGTCAAATTTCGCCTACCCGCAAGCAAAATTCGCGTTTTTCAAGCTATCGTCGGCGGCTTGCTTTCGGGATTTGGCGCGCGTCTGGCCTTTGGCTGCAACTTGCTTGATTTTTTCACCGGACTGCCGTATTTTTCGCTACATACGTGGCTTTTTGCCGTGTTTATGGTGCTTGGCATCTACGTCGCCGTCAAGGTCGGCAAGCTGCCCGTCTTTATGCCTAAAACCGAGCTTAAAAACTTCGGCCCAAAAGGCAAAGGTACGACGCACGACAAAGGCCGTGCCGACCGAAATTTCGCCATCGGCGTGATTATCGCGATTTTAGCGATTATCTGGTTTGCGTATCTTTTGATGCAGGCGCCGGCGCTTGATCTAAAAGTCAAAGCCAGCATCTTGCCGCTTGGACTACTTTTTGGACTAGTTTTCGGCTTTATCATCTCAAAGGGTCAAATTTGCTTTACTTCGTGCTTTCGCGACCTGTTTTTATTCGGCAGGGACGTCGCGACGAGGGGCGCGTTTTACGGCATGATAATCGCCACGCTCATCGTTTTCGTGCTGATGCTAAACGGCTACGTCGGCAAGGTTACGAATTTCTCGCCGGCGGTCGCGATCGGAGCGTTTTTGTTCGGTTTCGGCATCGTATTTGCGGGCGGCTGCGAGTGCGGCTGGACGTATAGAGCCACCGAGGGGCAGCTGCACTTTATGATCGTGGGCGTCGCAAACGTCGTAGGAACCATGGTGTTAGCCCTTAGCTACGATATCATCCCGGCATGGATCAAAGACGGCCCGAAAATCCAGCTTTTAGAGGTATTCGGTCCGCTGGGCGGCTTAGCGGTAAATTTATGTTTATTCGTTTCGGCGCTGCTGCTGGTGTTTATCTACAAACGAAATTTCTTCGCCAAAGGAGGCTACTAATATGCATGAAGACGATTTTGAAATAAGCTATACGCTCGATATCCTAGGCGAGGCTTGCCCGATGCCCGCCGTCGCGACGCTAGAAATCCTACCGAAAATGAAAAGCGGCGAGGTGCTAGAAGTGCTTTGCGACTGCCCGCAGGCGATAAACTCGATCCCTTACGACGCGAGAAACAGGGGCTTTGAGGTGCTTAAAATCGAGCAAGACGGCCCGACGCTTAGATTTATCATCAAAAAGCCTTAATTTAAATTTCGGCGCAGCGCAGGGTTTTGACGCGCCCTGCTCTATTTTGCTACGGCGGGCGGGTGAGTCTGCCGCTTGCAGAGTAAATTTTGCTCGTCCGGCCGCGGGCCGCTTTTTGCTTATCTTGCGCGGTTAAATTTACTATTCGTGCGGTATTTTGCGTTACCGTTTTCGTCATACCGAAAATTTAGCCGCCGCGCGCGTATTTCGTATTTTTGCGTTTAAATTCGTAACCCGAAAAAACTCGGAGCAAATTTAAAGTGCGAAATTTACAATTCGGTAAATCATATTCGCTTTGCCAAAGCGCCGAAATTTCCCAATTTATCTCGCGGCGGTTAAATTTAAACCGGCGTATAAGAGTTAAATTTTCGTATCTTGCTAGCGCTAAATTTAGCCGCAGATTTACTTCGCCAGCTCAAAAATCTCTTTGATTTTTTCCTTCGCGTATAGCTTGTCTTTGCGCCAGTTTACCGCGTAGTCGTGGGCTAAGGTTACGACTTCCTCTAGCGTCTCGCCCTCTATGCCGACGGCTTTTAGGCTAACCGGAGCGCCGATTTTGCTAAGCCACGCTTTAAATGCGGCGATACCTTCGTCCGCCGAATTTACGCCGAAAACCTCCCGCGCAAAACGCTCGAATGTGCCCAAATTTCGGCTCTTATACCACTTCATCCACGCAGGCATTATGACCGCTAGACCCGCTCCGTGCGCGCAGTTTACGACCGCGCTCATGGCGTGCTCGAGCATGTGGTTTGGGTAGGAGTAGCCGTGCGTGCCGACGTATGTTAGGCCGTTTAGCGCCATCGTCGCCGCCCAGGCAAACTCGGCTCTAGCGTCGTAGTTATCGGGGTCAGCTAGTAAAATTTCGGTCGTTTTCATCACGGTTTTAATGTTGGCTTCTATGTAGAGGTTGATGATGTTAGGCTGTACGCTTGCGGTAAAGTACCCCTCGATGCTGTGCACTATGACGTCGGCGGCGGAGTAGGCTAGGTACTCGCGGCTCACGCTCTTTTGTAGCTGCGGATTTACGACCGAGACTAGCGGATATAGGACGTCGCCGTGGATGGAGAATTTTTGCTTCGTAGCTTCGTTTGTCACGACCGCGCCCGAGTTCATCTCGCTGCCCGTCGCCGCAAGAGTTATGACGTCAAAGATTTTTAGCGCACGGCTTGGATCCTTGCCCGTGAAAAAGTCCCACACATCGCCATCATATAGTGCGCCTGCGGCGATGGCTTTGGCGCTATCTAGACAGGAGCCTCCGCCTACGCTTAGCACGCTGTCGGCGTTAAATTTCCTAGCTAGCTCGATGCCTTCGTAAACTTTGCTTAGCACGGGGTTGCTAACTACGCCGCCAAGCTCTATAAACTCTATGCCGTTTTCTTTTAGGCTCGCTGCGACCGTATCGAAGAGTCCGTCTTTTTTGATGCGTTCGCTGCCGTAGATCAGTAGGGTTCTTTTAGCGTCAAATTCGCGCATATAAAGCCCGATATTTCGCTCTTTACCTCTGCCGAATCGTACTTTTACGGGGTTATGAAAAGTGAAGTCAAACATCTCGTTCTCCTTAAAATCAAAGCGTTTATAATAACATCGCGCCGATTACGCCGCCGATTAACAGCGGTATATTAAAGAAGATGAAAGTCGGTACGCACGTATCGTAAATATGATTGTGCTGTCCGTCGGCATTTAGGCCGCTCGTAGGCCCTAGCGTGCTATCGCTAGCGGGACTGCCCGCATCGCCCAGAGCCGCCGCGATACCAACTAGCAAGATGATCGCCGCCGGAGAAAAGCCCAGCGATAGCGAAAACGGCACGTAGATCGCCGCGATGATCGGTATCGTGCCAAAGCTCGTGCCGATGCCCATAGTAACGAGCAAACCGATAGCTAACATCAGTATCGCGCCGCCCATTTTGCCGCCGGCGACCGCGCTAGCAAAGCTCACTAGCTGCTCGATACCGCCGCTCTCTCGCAAAACCGAGCCAAAGCCTGCCGCAACGAGCATGATAAATGCGATAAAGCCCATCATCGCTAGGCCGCTGTCCATGATTTTGTCGATTTTTCGGTACTCGATACCTCCGAAAACTACCATAACTAGCAGTCCTAAAAGCGCTCCAAGCGGCATGCTTTCTGTGTAAATTTGCACTCCAAACGCCGCTACCGCGCCGCCTAGCACCGCCCACTCTTTTTTCGTCATTTTTAGGCTTGCGGCCATCTGCGCCTCTTGCTCCTCGCTCGTTTCAAATTTAGTGTGCGCGTAGTCGCGTTTTTTGCGGTAAAAGACGAAAACCGCTAAAAGCAAGCCCACTAGCATAGAAAGGCCGCCGATCCACATCACGCTTGAGATCTCGCTCATCTGTACCTCTACGCCGTTGTTTGCGAGCTCTTTTTTGATGATACCGTGAAAGATAAGTCCAAAGCCCACGCTAAGGCTCACGTACGGCGCCTTTAGTCCGAAAGTTAGCGCGCACGCGACGGCTCGACGGTCGATGCCTAGGCGGTTCATCAGCGGCAAAAGCGGCGGGATGAGAATCGGTATAAAAGCGATGTGAACCGGGATCAAATTCTGCGAAAAGCACGCGATAGAAGCGATTATCAGAGCAAAATAGGTGCTGGTTTTCGCTAAAGCCTTGCTAACGGCGTTTATGAGGATCGCAGTTAGGTTCGTGTTGGCTATCGCGGCTGCGAGCGCGCCGAGCAGGATATAGCTGAGCGAGGTTTCTAGGTTGCCCTTCATACCCGTTATCAGCGTAGAGGTGGTGGCCGTTAGCGCGTCGAAAAAGGCCCCTACGCCGGCAAATCCACCGTGATAGATGAGACCCGCGACTAGAGCGGAGACGAGGATGGAAAGCAGGATATTAAATCGCAGCAAACAAAGCGCAGTCATCACGAGGATACTGATCACGACGGGGTTGGTTAGCATTATTAAATCCTTTTTAAATTTTTGAGTAAATTATAGCGAAAAGGATATTATTTCGGGTTTGATATTTGCGTTAAATGAAGAAATTTAAAATTAAGCGACGAAACGCCGCTTAATTATCTTATCCGTATTCCTATTTGAGGTTTTCCGTTGCCGAAGCTTCTGTCGCCGTAATCGTTTAAAGCGTCGTTGTAGCCGTCGTCGTAACCTCTGTCGTATCCTTTATCTCCGTAATTTTGACTTATGCGCGGATCGTATACGTTGTTTCTTCTGAAATCTTTTTGATAATTTCTACGGTCGTAAGTTCTTCTACTGCCGGTCGGTTCGTCTAGGATTATAAATACGTCGGAGCTAGATAATAAATTATTACACTCTTCGCCGCCGCATCTTTTTTTATTATAGGATTTATTGGGAACTATTACGACGGAGCTACTTCCGTAACCGTCGTATGCGGACGATAAGCTAGCGCAAAATGCCGAAATAGCGATCGTTAGTATTAATTTTCTCATGGGTAACCTCCATAAAATTACGTAAATAATTTTATAATATAAAATTTAAAATAAAGTAAATTTTAGTATTGATACATTATAATCGCATAAAATTTTGCAAGGAGAAACGATGAAAAACATGTTTTCAAACGGTTTGACTAAGGCTGCCGTTTTAACGCTACCGTTACTTTTAACCGGTTGTATGTCGTCTATGAATATGGGTTCAAGCAGCGCTAAAACGACTGCTACGGGTTCTGCCGGCGGAGCAAATTCGCAAAACGCAAATTCTCAGCTTCAAAGATGCGAACAGTCTTTAGGTACGGTTACGATTTACGAGGATAGAGATTCTGATTGGTATAACGTACTTAATA
>CAUQJW010000098.1:0-6310 GCA_963518485.1 uncultured Campylobacter sp.
TAGTGCCCCAGATCCAGATCCGTCTCCGCGCCGTCGTCGGTGACGAAAACCTCGACGTGCTCGAGCGGACTCATGGTGCCGGGATCTACGTTGATGTAGGGATCTGCTTTTAGCATGCTTACTTTTAAGCCGGTGTTTTTAAGAAGCGTGGCGATAGAAGCCGCCGCGATGCCTTTACCCAGCGAGCTTAGCACGCCGCCGGTTATAAAAATATACTTTGTTTCGTTTGGATTTTTTTGCATATCGCGCCTTTTAATTTTTTGCGCGATTATACCTTATTTAAAATTTATAAACGCTTGATAGCTAAAGAAAAAAATTTATAAAACGGAAACTTTAAAATAATGTTTTAAGTTAAATTTCTGTAGTATATTAAGCTATGATTAAAAAATATCTCAAAAACATCTCGTCTTTGTATATCGACGGCTTTAGAAATATGAAACTCGGAAAGAGCCTGTGGCTCGTCATAGCCATCAAGCTGCTTATAATGTTCGGGATTTTAAAAGTATTTATCTTTGATGAAAGTTTAAATTCGAAATTTGAGAGCGACGAGGCTAAAGCCGACTTCGTAATCTCAAATTTGACAAAGGAATAAAATGTCTGAAATCGCTTCGGTCGATTGGTCGCGCGCGCAGTTTGCGCTCACCGCGATTTACCACTTTTTGTTTGTTCCGCTCACGCTGGGACTTAGTTTTATTATCGCCATTATGGAGAGCATCTACGTCAAAACCGGCAGCGAGCAGTGGCTAAAAATCACCAAATTTTGGCTCAAACTCTTCGGTATAAACTTCGCTATCGGCGTAGCTACTGGCATCATAATGGAATTTGAGTTCGGCACCAACTGGGCGAACTACAGCTGGTTTGTCGGCGACATCTTCGGCGCGCCGCTAGCTATCGAGGGCTTGCTCGCGTTTTTTATGGAGGCGACGTTTTTTGCCGTTATGTTTTTTGGCTGGGATAAGGTTAGCAAGAAATTCCACCTCATCTCGACCTGGCTTGTGGCCATCGGTTCAAATTTAAGCGCGCTTTGGATCCTCATCGCAAACGGTTGGATGCAGTATCCGGTGGGTATGAAATTTAACCCGGCAACCGCTAGAATGGAAATGGAAAATTTCTTTGAAGTAGCGCTTAGCCCCGTCGGCATAATCAAATTTTTACACACCGTAACTAGCGGCTACGTCGCTAGCGCGCTTTTTGTTATAGGCATTTCGGCGTGGTTTATCCTAAAAGGACGCCACCTAATCATGGCTAAAAAATCAATCGTCGTAGCGGCAAGCTTCGGGCTTGCGACGTCGCTATTTTTGATGTTTAGCGGCGACGAGAGCGCATATCAGGTCGCGCGCACTCAGCCGATGAAACTAGCCGCGATGGAAGGCCTTTATAAAGGCGAACAAAACGCCGGCCTAGTCGCGATGGGCGTGCTAGATTCGTCTAAAAAACCGGGCGACGGCAAGGACGCGTTTTTACTCGAACTAAAAGTGCCTTACGCGCTTGGAATTATGGCTACTAGAAAATTAGGTAGCTTTACTCCGGGCATCGAGGATCTAGTCTACGGCAACGAAGCGCAAAATATAGAGAGCATCGCAAGCAAGATGGCCAAAGGCTCGCTAGCCGTTAGCGCGCTAGCTAGCTATAACGCCGCTAAAAAATCGGGCGATAAAGCCGCGATGGAGCAAGCCGAGCAAACTCTGGCTCAAAATATGAAATTTCTAGGCTACGGCTACCTAAAATCCCCGGAAAGCGCCGTACCGCCTGTCGGCATGACGTTTTATAGCTTTCACTTGATGGTGGCTTTTGGTACTTACTTTTTGGCTTTATTTTTGGTCGTTACGTATCTTACGATGGCAAACGATATCGAAAATTTCAAAAAGCTGCTGTGGGCGTGCGTATTTAGTATCCCGCTAGGGCTAGTCGCGATCGAGGCGGGCTGGATAGTGGCCGAAGTAGGGCGCCAGCCGTGGGTCGTGCAAGACCTCATGACCGTTGGCGCGGGAGCTACGAATTTAGCCGATACCAACGTCAAAATTTCGTTCTGGCTATTTGCCGTTTTATTTACGGCGCTTTTGATAGCCGAGATAAAAATCATGCTAAAACAGATAAAAATAGGATTTGAAAACCATGCTTAGTTTAGAATTTTTACAAATTTACTGGTGGTGCGTAGTTAGCTTGCTAGGCGGTTTGCTAGTGTTTATGATGTTCGTTCAGGGAGGGCAGACGCTGCTTTTCGGGCTTTGCAAAAACGAGCTTCAAAAGGACATGGTGATAAATTCTATCGGGCGCAAATGGGAGCTTACTTTTACCACGCTCGTAATGTTCGGCGGCGCGTGCTTTGCGGCGTTTCCGCTGTTTTACGCGACGAGCTTCGGCGGCGCGTACTGGGTATGGTTGGCGATTTTGTTTTGCTTTATCCTCCAAGCCGTGAGCTACGAATACCGCAAAAAACCGGACAACTTCCTAGGCCAAAAAACCTATGAAATTTTCCTTTTCATCAACGGTTCTTTAGGCGTTATACTCATCGGCATGGCGGTTAGTACGTTTTTTTCGGGCAGCGATTTTTTACTAAACGAGCACAACTTCGTGCAGTGGCAAACGCCGTTTCGCGGACTTGAAGCGCTGGGCAATATCATGCTCTATCCGCTAGGCATCGCGGTGTTTTTTCTCTCTCGCGTGGGCGGAGCGCTCTACCTCATCAACAACATCGACGATGCGGAGATAAGAGCCAATGCCAGAAAAGCGGTGCTAAAAAATACTATTTTCTTTTTACCGTTCTTTTTAATCTTCATCGCTTGGATATTTACCAAAGCCGGTTTTGCCTACGACGAGAGCGGCGTAGTGAGCCTAGTTGGCTTTAAATACGCTCTAAATTTACTCCAGATGCCGCTTGTGGCTGCAATGATAGTTATAGGCGTCGGACTCGTGCTTTTTGGTATATTTAAGGGCGCGTTTACGACAAGCATCTACGGCGTAGTGCCTTACGGCGCGGGCGTAGTGCTAACGGTTACGGGACTATTTTTGATATCAGGCCTTGCGGACACGGCGTTTTATCCGTCGTTTTCAAATTTACAAAGCTCACTCACGATCAAAAACGCAAGCTCTAGCCACTACACGCTAAACGTCATGGCCTACGTGAGCCTGCTAGTGCCGTTTGTTTTGGGCTATATTTTCGTCGTTTGGCGAGCGATGGATAGCAAAAAGATCACGGCCGACGAGATCAAGCGCGATCATCACGCATATTAAGGATAAAAATGATAGAAGCGATAGTTTTTCTTTTTCTTTGGGTTTTGGCGCTTTTTGGCGGATATAAATTCGTCCATTTTAACATCAAGCACGTCGAGAAAAACGGCGATAGATATTTTAAAAAATATTAAAATTAATTTACAAAGCTCGCCTTAACGGGATGAGCTTTATAAATTCGTCGCCCGAATTTACTACTTTTATACATTTTAATGATAATTTCGTTTTAAGCTCGTTTGTGTTAGTATCGCTCAAACTCGGTAGGAGGCGCAAATGCAAGATTACTCCGTTTTAGACGTTTTATCCAATAAAAAAGTCCTTTGCCTAGAGGATGAGCCTTATATATTAAAAAATATGGTTGATTCGCTCGAGTTATTTTTCGCCGAAGTAAAAGGCGTAAAAGACGGGCTTGAGGCGCTAGACGAAGCTATGAGCGGTTCGTACGATACGCTTATTTTAGACGTCAGCGTTCCGCATGTAGACGGCCTTGAGATAGCCAAAAGAGTAAGAGCCGTAAACCGTAAAATCCCTATCGTAGTTATCTCGAGTCACACCGAGCAGGAGTATTTATGGCGGGCGGTCGAGCTAAAAATAACTAGATATCTATCAAAGCCCTATGATAAGGAAACTTTTATAAAAGCTCTAGAGGACGTCGCCATGGAGCTTATAGATTATGCGCCGGTATTTAATATTAACGACGAGTTAAAATACGACTTCGGTAGAAAAATTATCCATATCAGAGACGAAGCCTGTCGCCTCTCCAAGAGCGAAAGCAAGCTTTTGGAGTATTTTTTAAATAACAAAAACCAAACCGTCACCTACGAGCAGTTATTTGACTATATGTGGGAATTTGAACAGCCCAGCAAAGAAGCGATAAAAACGATCGTTAAAGAGCTTCGCCGTAAAATCGGTAAAGAAGTTATCAAAAATTTATACGGCGTAGGATATCTCTGTGAAGTCCAAATTTAAATTTATCGTTTTGCTTCTCGTCGTTTTATACGGCGCCGTAACTTTTTTAGTCTTCGGCTTTTATAAAGATCTCGCGATAAAGGACGCTAGGCAAGAGGCGTTTTACGTACTGGAGGCGATGAACGGCGTACGCGATTACGTCTCTACCGTCCAGCGACCGCTTATAGAAGAGCTAAAAGAACAGGGCGTATTGCCGGACGATTTTTTCGATTCTAGGCTTCTTTCTTCATCGTATATAGCTCGCGAAATTTATAAAATACAGCTCGCCAAGAAAAATATAGACTACGACTATAAGCTAGTCGCTACCGATCCGTTAAATCCGGAACACGAAGGCAGCGAATTTGAAAACGAAATTTTAGAAGGCTTTAAGGAGGGTAAATACGATGCTTACGCCGATATCGTAAAAGACGGCAAGGGAACGCATTTCTTCGTTGGCTTGCCTATTAAAAATTCCGACGATTCTTGCGTCAAGTGCCATAATATAAACAGCGCTCCTAAAAAAATGAAAGAGCGATACGGAAATTTAAGCGATTTTAGGGGTAAAGTCGGCGATACGATAGCGATGGTAAGCTTTAAAATTCCCGTGAAAAATATCCTGCTTTACCATAAGCAGGAATTTATCGTTAGCGGTGCGGCTATATTTGCGGTATTTGCGGCGTTTGGAGTTTTTGTTTATAGGATTCATAAAGGCAACGAAAAGGCTAAGCGTCAAAACGAGCTTTTAATGATAAATCAAAGTCGCCTAGCCTCGATGGGCGAGATGATCGGCAATATCTCGCACCAGTGGCGCCAGCCTCTGGCGCAGATTAGCTCCGCTCTTGTAAATTTAGAACTCTACTCCGAGCGGGGTAAACTAAGCCCCCAGAGACTAAAACAGGCCGTAGACGAAGCTAGCGAGCAGGTAAAATTTATGAGCGATACTATCGAAGATTTTAAAAATTTCTTTAATCCTAATATGCCTAAAAGCGAATTCGCCGTCTCGCAAGCAATCGATCAGACGCGTAAAATTTTAAACGCCGCCCTTAAAAAGCGGGTTATTGAAGTGCAAATAGATATAAAAGACGACTTTAAGCTTTTCGGTAACGTAAACGAGCTTATCCAAGTACTGATAAATATCGTAAATAACGCTAAGGACGCCTTTGACGCAATGACGAAGGCGCAGGAACGAAATTATATAAAAATTTCAGCTTTCGCGCGCGAGGGTTTACGTTTCGTCGAGATAGAAAATAACGCCGGCCGTATCGACGAAACGCTAATCGATAAAATTTTCGAACCGCGCTTTACGACGAAAAAATCCGGCAGCGGTCTTGGATTGTATATGAGCAAAATGATAATAGAAAAAAATAACGCTCAAATTTATGCGAGAAATATAAATGAAGGCGTATTGTTTACTATTAAATTTAAAAATTCATAATTTATTAATAATTCCCCTTTTTTTGCCCCCTTTTTACGCTAGCATTCTCAATATGAAATCGTTTTGATTTTAGATCCAAAATTTAAAGGAGGGCGCAATGAGGAATTTAAGTAAAACCTTGCTAGGTTTGCTTATGGGCGTTAGCGTCTTCGCATCGCAAGCCTGTTGCGAAGAACACAATATGCAGATGTCTCAAAAGGCGCGAGACGTTATAGCAAATCCCAAAGGGACGCTGCAAAGCAGAGGCGTTATTTCCTTGCAAGACTACATCGTAGAAGAGCAGGAGATGTATGAGTGGTTATTTAAAAACCACCCGATTTTCACCAAATACGGCGGTAAAACGGTCGGTAAACTAGACGTTCACGACCGAGGCCTTGAGTGGCTTGCGGAAGGTCACGGTTTTGATATGTCAAAAGCCAGTAAGAGAGAAGGCGGTAAAGGCTATAGCTCTATGATGTATAGGATACCGGCCGGTTCGTCGCTTCAGTTTCCTAACAAATTTATAGGCTCCGAAAAGTGCGGCGAGTGCCACCCTGCGCAGTACGAGGTATGGAGCAGATCGCGCCACGCCACTACTATCCGCTTCCCCGGCGAGCACCCGGAGGTTAACAACAACCTAACCGATCCGGTATTTAGCCCGGATACCGCGTCTATCTTGCCTCAAGGTATTACTCCGGACGTTATTTACGCCACCGT